>CAMBSS010000132.1 GCA_945870465.1 Bordetella parapertussis | reverse complement strand
GTCTTGTCCTCGCTGCGGAATATGCAGGGCATTTCGCCGTAAGACTGAAACTTCGAATACAGATCGCCGCCTGTCATCCCACCCGTGTATTCGGCCAGCAGCGCGCCGTCTATGGTGCGTTTGGCGGCGGCGATGGCTTCGCCCAGCGTTTCGTAATCGCCGATGTGACGCAACGCTTTCTCGGCACTGTCTGCCTTGCTGAATGCCTCGACGTAAAAAGTCATGTCCCGCCCCCGTGTGCAAAGCGCCAGTGTATCGCGCCCGTATTACAAATGGAGACGGCAGACGTGACCAATGTCACGCCGGCACTTCAAGTCCGACCAGCGGCCCATACTGCTGGCCGCCGTAGACGTCGGCATCGTCGATGTCGCCGGATATCGTCGGTCGCGGGATCGTGATCTTGATGGCGCTCGCCGCGTCGTAATTGATGATCGCCACGACTTCAGGCGCCAGCTTGTAGGTCTTGGCGAACCACGCGGCGTTGATGGTTTTCGCATCGCGCACTTTTTCGTAAGTCGCGTGGTCCTTGAATATGACGTCGAACGTGAGCTCGAAAGGCCCGGCGTTCTTGCTGCGTATCAGTTTGGTGACTTCCCATAGTTTGGGCATGGTTGTCTCACACTTTCTCGTAATCGATTTTGAACATCTCGAGCGGCGTCGCCGGCTCGACCACGTGGTTCAGGTTGAAACGGTAGCTCGCGCCCTTGTCAATCTCTGCCGGCGAGTAAGGGAATGCGATCGAAGTGATGAGGCCGGTCCATTCCGGCACCGGATAATGCACGGCCATGTGACCGACCGATTTCATGATGGAGGTCGCGAGGTACTGTGTTTCAGCCGTGCACTGTAACAAGAGGCCAACTTCGTGCCCCAGTGCGGTTTCGCTCTCTAGCTTGCCCATGGTCGCGTTCTTGCCGAACACTCGCACCTGGAAGTCGTACTTCTTCTCGATGTCGGCGCCGAAAACCGCGAGCAGGCGGTCCTTAATGGCCTTGATCATGCCCGCGAGCCACGAATCGAGCTGGCGCAGGATAATGGGGTCGCGCACGCTGCCGACGATGATGCTCTGGTAGCCGGCGAGCTCGGCGCCTTCGAGCTTGATCGTATAGCGCTCGGACTTCTTGAACGTGCTGCCCGACACTTTCACCGCGCGGTCGGAAATCGCTTCGTACCTGGCCGAAACCGTATTCAATATGCCGGACGGCTCGACCAACTCGTAGGGCGTGGAATTCTCGTAGAGGTTATGCGAAGCGACGCTGGTCGGATCGCAACGGTAGTCCGGGTTCGGCGGCTCGACGATGAAATGGTCGTTGGTGAGCGTGACGAACAGGCAATCGGGGTATTTGCGCTGCACCACGCAGGCCGCGCCGCATTCGAGGATTTTCGCGGCGTGCCAGACGGTCGCGGGGTTGAAGCCTTTCATCACCGGCATCGCAGAATAGATCGAGGTGTCGCTCGAACGGCCGGCGATGATGACTTCCGCGCCATTCTGCAGCGCTTCTATATAAGGTTCGATGCCGCACATGCCGACGATGTGAGCGCTGCGGTCGATCACCGCTTCGCTGATCTCGGGCGCGTTCGACAGCGGCGTGATCTTGCCCTCGTGCAGTTTTTTCTTGAGATAACCTTTATCCTGCTCGCAGTGGATCGCCGCCAGCTTGAAATTAAGCTTCTCTTCGCGCGCGATGTCCTTGGCGATGCCCACCAGCCGCGCCAGCTGGTCGTCGTTGCCGGCAGTGCACGCGGTGCCGATGATGACCGGGACCTTCGCCGCGCGTCCGGCCAGCAGCATCAGCCGCAGGTCGCGCTTGTTGGCGGAATCCGAAAAATTGGTGTCGCTCGAACCGAGGTAGAACGGGCCGGGATCGGTGGAGCCCGAATCGGCGCCGATGAAATCCGGCTTCAGCGTCATGGCGCGCTTCAGGGTCTCCTCGCGGAACCCCGAGCCCAGCATGCCGGTCGCCGACAGTATGCGTATTTCGTTCATTGCCATTTCCTCGCTGGTGATTGCGGTAATTTAATCGTGTATTTCTATTCGAGCCGCGCGCCAGACGCCTTGATCACTTCGGCGTACTTGGCGATGTCTTTCTTGATCATGGTCGCGAATTCCTGCGGTGAGTTGCCGACTACTTCCAGCCCCTGCACGCTGAACACGTTCTTCACTTCCGGCTCGTTCAACGCCTTGATGGTCTCCGCATTGAGGCGCTGGATCGCGGACGCCGGAGTGCGTGCTGGCGCGAGGTAACCGTACCAGGTCGTGATCTCGAAGCCCGGAAAGCCCGATTCCGCCACCGTCGGCAGTTCGGGCGCGACCGCCGAACGCTTCAGCGTGGTGACCGCCAGCGCTTTGAGGCGGCCGGACTTCACGAATGGCAAGGTGGACGCCATGCTGCCGAACATGACCTGCACCTGGTTGCCCATGAGATCCGTCACCGCCGGCCCGCTGCCCTTATAGGGCACGTGCACCATCTGGATTTTCGCCGTGGACTTGAACATCTCGGCGGCGAGATGCGCCGGACTGCCGCTGCCGTTGGATGCGTAATTCAGTTGCTTCGTTTTGGCGACCGCGATGAATTCGCTGACGTTGGACGCGCCGACGGAAGGGTGCGTGGTCATCACGAATGCCGATACTGCCAGCGTGGTGACCGGCGAAAAATCCCTGACGAGATCGTATGGGAGTTTAGGATACAGGCTCGCATTCATAGCGAGATTGGCCGTCGCCGTCAGCAGCGTGTAGCCATCCGCGGGCGCCTTCGCCACCAAATCCGCGCCGATGTTCGAATTCGCGCCGCCGCGGTTGTCGATGACGAACGACTGGCCGAGCGACTGCGACATCTTGGGCGCGGTCGAACGCGTCACGAGATCGGCGCCGCCGCCTGGCGGAA
The DNA here is from genome assembly GCA_945870465.1 of Bordetella parapertussis. The sequence continues at coordinate 8,708 of CAMBSS010000132.1, read as the reverse complement.
ACGGGACGATCACGCGTATGGGTTTCTCCGGAAAGGCCGCGGCAAATGCGGTCGTGCTGATAAACCCGACGGCAAGAGCTGCCGCCTGTGCGCCGCACTGGGCGCATCTTCCCAACTGCCACATGCCAGCTACCATGGAATCCTCCTGATTTCACTTACCCGTTGTCACCGGGAAGATCGCCCCCGGCGCATTGAGCGGCCCGCAAGGTCCGCTCGTATGCGCCGACGTAAGCCGGCGCGATAGTGTCCGATTTTACGTCAATTGAGCGGCCTGACAGGTCCGCTCGTATGCGCCGAGGCGAGCCGGCGCTGCCGCGTCCGGTCTCGCCTACTTTTTTTCCATCACCCAGACCCCGTCCCACTCACCCTGCGGTGGATCAAGTTTGAGTTTCTCGCAGCGTTCGATATAGATTTCCGACAGCTTGTCGGCGGGATTCAGACGCAACGCCTCGCGGAATGCACTGATTGCCGCATCCCATTTGCCGCCGCGGTATTTCTCCACACCATCCTTGAACTGGTTCACCACGTTCATCAGGTTGGGGAATGTTTCATCGGTGTGGTAATCAAGCACCTCGTAGACCCCGACCGGCCTGGTCTTGCCTTTGACCACCACGAGGTCGATTTCGCGCGTGCGGTAGGTGCCGCGTAGTTTCTTGTAGGTGAACTCGCTGATCAGGATGCGCGCGGCGTACTGCTTGCACGCAGACTCCAGCCGCGCAGCGAGGTTCACGCCGTCGCCAATGACGGTGTAATTGGTGCGCTTCTGCGAGCCTATGCTGCCCGCCACGACAACGTCGGTATTGAGCCCGATGCCGATCAGGACCGGCGGCTTGCCTTCGCCCGCGCGCTTCAAGTTCCACGCGTTGAGTTGGCTGATCATGGATAGCGACGTACGCACCGCGCGGTCTTCATCGTCGGTATGCGCGACCGGAATGCCGAACCCGGCCATGATGGCGTCGCCGATGAACTTGTCGAGCATGCCGCCTTCGCGGTTGATGCAATCGACCATGATCTCGAAGTATTCGTTGAGCAGACTCACGGTGGCGTGCGGGCCCAACTGCTCGGTCATCGTCGTGAAGCCGCGGATGTCCGAGAACAGGATGGTCGCCGTCACGCTGGCGCCGCCGAGGACTTCGTTGCCCGCGGCCAGCAACTGCTCGGCAATCAGCGGATCCATGTTGCGCGCGAGCGTGGCCTTCATGCGCTTCTCGCTCGAGATGTCTTCCAGCATGATCATTGAGCCAAGGCGTTTCTGCTCGACGCTCACCAGCGGCATCACGGTCACGTTGACCGAGCGCCGCTGGCCCGCCAGCTCCATTTCCGCATCCATCGTCAGGTCGAGCTGGTGGGTTTCAGCGACGCGCTTCAGTTTTTCGAGTATCCAGGCGTTGATGCCGCTGAAAAACTCCGGCGCCGCTTTGTTAATGAGGTCCTTGGCCGCCACCTGCAAAATGCGCAGGCCCGCCGCGTTGCAAGTGACAATTTTCTCGGTCTCGTCCAGCGTGAGCACGCCGCTCGACATCGATTCGAGCATGCTCTCGTTGTAATTCTTCATGTTCTGCACGTCGGCGAACAGCTTGGCGTTCTCCAGCGCAATCGAAATCTGCGCGGTAAACGCCTTGAGCCGAGACTCGTCTTCGTTGGTGAACGGGCCGCCGCGCTTGTTCAGCACCTGCGTCACACCGATGATGCGGCCACGCTGGTTGATGATGGGCACGCACAGGCTGGAACGCGTGAAATAGCCGGTCTTCTTGTCGAACGCCGGGTTGAAGCGCAGATCGGCGTACGCGTATGGGATATTGATGGTTTTGCCGGCCGTGAACACTGCGCCGGCAATGCCGACGTGGTTGGGCAGGCGGATCTGCATCGCTTCCAGGCCCTGCCCCACTTCCGACCATAGTTGATTGGTCTTTTCGTCGTTCAGGAACAGCGTCGAGCGCTCGGCGTTGAGCATGCGAGTCGCTTCGCCCATGACCTTTTGCAGCAGCGAGCCGATCTTGATGTCGGAAGTGACTTCCGACACGATGTCGAGGAATTCGAGCTCCTGCTTGCGGATCGCCTTCATGCGCTCGATGAACTGCGCGCTTTGCAGTGCCAGCGTGCCCTGCGTCGTCATTGCCACCAGCAGTTTCAGATCGCCGTTGGTGAATGAGCCTTTTTCCTTGTTCAGCACCTGCGCGACACCGATCATGTCGCCCTTGGCGGTGCGGATAGGCACGCACAGGATGCTGCGCGTGATGAACCCGGTCTGTTCGTCGATGGTGCGGTTGAAGCGCGGGTCGGCGTACGCATCGTCGATGATGACGCCTTCACCGGTGGTAAAAACGTGCCCGGCGATACCGCTGTTGTTGAGAAGGCGGATTTCGCGGTGGAAATTGCCCTGCGCCACGCGCGAGTAAAGCTCATTCGATTCCGCGTCGTTCAGGAACAGCGTGCCGCGTTCCGCGCTGAGTTCCTTGGTCGTGACTTCAACCAGCCCAGTCAGCACTTCGTCGAGCGAATCCATGCCTGACATTTTTTGCGAAATGCTGAGCAGCAGTTCAGCGAAACGCAGGCGGCGGTCGCGGCTGGCATGCGAGGCGGCGCTCTCGGCACGCGGCGGGGCAGACTTTTTGGCCGGCACACGCCGGCTTTTTCTTGCCTCGGCGGCCACCGCGGGCATCGCGGATTTGGCCGCCGCCCCGTTTTTGCGCCGCTTCGCTGTTGCAGGCTTCTTCATGTCAATTCTTTGCCCGCGTGGCTTCCAGCGCGTCACGCAACGTGGACACCGTCGCCTTCAACTGCTGGATTTCGTCATGCGCCGCGCGCACCGCGGCCTGCACGCTGCGTTCCTTGTCCTGGCGTTCGATTTCGAGCGTGTCGCGCAACGCGGTTGCCGCAGAGCGCAGTTGGACGATTTCATGATTGGCGGTCACCACTGCGTCCTGCACGGCTTTTTCGCGATCGATGCGGGCCTGCTCCAGCGCAGCGCGCAGCGCCGCGGCGGTGTCTTTCAACTGCGTGATCTCGGTGCTGCTCGCCACCACCGCTTCCTGCACGGATTTTTCCTTGTCGATCTTTTCCTGCTCGAGCACGCCGCGCAGCGCCGAGACCGTGTTCTTGAGGTCGCGGATTTCAGTCAGCCAGGCGTGGCTTTCATCCTGGGTGGCGGTGGCGTTTTGCGGTGTATCCACGGGTTACTCGGGAAGCGGCGCAGGACGTTTATACTAGCAGAAAGCCCCGCTTTTTCATCCAGGACAATGGTATTAGCCAGAAGCCGTCTGAAAAATAAAAAAACGACAAGCAGCCGCAGATGAACGCGATAAACGCGACAAACGCGATAAACGCGGATACGTCAAAAACCAGTCCAAATCAGAATTTCGCTTGCGGCTTTACTGCTCTCGCGTTCTTGCCTGATCTGCGTGTATCTGCATTTATCTGCGGCTCGATTCGGTTTGCTTGAGTTACTACTTGCCGCCGAAGTCCTGCTCGATCTTGCGCCACTTTTCGACGCCGACGATTTTGGTGTACTCCTCGAACGGCGTGCCGCTACCGACCAGTTTCAACTCGCCGCTTTTCAGATCCGCGAGCGCCATCTGCATGGTCTTGGTGATGCGCAGCAGCAGCGTGATGCCGTAGAGCGCGATGCCGTAACCCATCTGCCCCAGCACCGCCGGCGTCAGTATTGGCGTGATGCCGCCTTCGAGCATGTTTGCCACGTGGCAGGTCTGCACTTCGCGCACGGCGCGCGCGATTTCGTCTTCGTTCAGCATCGACTCGATGAATACGCCGTCGGCGCCCGCGCGCACGTAGCGTTCGGCACGGCGCAACGCTTCGTCCATGCCGTGGATCGCACGCGCATCGGTGCGGGCGACGATGAAGGTGTCCGGGTTCATGCGGTTCGCGGTCATCGCGCGCAATTTGGCTTCCATTTCCTCGGTCGGCACCACCTGCTTGCCTGCCATGTGGCCGCAGCGCTTGGGCGAGACCTGGTCTTCGATGAACATGGCCTGCACGCCCATGCGCTCGTAGGTATGCAACAGGTGCACCGCGTTCTTCACGTCGCCGTAACCGTTGTCCGCATCGACCAGCACCGGCAGATCGCACGCGCTGATCATGTCGCGGAACGCTGCCGAAAATTCACCGAGCTGGCACAAGCCGATATCAGGCAGGCCGTAACGCGCGCCCGCGGTCTGGAATCCGCCGATGAAGAACCCCTTGAAGCCGGCCTCCTTGATGAGCAGCGCGGACAGCGCGTCGTGCGCTCCTGGCAGCACCAGCGGTTTCTCGGACTTCGCGAGCTGGCGTATGGTCGGTGATTTCACTGGAGTTCCCTGTCGATTTGAAGTGGGCGAGCAAATATAGCAGCCCGGTATTACGCTCGCAATCGGCGCCGGCATGCCTGCGACTTATTGCCTCGCACAGCGCAGAAAATCTTGTAAACTTCAGGCTTATGGCGGAAGAAGATCAGGCACAATCCGACGGGCCGGTCATCACCTACACCATCGTTTCGCTCGATGCGGAACGCTGGTTCGTGGACAGCAACAAAGGCACCTCGGGATACTCATTCCATTCCCTGGCGGAGGCGGAACGCTTTGCCATCACGCTGGCCCAGCGCAACACCCCCAGCAAGGTATGCAGGTTGGGCAGCGGCGGGGAAATCCTCGACGAACTGAACTTCAACGAGCCGACCGACACAGGTCGGTAACTAGCGTGGGCAACCTGTTGCCCGCGCGGCAAATCAATTCCTGCGGCGGCGTGGGCAATTTATTGCCCACGCTGGATTAACCTTTGATTTTCAGCAACCGCGCCGCATTCCCGCCCATGATGCGGTCCTTGTCCGCGCGCGCGAGTCGCGGCACGCTTTCGATGAACTTGACTGGCTGCTCCATCCCCATGTCGTACGGGTAGTCAGTGCCCAGCAATACGTGATCGGCGCCGTAAATATCGACCAGGTTACGCAGCATCTGGTTGTCGAACGTGATGGTGTCGAAGAAAAACTTCCGCATATAGCTCGACGGCGCCTTCTTGATCACGGTACGGCAGTCGGGCCGTGCGCGGTGGGCGTGGTCCATGCGCGCCCAGTAGTGGGCGAGATAACCGCCGGCGTGCGGCAATATCATTTTGAGTTTCGGATTGCGCTCCATCACGCCGTCGAATATGAGATGGCTCACTGCCACCGTCGTTTCCAGCGGATTGCCGATCACATTGTTAAAGTAATGGTCCATCAGCCGGTCGCCCTGCGTGTAACCAAGCGGGTGCATGAAAATCACCACGTCGAGCTCCTGCACCTTGGCGAAGAATTTTTCGAGGCCAAGGCTGGGATCGGTCAGCTCTTTGCCGTTCACGTTGGGGAGAATTTCGACGCCGCGCATGCCGAGTTTTTTGACGCAACGCTCGAGTTCCATAACGGCAAGATCGACATTCTGCAGCGGCACGGTGCCCATGGTGACAAAGCGGTCAGGCCAGGTCGCCGCGATCTCGGCCAGGCGGTCGTTGGCCATGCGCGCGAGTTCGAGGCCGAAATCCGGTTCGCTCCAGTAAATACACTGGTTGGGCGCCGGGCACACCGCCTGCACGTCTATGCCCATCTTGTCCATGTCTTTCAGGCGCACTTCAATGCTCGTCAGCTTGCTACCGCGCTCCTGCATCTGCTTCACGTTGGTTTCGCGCGTCAATGCGTTCGCGAATACCACCGAAGGTTCGTATTGGTTCGGATTAAAGCCCGCGACTTTTGCCGCAATGGCCGGATTCAGATAATGGCAGTGGATATCGACGCGCCGGCTGCGGCCTTTGCGGTCGCGCACGATTTTCGCGGCCGCGGCAGGGGCCGACTTGGCCACCGCCTTCGTTGCGCCCTTGCGAAATACGAGCGCTGGCGGATGACGGTGCGCAGGATCGGTACAGCCGGACGTGCAGGTGAACATCATGGGATTTTTCCTTCGCTGGATTCTTCTCGGAACAGTTTGAATTTTGGTGGCCGGCGCGCATTAATTTGACTCTACGCTGCCGCGCGTGTCAACTTGCGGCATCGGCACAATGGGAGAAGCAATGAAAATTGGCATCGTCGGTATCGGAAAAATGGGCGCCGCGATAGCTACGCGGCTCGCCGGCCTCGGCCATGAGGTGATCGCATGGAACCGCACTGCCGCCAAAGCGCAGGCGCTCGCCCCGTCCGGCGTGGAAACCGCCGCAACACCGCGCGAACTTGCGACGCAGGCGGAAATCATCATCAGCATACTGACCGATGCGAGGGCATTGGAAGCTGCATATGACGGTGCGGACGGACTGCTTGCGGGAAATATCAAGGGGAAGTTGTTCATCGAAATGAGCACCGTGCGGCCCGTCACCCAAAAAGAACTCGCCGCCAAAATAAACGCGGAAAGCGCGGCCATGATCGAATGCCCGGTCGGCGGTACCGTAGGTCCCGCCCGCGACGGCAAGCTGTTCGGCTTCGCCGGCGGCGATGCGGCAGACGTGGCGCGCGCCAAACCGCTGCTCGATCAGCTCTGCCGTCGCGTCGAACACGTCGGCCCGGTCGGCGCCGGCGCCAGCATGAAGCTCGCGATCAACCTGCCGCTGCTCGTCTACTGGCAGGCGTTCGGCGAAGCGTTGCTGCTGTGCAAACCGCTTAACCTCGATCCCGCGCGGCTCGTCGACATATTTGCCGATACGTCGGGCGGCCCGAATATGCTCAAGGTTCGCGGCAGCGCGATCGCCTTGGCGCTCGCCGGCAAAGACAGCGGCGCCATCACGTTCGATATCGACTCCATCCGCAAAGACTTGCAGACGATGATAGAAGAAGCGCGCGAACTCGGCGGAGAACTGCCCGTCACCGCGCGCGCGCTCACCTGCTTCGATGAAGCATCGCGTGACGGCATGGGCAAAGGCGACGCCACGCTGCTGCCGGTGCGCTGGGCGAAATCCGCGACGCGTTGACTGAAGTTCCGTTTTTGGCCGTTCGTGCTGACGTATAGAAGCACGGGCGATGTATGTAGCGGGACAGCGTTCACCCTTCGATACCTCAGGGCGAACGGTCCAGAGTCTGCTAGTCAAGATAGCGTCTTCGCGTTACATTTCGTCCTGACGGGCGCGCGAGACGCCTTTTTCATCCCACCGCAAAAGAGGAAACACCATGATTTACGAAATGAGAACGTACGACCTGAAACCGCATTCCGTCCCCGAAGTCGAGCTGCGGTTCGCCGAAGCCTACGAGAAGCGCAAAAAGCATTCGCTGCTTGCCGCGTTCTGGCACACGGAAATCGGCCCGCTCAATCAGATCGTCCACGTCTGGGGCTACAAAGACCTCGCCGAGCGCGCGCGCATCCGCGAAGAAGCCGTGAAAGACGGCAGCTGGCCGCCCAAGGTCAAGGAGTTTCTCGTCAACATGCGCTCCGACATCATGACGCCGCTGGCGGTGTCTCCGGAACTGAAACCCGGCACGATGGGCCCGTACTATGAAATGCGCATCTACACACTGGCCAATGGCGGCGAACTGCCGAAACTCGTCGCGCTGTGGGAAAAAGGCATCGCCGACCGCGTCAAACTGAGCCCGCTGTGCGCGGCGTGGATCTCGGAAGTCGGCGCGCTCAACAAGTTCATCCACATCTGGCCTTATAAATCGATCGAAGAGCGCAACGCCACGCGCGACCGCGCGAAAAAAGAAGGCGTCTGGCCGCCGTCATTGCTGGCCAAGAAGCACAACATGCCTGCCTATACGATGACCGCGCAGGAAAACAAGATCCTGATGCCGTCGGCGTTCTCGCCGCTGCAATAACAACACCGCATGGCCGGCAGCAAACCGTCGATCGCGATCATCGGCGCAGGGATGGGCGGGCTGGCTGCCGCCGCCACCCTGCGCCGCGCCGGCTTCGGCGTGCGCGTGTTCGAACAGGCGGGCCGCTTCGGCCGCATCGGGGCCGGCATCCAGATGATGCCGAACTCGATGAAAGTACTGCGCGAGATCGGTGTCGAAGCCCTTGTCCGCGCTGCTGCTTTTGCCCCGAAGTCCCATTTGAACCGCATCGGCGACAGCGGCGAAATCACCATCGAGCTGCCGATGCCGGAAGAGCGCTACGGCGCGCCATACATGTGCATGCATCGCGCGACCCTGCACGATGCGCTGTTGTCGGGCGTGCCAGCCGACATCATTCATCCCGGCAAGAAACTCGTCGGCATTGAGCAAAACACCAGCGAAGTCACACTGACGTTTGCCGACGGCACGCGCGAGCGCGCGGACGCGGTGATCGGCGCCGACGGCGTCCACTCGGTAGTGCGCGAGCAACTGCTGGGCCCCGAGACGCCGTACAACAAAGGCCGTGTCGCCTACCGCGGCGTGTTTCCCGCTGCGCTGATGAATGGACTCGACATCGGGCCGTCACGCACCAAGTGGTGGGGCGAGGACCGGCACATCGTCATTTACTACACCACCGCCAAGCGGGACGAAATCTATTTCGTCACCAGCCTGCCCGAGAGCATAGGCTGGGCGACCAAAGAATCGTGGTCGGCCAAAGGCGATGTCAAGGAACTCCGCGCCGCCTACGCGGGTTTTCATTCCGACGTGCGCGCCGTGCTCGATGCATGTCCCGATTGTCACAAATGGGCGATCCTCGAACGCGATCCACTGCCGCGCTGGAGCGTGGGCCGCGTTGCTCTGCTGGGCGATGCCTGTCACCCGATGACACCTTATATGGCGCAGGGTGCGGCGACTTCAATCGAAGACGCCGCGG
>CAMBSS010000131.1 GCA_945870465.1 Bordetella parapertussis | reverse complement strand
GGGTCGGTGAACAGCTTGCCGAAGGTGAAGATAAGGTCGCGGCCTGCAGCGTGCAGCTCGCTCCATTTGCGGTCGACGCCGAGCACCAACTGCGAAGTGGCGATGACCGCGTCCTGCCTCACGTCCTGGGGCGTGGCGCCGCCGTGATTGTAAGCGCCGAGGCAGCGCGCGTCGCGCAGGCGCGAATTGCCGCGGATACTGTTGACGACACCGACGGGCAGCTCTTTCATTTCCAGTACCGGGCCCTGCTCGATGTGGATCTCCAGATAACCTTTGATCCGCTTTGGATCGAGGTAAGGAGCGCCCTGTCCTATGCGCTCCGGGGCGAAACCGCACGCCTGCATATGAGTCCGTAGCGACTGGCCGCTGTCCATGCGAATGGCGGTGTCGAGTTCTGACGACTTGAGCAGCCCCAGAGCCATGCGGCTGCCCAGATGCCCGCCGTGCGCGCCCGAAAACCAGCTGCCGGCCTCCTCGGCACGTATGCACATGACCGTTACGTCCTGCAGCAGGGTCACATTGAGCGATTGCAGCGCCGCGATCGCAGCGAGCCCCGCGATTACGCCTGCGGCTCCGTCGTAATTGCCGCCGTTGGGCACCGAGTCAAGGTGCGAGCCTATCATCCAGCACGGCGCTGCCTGGTCGGCGCCGGGCAAAGTCAGATAAAGATTGCCGGCGGGATCCGTGGCGCTGCGCAAGCCCAGCGCCGCTGCGCGTCTTGCAATCAGGTCATACGCGTACTGCTCGCCCTCACCGTAAGGCGTGCGCGAGATGCCCTTGGCGCCGGCGGTATGCGCAGCAAGGTCGTCGAACAATTCCCGCGCCATCGGCATAGCCGCGCGCACCGCATCGGCCAGCCCGCGCTGCAGTGCCGCCGTCATCGTCCGGTCCTTGGCATGCCGGGAATCATTGATCGTGAATATTTTCTGCTTTTCATCTGACGTTCTTTATTGGAGCGCAAAGCGCGACGCCATATAATGCTGGCAATTCAGGTTCTCGGCAAATCCTGCGCGCATGTATGCCGCGATCCTGCCTCTTTGAAAGGGTGCAATGAATTTTTCCACGCGCGCAACAGGTAGTGCGGCCATGACGGTGGTAGCCCTGTTCGCTTTGCCGGCCGCGCAAGCCGTCGCGGCCCAGCCGTCCTATCCCGACAAGCCGATCCGCTGGATCTCCCCCTTCGCCGCCGGCGGCGGCAGCGATCTCACCACGCGCGCGGTAGCGCTCAAGCTCTCGGAACTCCTGAAGCAGACGGTCGTCGTCGACAATCGCGTCGGCGCGTCCGGCAATATAGGCGCCGAAATCGCAACGCGCGCGCCCGCCGACGGTTATACGCTGGTGACAATGACCGTGTCCATCGTCACCAACCACGCGGTTTCGTCCAAGCCGCCATTCGATATCCTGCAGGACTTCTCGCACGTCACCCAACTGACCGCGCAGCCCTATGTGCTGATTACGCATCCGTCGATCAAGGCGAATTCCGTGAAGGAGTTCATCGCCCTCGCGAAATCCCGGCCGGGCACTCTCAACTACGGTTCATCCGGCATCGCGACGCTGCAGCATCTTGCCGGCGCGCTGTTCGGCGCCACGACCCAGACCGATCTCGTGCACATCCCCTACAAGGGCGGCGGCCCCGCGCTGACCGACCTCATCGCCGGCCAGCTGCAGTTTTTCTTCGGCGTGATCATTTCGAGCATGCCGCATATCAAGACGGGCAAGGTCAAAGCTCTCGCGGTCACCTCGGCGAAGCGCTCGCCGATACTGGCCGACCTGCCGACGGTGATGGAGGCCGGCGTCCCCGACTACGTGGTGGACAACTGGTACGGCGCGTCCCTTCCCGCCAGCACGCCGCGTGAAATCGTCAGCCGGCTGAATACGGAAATCGCGCGCGCGCTGGCCTCACCGGAGGTGCGCGACGGCTTGCTGCGTGACGGATCCGAGCCCGTGGGCAGCAGCGCCGCCGCGTTCACGGCAGTGGTGGGCAAAGACCTCAGGACCTGGCGCAAAGTCGTGAAGGAAGCCGGCATCAAGCCGGAATGACGGGCCGGCAAGGCCCCTGGTTCGAACTGACTGCGCCCGTCAGCGTATCGCCTCTTTAGCCAGTTCGAGCACGCGCTCGACGTCGTCCATGTTGTTGTAGGCGTGGAACGAAAACCGCAGCACGCCGCGGCGCATCGACAGCTTGACCTTGTTGGCCGACAGGTGCGCGTAGAGCTTGTTCATTTTCTCGTCGCTGCTGGCTTTGTCGCCCCCCGAACCGTAGCTGCCCACCGTCACGATCTCGCCGATATGCCGCCCCGGCTTGCCGCCGCACACCGGCAAACCCAGTTCGATGAATCTGTTGGCGAGGGTGTGCGCGAGGTTGACTGCGTGCGCTTCGATGTTCTTGGTGCCGAGCTTGAGCAGCAATTCGAGCGAAGCGTTTGCAGCGCACACGCCGGCAAAATTGTAATTGCCGAGATCGAAACGGCGCGCGGCGGGCATGAACTTGAACGAGCGGTCGCCGACGTCGGACTCATGCGCGTCGGCCTTGCCCATGTCGATGCCAAAACGCGCCACGTAGGGAGGCGTCATTTTTTCAGCGAGCGGCCGCCGCACATACAGATACCCCATGCCGTAGAGCGCGAGCAGACCTTTCTGCGTCGACACTGCCAGCGCGTCGATATTGGACGCCTTGACGTCGGTATGCAGCACGCCCACCGATTGCGCGCCGTCCACCAGGAACAGCACGCCGCGTTCCCGGCATGCGCGGCCCAGCTTGTCGATATCCGTGCGGAAGCCCGGCGAAAACGAGACGCTCGACACCGTCAGGATGCGCGTGCGCTCATCGATGGCCGCGATCATCTCGTCGACCGGCATGTAACCGTCGCGGTGATTGACGTAACGCGTTTCGACGCCGAAACGCTGCAGGTTGAGCCACAGGTAGATGTTGTTCGGATGCTCGAGCTGCGGGCACACGATGACGTTGTCGCCGCTTTTCCAGTCGAGCGAGGAGGCGACGATGTTGAGGCCTTCCGAGATATTTTTCGTGTAGGTAATCTCGTCCGGCTCGGCGTTGATGAGCTGCGCAAAGCGGTTGCGCGCCTCTTCGGTCGTGGCGAACAGGCGGTCCTTGTCGACCCTGCCGCGCATTGCTTCATCAAGATGGGCTTCGATTGCGGCCCGCACTTCTGTCGACAGCAAACCGCGGCCGCCCAAATCGAGGTAAGTGCAATCCTGCATGCCGGGAAAATGACTGCGCGCCGCTGCCATCGGGGTCGTTTGTGTGTTTACGGTATCCATATTGAGCGTCTCTCGGATTGTTGATGAATAAAAAAACAGGTTTGCGGAACCAGGCAAGGCTCTATTCTGCCCGGATTCCCGCGTCCTTGACGATCTTGTTCCATTTGCCGACCCGAAATTTGGCGACCGGGGGGAAATTCAGCATACTGCGCGCGCCTGCACGATCATTCACGATGATAAATCCTCGGGATGGAAAGCCTCACTTCAAGTGCCAGGTCCGGCACGCGCGACGCGCCCTGCTTCTTCACCACTTCTTCCGGGCTGATTTTCTGACCGCCTTGCGTGCCTATGATCACCACCTCGTCGCCGACAACCGCTGCCGGGACTTTGCTGAGATCCAAGCGCGTGTATTCGAGTGATGGCGCAGCCAGTATAGGCACGCGGACGCCGCGCACCAGCACCTCGCCGCAGTGCAGGCGATGCATGCCATCGCTGTAGCCGATGGGAATGACGCCCAGACGCATGCCGGGCACCATTTTGAATGGCGCCTCGTCGAGAAATTCCGTGCGCGAAACATTTCTGACCTGGATCAACTGGCTCTTCAGCGCGTGAAACGGCTGGTAGTCGTCCGGTGAATCCGTCGGACCGAGCGCCGAAAAAAGTGCTGCGCCCGGATCGACGGCATTCAGCGCCATCGAGCTACCTGCGAAGCGGAGCACCTTGGAGCTTGCCACCACTTTGAGCGGCACCTTGATGCCGGCACGCTCCAGCGCTTCGCCGGCCGCGACGAAGCGGCGAAACTGCCACGCGAGCGCTTCTTCCGCGTTGCCTTTCGCCGGCACGTTGGGATGCGCGTTCAGAACGTGCATTCGCAAATGCGGGCATGCCGTGATCGACTTGATGAACTTGACCGCGTCTTCGGCGATGACGCCGATGCGCTCCGGCCCGACTTCGAGTTTGACCGCGACTTTGATTTCCTTGCGCGCATGACGCACGAACGCCGCCACCATCTCTTCCGTGGTCAGAGTTGGTATCAGGTCGTAATTCTCTGCGGCCCTGACCATGTCCTCGCTCGGCGCGCTGCCCGCGTAAACCATGATGGGAACGCGTATCCCGGCGTCGCGCAATGAAACGGCGTCAGCGAGGCTCACCAGCGAAATCGCATCCGCGCCGGCGCCGACGACCGTTTTCGCCGCCGGCAGAAGTCCATAACCATACGCATTGGCCTTCAGCGTGGCGAAAAAATGAATCGATGGGCCTATGGTCTTGCGCACGTTCTGCACGCAGCGCGCGATCGCCTTGAGGTCGATCTCGAAACGGTTGGGACGGACCAGGTTCATGGCGTCCAGTCCGCTCATCATAATTTGATCCCCGCCTGCTTGATGAACTTGCTCCACTTCGCAAGTTCAGCCGCGATCTGCTGCGCGAACTGGTCCGGCGAACTGCCGACCGCTTCGAAGCCCAGGCCATCGAGGCGTTTTTTCACTTCCTGGCCTTGCAGCATTTTGAGCATCTCCGCGTTCATGCGGTTGACGACGGGCCGCGGCGTGCCGCCCGGCATCACCAGGCCCTGCCAGAAGTCGACTTCAAATCCCGGATACCCGGATTCGTCGAACGTCGGCACGTCGGGAATCGCTACAGCGCGCTTCATCGTCGTCACCGCAATCGCGCGCAGGGTGCCGTTGGCAATCTGTCCGCGCACCGCGGGCAACGATGAGAAGCCCATTTGCACCTGCGCGCCGAGCACCGCGAGCACTGCCGGGCCGGCGCCGTTGAAAGGAATATGCGAAACGTCGAGCCCGGCCGTCGTTTTGAACAACTCACCCGCCAGATGCTGGCCGGTGCCCGCGCCCGAAGACGCGTAATTGAATTTGCCGGGCGACGCTTTGACCAGCGCCACGAGTTCTTTCACCGATTTAGCGGCAACCGAAGGATGCACGACCAGCACTGTCGATGCGCTGGCCACGTTGGTAATCGGCGCGAAATCCTTGATCGCGTCGTACGGTATCTGGTCGTAGAGGCTGGGGTTGACGACAAACGCGCTGCTCGCGATCGACATCACGTTGCCGTCGGGCGTCGCCTTGGCGACGATGCCCATGCCGATGTTGCCGCCCGCACCCGGCCGGTTATCGACGATGACCTGCCGTTTGAGCGACTCAATCAGGTGTTGCGCGATGATGCGGGCGAGCACGTCGGACGCGCCGCCCGGCGCAAACGGCACGATCAGCCGGATCGGACGCTCGTCGGGCTTGGCCGTATTGTCGGCCGCCAACGCGCCAGTTGCCGCAGACAGTACAAACAGCGCTGCCATCCAGCGGAATTTTTGCAGCATTGTCGACTTCATCTGTTGCACCCCTTTATAGGATCAAAGACGCTAAGTAGGCACTTTTTCGGCGCGCTTGCTTGCCCGTTCACGGGCAGTCGCCGCCGCGTCCACCTGATTGGTCGCAGCATCGATAACGACGCCATATCTTTCTTTCGCGCGCGCGGCGGTCATTTTTTGTTCCAGCACGTCTTCTGCTACCGCTACCGGATCGCGCTCGAAAGCATTGCCGTAGCCGCCGGAAGCCGCCATTTCCGCGCAAAACACGTCACCGCGCTCCAGCCGCCGGATAAATTTCGACGGCAGCACTTCCGCCTTGCCGGTTCCGCGGTTCAGATAGGCGCGTGCGCATGCACCCTCTTCTCCGCCGAACACACCCCACGGCGCATGCAAGAACCGGTCCTGCCGCACCTGCACCATCGCTTCATTGGACAGAATACGGTATTCGCGCACTATGCCCAGCGCGCCGCGATATTTGCCCGGGCCTTCCGTGTCCGGCATGAACGCATAGCGCTCCACCCGCAGCGGGTTCTCGGCTTCGATGAACTCCACCGGCATGTTGGCGAGATTGCCGATGCAGTTCGGCCCGGCATCCTGTCCGTCGCGGTCCGGGCCGCCGCCATGCCCGGTATTGTTGTGAAATTCGAGATGCAGCGAACGGCGCCCTTCGTCGTCAAAAGTCGAAATCGCGATCGCGAATTCGGAACCGCCCGTGCAGGCAGTGAGCCGATGCGGCAACAGCTTGACGAGTGCGCCCAGCACCACGGTCCTTATTCGGTAGCCGCTCTGGCCACGCGAGCCGAACGCCGCCGGAAACGGCGCATTGACGAACGTGCCGAGCGGCGCGATGACTTCGATCGGGCGGTAAAACCCGGCGTTGCTCGGGATGCCCAGATCGAGCACCGTCCGTATCGCGGCATAAGCACAGGACGCGGTAAATACATAATAGCTATGCACTGCACCGCCGACGCGGCGGTCGGTGCCGCTGAAATCGACCGTGATCGAATCGCCCTTCTTGATCAGCCGCACGTGGATCTTTACCGGCGGCCCGCCGATTCCGTCGTCGTCGTTCCATTCGGTGAATTCGGTTTCGCCGTCCGGCAGCAGGCTGATCTGCGCGCGCGTGAGTCGCTCCGAATAATCGATGAGGTCGGTGAGGTAAGCGCAGAACTCGTCAACGTCCCAGTCCGCGACGAGTTTTTCGAGTTCCTTCGCGGCCAGTTCGATCGCCGACATTTCCGCGCGTATGTCCGCCATCACCCGCGCCGGCACGCGCGTATTGAATTCGATCACGCGCAATATCGTGTTGTTGACCTTGCCCGCTTCGATGATCTTGGTAGGCGGTATGCGCAGGCCTTCCTCGAAGATTTCATTGCTGTCGGCGGCATTGCCGCCGGCGACGCGTCCACCGAGGTCCGAATGGTGGAGGATGATGCCGATCCACGCGACGCGCTTCCCGCCGGCGAACACCGGCTTGTACATATAAACGTCGTTCAGGTGGCTGCAGCCCGAATAAGGGTCGTTGCATACCAGCATGTCGCCTTCGGCGATGTCGTCGCCGAAGTAGTCGAGGCAACCTTTGAGCGCCGGCATCATCGATCCCAGGTGCACCGGCACCGCCAGCCCCTGCGCGACCAGCTGCCCTTCGCCGTCAAGTATGGCGGCGGAGAAATCGAGGCTGTTCTTCACGTTGGAGGAACGCGCGGTGCGCACGATCATGACCATCACGTTATCGGCGATGGTGACCAGCGCGTTGTTCAGAAGCTCGCGCCTGACCGGGTTAATTTTCACGGCGGGCTTTTTCTTCACTGCACGCGCTCCATGTGAATATTGTTCCACGCGTCCCGGCGCGCGGTCCATCCCGGACGCACGATGACAGTGGTGTCGTATTCCTCGACAATCAACGGGCCGGGCATCGGCTTGTCGGAAATTTGCGCGCGCGCGATCACCGGCGTCTGCAGCCACCCCCGCTCCTCGCCGTAATATGCTTTGCGCTTGACCGCTTTCACCGCCCGCTCGTTGCCGCGCTGCACGCGATCGGGCATGCGCGGCGTTTCAGGAACACCGCTGCAAATTGCCTTCACCGCGACGAACTGCATGGTGTCGCCGGTCGGTACGTAACCGAAAATCTTCAGGTGCTCGGCCTCGAATGCGCGCGGCAGATCGCCAAACGTCTCTGCGGTCGCCGGAAAGCCGGCGAGTTGCACCGCCAGCGGCGCAGTTTGTCCGAGGTATTTCATGTCCACCGAGATCACGACGCGCTGGCGGAGTTCCGTTGTGAAACCCTGCTCGGCAAGCTGCGCGCGGCCCGCCGCGACGAGTTCCGCCGCCGCCGCATTGAATTCCGCGAGGGAAGTTTTACGCAATTCGCGGTAGAAGCTTTTCACGAGCTGATGCTCGACGTCGGCGAACAACATGCCCAGCGCACTGAAGAGCCCGGCCACCGGCGGCACCACGACATGCGTGAGTCCGCCCGCTTCAGCGAGCGACGCGGCATGCACCGGCCCGTTGCCGCCGATAGCGAGCAGTATGAATTTCGCCGGGTCGCGGCCGCGTTCCGACGAGATCGCGCGCAGGGCGCGCAACATCGTCGCGTTTGCAATGAGATGAATGCCGTAAGCCGTGGCGGTTTCGTCGAGATTGAGGGCGCGTCCGATCTGCTTTACCGCGGCGCGCGCCTTGTCAAAGTTGAGCGGCAGCTCGCCGCCGACCAGCGCTTCCGCATTCAGATATCCGAGCAACAGATTCGCGTCGGTCACGGTCGGCTGGGTGCCGCCGCGGTCGTAACAAACCGGCCCCGGGTCGGCGCCCGCGCTGCGCGGCCCCACCCTGATGCCGCCGGCCTCGTCGACCGCGGCGATGCTGCCGCCGCCCGCGCCGACTTCCGCGATGTCTATGGTCGGCACCTGCACCGGGTAGCCGGCGCCCTTGATCATGCGCTGCCCCAGCACGGCACCGCCGCCAACCTCGGCTTCGCGGCTCACGCCGAACGCAAAATCTTCGATGATGGTCGCCTTGGCGGTCGTGCCGCCCATGTCGAACACGATCATGTCGCGCATGCCGGCGTGGGTGGCCAGGCGCTGTCCGCCCAGCACCCCGGCAGCCGGCCCGGATTCGATGATGGTGATCGGCATGTCGGAAACCATCGCCGCCGGCGAAATACCGCCGCTCGACTGCATGATCATCAGCGGCGCGCCTATCCGCAGAGTCTTCAGCCGCTTTTCGAGCGCGTCGACGTAATTTTTCACCACCGGACGAATATAGGCGTTGATGACTGTCGTGCTGCTGCGCTCGTATTCGCCGAGTTGCGGCAGCAGCGACGTCGATGCGGTGACCGACACGGCGGGCAGCCGCGCGCTGAAAAACTTCGCGACCTGCACTTCATGTGCATTGTTAGCGCATGAATTGACGAAACAGATGGCGAGCGCACTCACCTGCTCGCGCTCGAGCGCCTGCGCGATGCCTTCCAGCGCGCTCTTGTCCAGCGGCTGCACGACGCTGCCGTCCGCGGCAACGCGTTCCGTCACTTCGAAACGCAGATGCCGCGGCACCAGCGGTGCGGGCTTCCTGAATTCGATGTCGTACGGCCGCGGCGAACGGAAGCGCGCCAGCTCGAGCACGTCGCGAAAACCCGCCGTCGTCACCAGCGCGACCTTGACGCCCTTGCGCTCGATGATGGTATTGGTGGCGATGGTCGTCGCATGGACGAATTCAGCGACGCTGCGCGCATCGATCGCGAGCTCGCTGAAAAGCTTTGCCACGCCGTCCTCGATGGCGGCGCTGTAGTCCGCCGGCGTGGACAGGAGTTTTTTGCTGTAGACGGTGCCGTCGCGCGCGATCATCACGATATCGGTGAAGGTGCCGCCGATATCCACGCCCAGCCTGTTGTCGGATTTTGCCATTCTGCCCTGCTGCACCGCGCGCGAAGCAACCCGCCGGATTGCGCGTTGCCGCCATGGGAAAACGAAAAAATTATAGGGGCCGCGATGGCGCGCCAACAACCGATTTGTTTGCGCGCTATGAATGACTTAAACTCATGTATCAATGAAACGACACCTGCCCCCGCTGGTCGCGCTGCGCGCTTTCGAGGCGGCCGGCCGCCATGCGAGTTTTCTGCGGGCGGCGGCCGAACTCAACGTCACGCAGAGCGCCGTCAGCCGTCACATCAAAAACCTCGAAAACTATCTGCATCAGCCGCTCTTCAAGCGGCTCACGCGCAAGGTTCAGCTGACAGCGTTCGGCAAAAACTACCTCAACGCCATTTCATCCGGGCTCGACGAAATCGAAGGCGCGACCGTCAATGCGCTGGCGCCCAAAACGACGCTGAAAGTCAGCATCATGCCGACCACCGCCAACCTGTGGCTCTTGCCGCGTCTCGCCTCGTTTACGGAAACGCACCACGACATCGAAGTCGACGTCGCGACTTCCATCCGGCCGGCGGATTTCGACGCCGACGACATCGACGTTGCAATCCGCGTCGGACGGCGCCCGGGGCAGCGGTACCGTCCGCAACAGCCGCGCATCCCGCACGAGATGGTCACGAGCTGGGACGGCGTATTTGCCGAGAAGTTGTGCAGCGAAATACTCGTCCCGGTATGCAGTAAAAAGCTGCTGGCCGAAGGCCGTCCGCTCAAGACGCCCGCCGACCTGCGTCATTACACGCTGATACATGTCGCGGGACGCGATGCCGCGTGGTCGGACTGGCTCAAAGCAGTCGGCGCGCCGCACGTAAACGGCAAGGGCAAGCTCGTGTTCGGGCATTTTTTCATGGCACTGCAGGCCGCGCGCAACCATCGTGGGATTGCGATTGCATCGGCGCTTCATTTGCAAAGCCTGGAGTGGCGCGACGAACTGGCATTTCCGTTCAGCGCGCGCGTGAAAAGCGCCGGTGAATATTATTTTCTGTGCCGCGAACGCGACGCTTCGCAACGCAAAGTCCACCTCTTCCGCAAATGGCTCGCGGCCGAAGTGCGGATGTGCGAGACGATCTGAGCGGCGCCTCCGCCGCAGACTTATCCGACAAAAACCTGCGGTTTCAGGCGTGCGACTTCAGAAAGCGCAATAGCTCTTTCGCGCAACGGTCAGGCACGGTGTCGGTGATGTTGTGCGGCAGGCCTTCATAGACGATGAACTCGCACTGCTTGATCTCCCGCCGCAGCAGTTCATATTCGTCTATCAAATGGATGGGGTCGGCGCCAGGAGCCACCACCATGACCGGACAGCGTATCTTGTACAGCTCAGCGGTGTGGTCGATGACCGCCACTGTCGGCACGAAACGCGCGAGCGACTCCACTTTATTGCGTGCCGACTCGGCGATGAACCAGTCGACGAATCCCGGCTCGACCTGGCTCAAATCCATGCGGTCGGCGATGGTCTCGCGCAAAAATGCGGCGAGGCCTTTCGAGCCGATCTTGGCCAGCCATCCGTTGTAATCCTGGCGTCCGACTTTCATCCCTGGCGGCGCAGCGTAACTCGCCAGCGACTTCACGCGCTCCGGGTAATTAATCGCAACGCTTTGCGAAACGATGCCGCCCGCCGACGAACCGGCGAGATTGGTCGATGCAAGACCAAGATGATCGAGGAGTTCGACCACGTCCATGCCCAGCCGCTTGAACGACATCTGCTCAGCGGTCGGTATGCCCGACTGGCCGTGCCCGCGCTGATCGAGGCGCACCACCCGGAAGTCGCGCGCCAGGTGCGGCACCCAGGCGTAAAAACGATTTGAACTGCCCATCGCCGCGTGCACCAGCACCACGGTATCGGCCTGGCGCCAGGGGTCGGTGTAATCGTCGATGCGGTAACTCAGCTTTAAACCGTCGCTCGCGGTAAAACTTTGCATCTCGGTGCTCATGAATTCGTGCCTTGCGGGAATGTGTTGGTGAATTTACAGTTTTTTATACGGTAACATATTCCACGCGCGGAATCGTCCCGCTATCCCTGATGTTACCCCGGCTTTTCATGTTCGTAATCCGAGCCGTTCATTGAGCGCCCGGATTGCGACATCGGTCAATGTTAGTGACTGCTGGGCACACAAGAGTTTAGCCAAGGTAATGATCGATAGTTCGCGGGCAACACGGTTGGTGGCTTTGAATCGCAGGTGCAACCCTTCGGCCTCGGCCAACTGTCCGATGTGCCAGAGCAGAAAGGCC
>CAMBSS010000130.1 GCA_945870465.1 Bordetella parapertussis | reverse complement strand
GCAGAAATGGGTCGAATCCAGCCGGCACCGCTTCCAGATACCGGCCGTTCACGTTTCCAGAAACCAGACACTGACCGTCAGTTCAAGTGGCAACTAGTACACCTAACGCCTGTCGCCTCTCGGCCCCAGGCTACCAGTTCGCCGGGAGGGGCTTCAGGATGACGATGCGCTGGTCTTCGACGCTGATGTAGCCGCCGGTGCTCAGGTCTTTGACGATGCGGTTGATCATTTCGCGCGAGGCGCCGACGCGGTTGGCCAGTTCCTGCTGCGACAGCTTTTCCGGCATGACCCGCTTGCCGTCCTGCGGCACCGACATCTCGTTCAGCAGCTTGGAGAAGCGGCCGTAAACGCTTTTCAGCGCGAGGCTTTTGACATGTTCGGTCAGTACGCGGCCGCGGTGGATGAGCTTGCGGATCAGGTGCATCGCAAAGTCGGGACGGCTTTGCAGCAGGGCTTTGACGTCGTCTTTGGGGATCAATTGAAAGCGGCAGGGTTCCAGCGTCATGACGGAAGCCGAGCGCGGCCCTTCGTCGAGCACCATTTCGCCGAAGTATTCGCCGGGGCCCTGCGTGTCGAGGACGATTTCCTTGCCTTCTTCATTGGCGAGGAACACTTTCACCTTGCCCGACACGATGATGTAGAGCGTGTCGGTCTCGTCGCCTTCGTGGAGGACGACGGTATTTTTGGGGAAAGACCGGGTGACCGCGCGCTTGGACAAAGCGCTCAAATCCTGTTCGGACAAACCCAGAAACGGCGGTTTTTGCAGTTCGGACATGCGGCTCCCCGGTGCTGATATGCGCGCGGCGGCCAGTTTAACAGGCGGCCGGGGAGGAGCGAAGGATGACGCGTGAAGGCGTGCGCCTCCTGGGCCGTTCACATGTCGGTTGGGGCGATGACCTCGTAGCCAAATTCGTCCGCGGCTTCAGTCAGCCAGTGCCACAGGTGCTGCGCATAGCTGCGCGCGTAGTAGAGGTCGAAGCCGTCGCCGGTTTGCGCCCGGTGTATCAGCGCGCCGATGTGCGCGAGGGAAGTCTGCGCGCATTGGCCGGGCTGGAACACGCGCGGATGCAGATCGAGGCCGCAGCCTTTCGCCAGCAAATCGAGGGTGCGCGGACCGTTGATGCGCAGCGCCGCGCGGCCATGGCTCACGTCGGTCAGAAATCCACTGGTGATCAGCAGCTCGGAATTGATTTTCGCCGCATCGCTGCCGACCAGCAGCCACTCATCCGGTCCCAGCCAAAGTACATCGCAGTCCGGTCCGCACATTGCGGTATTGGGTTTGAGCGGCAACGCGCAGCGGAGAGCCGCCTGCGCGCTGGCGAGGAACTCCGCATGCTGCGGATTGCCGCGCAGATCGATCAGCGTGAGATTGGTGCGCGCAGAAAGCGTAATGCCGTGCGGTATGGGCGCCCCGAACTGGCCGGGGCAGCAGGCTTCGGGACAGGCCGGATCGCGGTTAAGGATTTCAGCCACGGACGCGCGCTCCCGCCGGATCGAAAAATACGTGGTTCGTTACAGTCACCAGAACGCTGACGCCTGTCAGCGGTGAAGTCGCGTGAAAAATCTTTCCCGTCAGCGCACGGCCATTGCGCAATAGCGCCAGAGCAATCGGCTGGCCCAGCGTCGGGCTGTAGCAATTGGCGGTAACGTGGCCGAGTATGGGGTTGGGCCTCGGCGCGTTCGCATCGGCGACCAACTGTGCGCCGCGCGGAATGGGTGTCGTCCCGTCGAGCGACATCAAGCCGACGATCTGCTTGCGATCTGGAGCAGCGAGAGCGGGGCGCCTGAGCGAGCGTTTGCCGATGCTGTCTTTTTTCGCGCTCACGAGCTGGCCGAGGCCGAGATCGTCGGGCGTCGTGCGGCCGTCGAGTTCCATGCCGGCGACGTGGCCTTTTTCGATGCGCAGCACGCCCATTGCTTCGGTGCCGTACGGCGTGATGCCGAAGGGAGCGCCAGCAGACAGGAGTTTCTCCCACATCGCGCGTCCATAATCGGCGGGAACGTTGATCTCGTATGAAAGCTCGCCGGAGAAGCTGATGCGAAACACGCGTGCCGGAATGCCGGCAATCGTCGTCGCGCGATATCCCATGTATGGCAGTGCACCGTCGTCCCAGTCCTGTTCCGGCGCGATTGCGCGCAGCACGCGGCGCGCATCAGGGCCGGCGAGCGCCATCGACGCCCATTGCTCGGTGATGGACGTCAGATACACCTCGAGGTCGCGCCACTCGACCTGCACCAGGTATTCGAGCGTTGACATGACTTTGATCGCGTTCGCCGTGGTGGTGGTCATCACGTAATGCTGCTCGCCGATGCGCGCGGTGGTGCCATCGTCGAACACCATGCCGTCTTCGCGCAGCATGACGCCGTAGCGCACTTTGCCGACCGCGAGTGTGCGCCAGTTGTTGATGTAGACGCGTTCGAGCAATTCCACGGCGTCTTTGCCTTTGATGTCGATCTTGCCGAGGGTGGAGACGTCGACCAGGCCGACGTGGTTGCGCACCGCGCGGACTTCGCGGTTGAATGCGTCGAGATCGGTTTCGCCGCGCCGCGCATAGAGCTGCGGGCGCCGCCACAATCCGGCATTGATGAAAGTGGCGCCGGCTTCCACGTGCCACGCATCCATCGCGGACAGGCGCAGGGGCGCGACATGCGGACCGCGTTCCTGTCCCGCGATCGCGCCGAACGTGACGGCCGTGTACGGCGGGCGGAACGTGGTGGTGCCGACTTCCGGTATGTGCGCGTTGAGCAACTGCGCCTGGATCGCGAGTCCGTTGATGTTCGACAATTTGCCCTGGTCGGTACCCATGCCGAGGGTTGTGTAGCGCTTCAGGTGTTCGACCGAGGTATAGCCTTCGCGCGCGGCGAGTCCGATGTCAGCGACGGTGACGTCGTTCTGGAAATCGACAAAGCATTTGTCGCGCGTGCCGTTGCGCACCTGCCACAACGGTTTTAGCGGCGCCTGGTTGTCCTGCGATGTCTGCGGCGTCGCCGGCACCGTGCCGTTGCCGCAACCGGCCGCCTGCGATGCGGCAGCACCAGCGGCGAACCCTTCAACGAGACAGTCGACGAGCGTCATTGCGCCGTTTGCGCTGCCCGCGGAGCGTGACGCCTGCACTGCATCGCCTGGCACGAAGGCGGCAAGCTTTTCGTCGTAGCGCAATTTGCCTTTGGCCTGCGAGTGCAGATGCACCGCGGGACTCCAGCCGCCCGACATGCAGACCAGATCGCAATCAACAGTCAATGCCGAACCGAGCGCGTTGCCTTCGTCGTCAATATCGGAGACTTCAACCGCAGTCACGTGGCGTCCGCCAAGCACGCGCCGCACCGCGCCGCCGAAGCGGTATTCAATGCCGGATTGCTGCGCGAGCTGTGGTCCGCGTCCGAGAGACCCGCGGCGCGCATCGATGATAGCTGCGATGTGTATCCCGCTCTCTTTCATGTCGAGTGCCGCCGTATAGGCGGTGTCGTTGTTGGTGAATATCACGGCGCGCGTTCCCGGCTTGACGCCGTAGCGGTTGGCGTAAGTGCGCGCGGCGGAAGCCAGCATCACGCCCGGCAGGTCGTTGTTGGCAAACACCAGCGGACGCTCCAGCGCACCGGTTGCCAGCACCACTTGTTTGGCGCGGACTTTCCATAAGCGTTGTGCCGGCGCGTGCGGCCCTGCTTGCGGCGCATGCTCGTTTATCGCCAACGCGTTGTGGTCGAAATAACCGAATACCGTGCTGCGGACGAGCAAGGTGACGTCCGGCAGCGCGCGCAGTTCTGCCAGCGTGCGCCGGACCCAGTTCAGCGCGGGTTCGCCGTCGATGTCGGCACGCTCGGCAAGCAGGCTGCCGCCGAACTCGCTGCTTTCGTCGGCGATGATGACACGCGCGCCGTTGCGCGCGGCTGCCAGCGCCGCGGCGAGTCCCGCCGGGCCGCCGCCGGCAACCAGCACGTCGCAATGTGCATAGCGATGCGCGTAGTTATCGGGGTCCGGCTGCGAGGGTGCGCGGCCCATGCCGGCGATGCGGCGGATGAGCCCTTCGTAAGTCATCCACAGCGAAGGCGGCCACATGAAAGTCTTGTAGTAAAAGCCCGCCGGCAGCAGGCGCGACAGCAGGTTGTTGATGCTGCTGATATCGAACTGCACCGACGGCCAGCAGTTCTGGCTTGCCGCGACCAGTCCTTCATACAGCTCGATTTGCGTCGAACGCATATTCGGTTCGGTGCGCGCGCCAGTTTCCAACTGCACCATGGCGTTGGGCTCGTCGGCTCCCGCGCACACGATGCCGCGCGGCCGGTGGTATTTGAAGCTGCGGCCGATGAGCCTCACGCCATTGGCGAGCAGCGCCGATGCCAGGGTGTCTCCCGCGTAGCCGGTCAGGCGCTCGCCGTTGAAGGTGAAGTTCAGCGGGCGGTTGCGGTCTATCAGTCCGCCGGCGGCTAGCCGAAAGGGTTGGGAACTCATATTTCAAATTCCAACCCTAAATTCGCCACAGAGGACACAGAGAAATTCAAAAAAAGAAAAAGAGTGTTTCTGATGTGCTTTTCCTCTGTGAACTCTGTGACCTCTGTGGCCAGCATTGGTGTTTTATCTGTGCTTAACGTCATTTGGGCAGGCTGCTGGCGATGACGTCGTGCGTGTAAGTGTTGCGGCGGACTTCGATCCAGCGCCGGCAGCCGGACGAGTGCTGCCACAATTCATCATGTATTCCACGCGGGTTGTCGCGCAGATACACGTAATCGGCCCATTGCTCGTCCGTCAGCGCGTCGGGGTTTTGTGGGCGCCGCACATTGGCGTCGCCGCCATAGGTGAATTCGGTCGCGTCGCGCGGGCCGCAGTGGGGGCAAGTGATTAGAAGCATAAGCGGAGCGCGAGAGGCGAGAGGCGAGAGGCGAGAGGCGTAAGGACAAAGCATCGAGGTTTGAGCAAGATTTTCGCCTCTCTCCTCTCGCCTCTCTCCTCTCGCCGCATCAGTGCACCCATGGATATGGTCCGCCGCCTTTTTCGTCGATGGTTTTACCGAGCGCAAAGCGGTCGAGCGTATAAGCGGCATTGAGCGCGTGCGGCGCATCGTTCGCGATCGTGTGCGCGAAGCACCAGCCGGAGGCGGGCGTTGCTTTAAAGCCGCCATAGCACCAGCCGCAGTTCAGGTAGAGATTGGCGAGCGGCGACTTGCCGATGATGGGGCTGCCGTCCATGCTCATGTCCATGACGCCGCCCCAGGTGCGCAGCATGCGCAGGCGGCTGAATGACGGGAACAGCGCGAGCATTGATTGCACGACGTGTTCGAGCGCCGGCAGGTTGCTGCGCTGGCCGTACGAGTTGTAGCCGTCGATGTCGCCGCCCAGCACGAGTTCGCCTTTGTCCGACTGGCTGATGTAGAAGTGCACTGCGCCCGACGTGACGACCGTGTCGAGCACCGGCTTTACCGGCTCGGAGACGAGCGCCTGCAGCACGTGCGTTTCGATCGGCAGCTTGAGGCCGGCCATGGCCGCGACCTGCCCGGAATGGCCGGCGACCGCGAGGCCGATTTTCTTGGCGCGTATGGTGCCGCGCGTGGTTTCGATGGCGGTGACGCGGTTGCCATCACGTTTGAGTCCCGTGACTTCGCATTGCTGGATGATATCTACGCCGAGAGCGTCCGCTGCGCGCGCATAACCCCAGGCCACCGCATCGTGGCGCGCGATGCCGCCGCGGCGCTGCAACAGCCCGCCCATGATCGGATAGCGCGCGGTGGGTGAGCAGTCGAGCAAAGGCACGAGTGCGGCAGCTTCGTCGCGCAGGATGAGATCGGCGTCGATGCCGTTCAGGCGCATCGCGTTGCCGCGCCGCGCGTAGGTGTCGAGATCGGCATAGCTGTGCGCGAGATTCAGCACGCCGCGCTGGCTGAACATCACGTTGTAATTGAGGTCGGCCGAGAGGCCTTCCCACAGCTTGAGCGAATGCTCGTAGAAATGCGCGTTGGGCTCGAGGTGGTAGTTCGAACGCACGATGGTCGTGTTGCGGCCGGTATTGCCGCCGCCCAGCCAGCCTTTCTCGATCACCGCGATATTGGAGACGCCGTGGTTTTTGGCAAGATAGTAGGCGGTCGCAAGACCGTGGCCGCCGCCGCCGATGACAACGACGTCGTACTCGGCACGCGGCTCGGGGCTGCGCCACGCGCGCGGCCATTGCTCGTGGTAGCTCAAAGCGTTGCGGGCGAGGCTGAAAATCGAATATTTCATGTGTTCGCGTGTGCCGACATCGAGGTGGCGATAGAATCAGTTTTGGTGATGGTTTGTCAACTGTATCGAGGTTCGTATAGGAGACTATTAGCACGCTTACGCTGTATCATAAGAACCGCTAATGTCGCCTCCTGTGCGTTGCAGCGCCGTTGTGAGCCCATAGACGATTCAATACACTGTAGCCACACCCATCCGATGATCGAAGATCTCAATGCACTCAAGGTTTTTCTCGCGGTGAGCACCTGTGGCAACATGACCAGCGCGGCCAAAAGCCTCGGGCTTACGCAATCGGCTGTTTCGCAAAGCATACGGCAGCTGGAAGATAACCTCGGTACCGTGCTGCTGAACCGCGCGGAGCGCCCGCTCAAGCTGACCGCCGCCGGCATGGTGCTGCAACGCCATGCCGTGCCTTTGGTCGAAGATGCGTCTGCGCTTGCCACCGTGGTGCGCCAGGCGGGCGCTTCCAAGGTGCACGAATTGCGCATCGGCATCATCGATTCCTTCGCGTCGACGGTCGGACCCAGCCTGATCCGCTCTCTGCTGTCGCAGGTCGAGCGCCTGTCGTTCCGCTCGGGACTTGCTCACGACCAGGCCGAGGGTTTGCTGAGCCGCAACCTCGACCTCATCATCAGCAGCGATGCGATGGACGATGTCGACAGTCTCGACCGTTATCCCATCCTGACCGAGCCTTTCGTGCTGCTGCTGCCGGAGAAACTGGCGGCGGCAAACGCCACGCCGGAACTCAAAAAACTTGCCACGGAACATTCGCTGATACGGTTTTCGGCGCGCTCGCAGATTGGCGCGCAAATCGAGCGTCATTTGCGGCGTCTGGGAATTAAAGCGCCGCGGCTCCTCGAAGTCGACGCGACCGATGCGTTGCTCGCGATGGTCGGCGCCGGCCTCGGTTGGGCGATAGCTACACCGCTGTGCTTGCTGCAAGCGCGCTCGCAAATGGCCAGTATCCGCGTTGTGCCGTTCCCGGCGCCCGGATTCAATCGCCAGTTGCACCTGTTTGCGCGCGCCGGCGAATACGGCGAGCTTCCGCAGCGCGTCGCGCAACTCGCCTGTGACATTCTCAAGCGCGACTGCGTGCCTGAATTGCGCAAACTGGTGCCGTGGCTGCGCGGGCAACTCACGATAGGAGCGGGCAAATGAGCAATCATGACACGGTGCAGGTTGCGCTCGCAGAATTGCGCCAGACCGCGCACGCTGCGTTGTCCCGCGCCGGTTGCGACGAAGAGAACGCGACAGCGGTCGCTGCGGTGATGATGGCTGCGGATGCGGATGGCTGTGCTTCTCACGGTCTGTTCCGGCTCGCGGGTTATCTTGCGTCGCTGAAGAGCGGCAAAGTCGACGGCAAAGCGCGGCCCACGGTGGCGCGCCTCGCGCCCGCAGTCATCCAGGTCGATGGACACGGCGGATTCGCGCCACTCGCCATGCAGGCTGCGCACGCGGCGTTGGCGCCGGTTGCGCGCGAGCAGGGCGTGGCCGCTGCCGCGCTGGTCAACGTGCATCACTTTTCGGCGCTGTGGGTCGATATCGAGCCGCTGATCGAAGCGGGGCTTGCCGCCATGAGCTTCACTGCCTATATGCCGGCGGTCGCACCGACGGGCGCGCGTAAACCGTTTTTCGGCACCAATCCGATGGCGTTCGGCTGGCCGCGCGAAAACGGCGGCACTTTGATTTTCGATCAGGCATCCGCCGCCATGGCACGCGGTGAAATCATGATCGCGGCGCGCGAAGGCCATGCGCTGCCGCCGGGCGTCGGCGTCGATGGCGCAGGCAATCCGACCACGGACCCGGCGGAAATCCTCAAGGGGGCGCAATTGCCGTTCGGCGGCTACAAGGGATCATCCATAGCCATGATGGTCGAACTGCTCGCTGCGGGACTCATAGGGCAGCCTTTCAGTTTTGAAGCGGGGAAAGAAGACAATAAAGATGGCGGCCCGCCCCGCGGCGGCGTTTTCGTGCTCGCCTTCGATCCCGCGCGGTTCGGCGACGCGGCGGGATGGCTACAGCATTCCGAAACTTTTTTGCAGCAACTGTCCGGACTGGACGATGTCCGTCTGCCCGGCGCACGCCGCGCCAGAAATCGCGCGCGCATCGCGCGGGAAGGGGCGAACCTGCCGGCAAAACTCTGGCAGGACGCCGTAAACGCAAGCAAGGGGTAAATGCATGCAAAAACTTTTGATTTCGGTTGTCATCGCAGCATTGACTGCACCGGCGTGGGCCGCCACTGCCGACAACTTCCCGTCCAAAACAGTGCGCATCGTGGTCGGCTTTACGCCGGGAACCACCACCGACATCACGGCGCGCGCGCTGGCGCAGGCGCTCACGGCCAGGCTCGGCCAGCAGGTGATCGTCGAAAACCGCGAAGGCGCCAACAGCGGGATAGCCAACAGCATCGTCCAGAATGCGAATCCCGACGGCCACACCGTGCTGATGGGCACGTTGAGCATGGTAGTCAGCCCGCTGCTCTACAAGGAGCTGCCGTTCGACCCGAAAGCCCTGGCACCGGTGAGCCTCGTCGTGCTGACACAGAACGTCATTTGCGTAAATCCGAAAGTCGAGGCGACTTCGATCAAGGAGTTAATCGCGCTGGCCAAGGCGAAGCCGGGGCAAATGCGCTATGGGTCGTCGGGGCGCGGCAGTTCAGCGTTTTTAACGCTGGAACTTTTAAAGTCCATGGCCGGCATCGACCTGCAGGAAATCCCGTACAAGAGTACGTCGCAGGCAGTGACAGACCTGATGAGCGGGGAGATCCCGATTTATCCACCGAGCCTGGTGTCCGCCATTCCTTTGATCAAATCGGGGCGCATCAGGGCGATCGCGGTGACAGGCCCCAAACGCTCTTCGGTGGCGCCCGATATTCCGACTGTCGCGGAAACCATCCCCGGTTATGATGCGGCGACGGGCGTGTATGGGCTGATGGTGCCGGCGAAAACGCCCGCGGCAATCGTCGACAAACTCTATCGCGAGACAGTCGCGGTGCTGAAAATGCCGGAGTTCCGCGAAAAAATGCAGGCGCAGGGTGTCGATCTCGTCGGCAGCACGCCTGCGGAATATGCCGCGTATCTGAAAGCGAGCGGCGATAAGTGGAAGACGCTCTTCACTCGCATCGGCGTTGGCCCGCAGTGACGGGTGTGACTTACAATCGGTTTCCAAAATCCGTTCGCCCTGATGTATAGAAGGGCGAAGAGGGTCGCTGGTTCGAACGGGGTTGGCCATTCATGCTTCGATACCTCAGCACGAACGGCCATGGCGAATTTTTGAAATTGCTTCTTACGCGATGACAGGATTGGAGTCCCTAACATGATGAAACACGTGTGCGTTGCTGCCAGAATTGGTGATAGCAAGGCGCCCGGTGAAGGCAATAGTCATTCTATTGCCAAGACGAGCAACGAAGCTAGCGCCGATTCTGGCTGCAACCCTTCGGGCTGGCACGAGTTTTGGCCTGTAGCTCCCGGATCTCGGCGAAAGGGTTTTGTCTTTGGGGCGGAGACGGGAGCCGTGCGGCGCATCGCGATCACGGGAGCCACGTCACCGTTCCCGCAAACGGGCCTGCGGCTAACGAGTCACGGCGCCGCGTTGTCGAAAAGCCCCTTGCTTAGAATGACCAAGCCGCGGGACTTTCTTCTAGCCCTGAGCCAAAATCGTGACAGCGCATCGCGCGTTTCATTATGTTAGGCACTCCAGGCATGGTTGAAATATCTGTCGCGCCCATTGTGCGGGCAATGGGTCTGTCCAAGCAAGTCGATACCGGCAATGCACGCCTGAAAATCCTCGACAACATAAGCTTCGACATCGCAAGTGGCGAAGCCGTTGCAATACTCGGCGCATCGGGCTCGGGCAAGTCCACTTTATTGGGATTGCTCGCCGGGCTGGACACGCCGAGCGCCGGCAGCGTCAGCATGGCGGGCCACGATTTGTTCGCCCTCGATGAAGACGGGCGCGCAGGGCTGCGCTCGCAACTGGTCGGTTTCGTCTTCCAGTCGTTCCAGTTGCTGCCCGCGTTGACGGCGCTCGAAAACGTAATGCTGCCGCTGGAGCTGGCCGGCATCGGGGGCGCCGATAAAACAGCACAGGACATGCTCGAGCGAGTCGGGCTTGGTGAGCGCACGCATCATTACCCGAAACAACTGTCCGGCGGCGAGCAGCAGCGCGTCGCTATCGCGCGCGCTTTTGTGCGCGAGCCCAAGCTGCTGTTTGCCGACGAACCGACCGGCAATCTCGATTCGGCGACCGGTGCGCAAATCATCGACCTCATGTTTGAATTGAACCGCGAGCGCCAGGCCACACTGATATTGGTGACGCACGACGAAGCGATATCACGCCGTTGCGGGCGCGCTCTGCGGCTGGCTGCGGGGCGGTTGCTGAACGGGGTTTAGCCGATGTCATTGCTGCAGAAAATTCCGCTGCCACTGCGCCTGTTGTGGCGCGACTGGCGCGCCGGCGAAGTCACGCTGTTGTTCGCGGCCATCCTGATCGCCGTCGGCAGCCTGACGACGGTCAGTTTTTTCACCGACCGCGTGCAATTGGCGCTGACGCAGCAATCGAACCAGTTGCTGGGAGCCGATCTCAGCATTATTTCCGACCGGCCCTTTGCTGGCGAATTCGCCACTGAAGCGCAAGCACGCGGCCTGCAAGTGACGCGCGCCCTGCGTTTTCCGAGCATGGCGAGCTATCGCGACGAAAGCCAGCTCACCGATGTGAAGGCGGTTGCTGCGGGCTATCCGTTGCGCGGAGAAGTGCGGCTCGCCGACGAATTGTTCGGCGCCGATCGCGTCGCGCGCGAAGTGCCCGCTGCTGGTACAGCATGGGTAGACGATCGCCTGCTGACGCGGCTCAAGGTAAAGCCCGGTGACACGCTGACGATCGGCCGTTTGCGCCTGCGCGTTGCTGCGCTGGTTACGCAGGAGCCCGACAGCGGAATCGGCTTCATTAACAGCGCGCCGCGGCTGCTTATGAACGAAGCCGATATCGCGGCGAGCGGATTGCTGCAGGACGGCAGCCGCGTGCGCTACCGTTTTTACGTGGCGGGGGAGATGGCCACGGTAGAGGCGTACCGGACATGGGCGCAAGCGCGCGCAGGCCCTGGCCAGACCATCGAAGGCATACGCGATGCGCGGCCGGAAATCCGCTCGGCGCTCGAACGCGCTGAACGTTTT
This sequence comes from Bordetella parapertussis, assembly GCA_945870465.1. The sequence continues at coordinate 719 of CAMBSS010000130.1, read as the reverse complement.
CTCGGTCTCGCCGCGCTGATCAGCGTGGTGCTGTCCGCGGTGGCGATCGCTCTGGCGGCACGGCGCTTTCTGCGCCGTCACCTCGACGGTTGCGCGGTGATGCGCTGCATAGGCGCGCGCCAGTCGGAAATCGTGCGGCTCTATCTTTTGCATTTCACAGCGTTGGGCCTCATCGCGGGCGTGCTCGGCTGCGTGATCGGCTATGCCGCGCAGTTTGCGCTGGCGGTGTGGCTCGGTAGCTTTCTCGCGGTCGTTCTGCCGTGGCCCAGCCTGATGCCGGCGGGTTATGGCATCGCTGCCGGCGTGTTGCTGTTGCTCGGGTTCGCCTTGCCGCCATTGCTGAGCCTTGCGCAGGTATCGACGCTGCGCGTGCTGCGCCGCGACCTCGGCCTGCCGCGTGGATTGGGCGTTGCCGGCTATGCGCTGGGGTTCGTGATCATTTGCGGCCTCGTTTTGTTGAAAGCGCAGGATTTGCGGCTCGGCGCGTACGTGCTGGGCGGATTTCTCGCGGCGGCGGCGGTGTCGGTGGCGCTGGTGCTGGCAATGTTGCGGCTCTTGTCGAAAGTGCGCGCCGGCGGCGGCGTCAGTTTCCGCTACGGCATTGCCAATCTGCGGCGCCACGCTCTCGGCAATACGATACAGGTGGTCGCGCTCGCTTTGGGGATGATGGCGTTGTTGACGCTGACGCTGATACGCGGCGACTTGCTGCGCAGTTGGCA
>CAMBSS010000129.1 GCA_945870465.1 Bordetella parapertussis | reverse complement strand
AGCGTGCAGGGTGAGCTCATAGCTACGCTGGTGGACTTGCTGATGCGGCGGGGCAAGGACGGCGTGCCGGCGTTTCGCCGCGTGCTGGTCGAGACGACCGGCCTCGCGGACCCGATTCCCATCCTCGAAGTGCTGGCGGCGCATCCGGAAATTCCTCTGCATTACGCGCTGCATTCGGTGGTGACGCTGGTCGATGGTGTCAATGCGCTCGAGCAATTGCAGGAGTTCCGCGAATCGCGCCGGCAGGTCGCGGTGGCCGACCGCATACTTATCAGCAAGACCGATCTCGCCGATGCTGAAACGCTGGCGGCGCTGACGCTCAAGCTGGACGAACTTAATGCGGACGCGCGGCGTCTCAGGATCGATCCGCGCGCCGCCGATCCGCGCATCCTGTACGGCGTGGAGTACCTCGACGTCGCGCAGGGCCGCGGCGACGTCGGCGAGTGGTTGCGCGAGGGTGCATCAGCGCTCGCGCGCGGCGGTTTTGTCGCGCATACCGGCAACGTGCAAAGTTTTTCGATCCGTCACACGGAACCGGTCACGCGCGCGGGCCTCGTGCTGTGGCTCGATTTGCTGGCCGGGCTGAAAGGGCGCGACCTGTTGCGCGTCAAAGGCGTCTTCAACGTCGAAGGCGAGCCGGTCGCGGTGCACGCAGTACAGCGCATCGTGCATGAGCCGCTGCCGCTGCCCGCGTGGCCGGACGCCGAACGCGCCTCGCGCATCGTCTTCATAACCCGCGGCATCACGCGCGCCGCGATAGAAAAGACCCTGGCTGTGCTCGGTTACGTCGCGCCAGCTGCAACCCGCGCGACGGTCGATCCGGAAGCCTATGCGCGGTTTGTGGCCGCGGTCGGCAAATTTCATTAAGTGCACGTCGTACCAAACCTATCTCATTCAACGGACCCCATACTATGCAACCCTCCGAATCAGCCGTAGTCACCGGCGCCAGTTCCGGTATCGGCGAAGCCTGCGCGCGCAAATTGCTCGACCTGGGTATTGCCGTCATCGCGCTGCAGCGCTCGGCGCCTAAACTAAAGCATCCGCATCTGCATTTTCGCCAGATTGATCTGGCCGATCTGGCGGCGACCCAGGCGCTGGCGCAGAAACTGGCGGCTGAATTTCCAGTGCGTTACCTCGTCAACAACGCGGGTGCCAACCGTCCCGCAGCGCTGGAAGACGCGACCATAGATGATATGCAGTACGTAACGGCAGTTACGCTGGGTGCCGCCATGGTGCTGACGCAGGCTTTCGTGCCGGGGATGCGCGCCGCAAAATTCGGCCGCATCGTGAATATTTCGTCGCGCGCGATACAAGGCAAGACTTCGCGCACCGTATATGCAAGCGCCAAGGCCGGGCTGATCGGCATGGCGCGTACCATCGCGTGCGAGGTGGGCGGCGACGGCATCACGGTCAACACGGTGATTCCGGGGCCGGTGGCGAGCGAGCTCTTTACCCGCGGTCATCCGCTGGGCAGCGCCAAGCGCCAGACGGTGATCGACAGCATACTGGTGAAGCGCGTCGGCACGCCGGACGACGTCGCGCGCGCGGTGCTGTTTTTTCTGGACCGCGATGCGGGGTACGTGACGGGGCAGGCGTTGTTCGTATGCGGCGGCACCAGCGTCACCGGCACCGGGGGTGCGTAAAATAAAAGGAGAAAAATGATGCAGCGATTTATTTTGGCGGGTGTGCTGGCGTTGGTGGCTGCGCTGGCGGGCGCGGCCGAAGTCGTGGTGTTCTGCCCGGGTGCCGTGCAGACGGTGGTGACTGAATAGGCCAGGTCGTACACGCAGGCGACGGGGCACACCGTCAAGTTCATCTACGGCACGGCGGGGTCGGTCGTCAAGCGCGTCGCGGACGGCGAGAGCGGCGACGTCGTCATCACGACCGTGCAGATGCTCGCGAACCTCGCGAAGTCGGGACAGGTCGCCGCCAACAGCACGCTCGACCTCGGCAGCATGGGGGTGGGTGTTGCGGTGCGCGCCGGCGCCGCGCCGCCCGACGTGCGCTCGGTCGACGCATTCAAGGCCGCAATGCGCGCGGCACGCTCGATCACTTTTGCCGACCCCGCGTTCGGCGGGCAAAGCGGCATCTACGTCGCCAAGCTGTTCGAGGAGCTCGGCCTGGCGGCGGAGTTGAAGCCGAAATTGCAGTTGCGCCCGGGCGCGCCGGAGGCTTTTATCGAAGTCGCGCGCGGCGACATCGACGTCGGGCTGGGCCAGATCAGCGAGATACTTGCCAACAAGGGTGTGGTGATGGCCGGGCCGCTGCCGCCGGCAATACAGAGTTCGACGGCATTCGCCGCCGGTGTGCACAGTGGCGCAAAAGCCGGCGATGCGGCGCGGACGTTCATCGATTATCTGGTCGCGCCTGCGGCGCAGGCCCGCTTCAGGGAGCTCGGCTTCGAGGTGAAGTGAGGCGGCGCGCGCCATTGGTCGGGCACAGCGGTTTGCGCATTGCGCTACAATATTCAAACGGTATTGCCGGGCGGATGCCATGTCTGAAGATGCGAAACCGATCGCGGATCGACTGCCAGTCGGGCTGGCGGTGCTGCTGCTCGCGTTCACCGCGTTCGCGCTGGTGGTGGCGGATTTCCTGACGTCGTATGAATTGCCCCTGAGCGCGTTCTACGTGCTGATCACCCTCGCGGTGAGCTGGTTTTGCGGCGCGTGGTGGGGCGGGCTGTTTGCCTGCTTGGCGACGTTTGCCCAGATCCAGCCCGGGCTCCTGGAGGGCAATCCGTTTTCGGCAGAAGCTTATTTTTACGTCAGTGTCGGCAACCACCTTTTTTCCTACCTCCTGATCGTATTTCTGACCGCGACGGTGAGGACGTTGTATAAGAGGGCGCAATCCGCGGCGCGCGTCGACTATGTCACGGGCATTGCCAACAGTACCGGGTTTTACGAGCGAGTCTCCATCGAGATGGCGCGCCACCGCCGCGACGGCGCGCCATTCGCGGTTGCGTATATCAGCTGCGATTATTTCAAGATCATCAACGACGGGTTGGGCCGCAGCGAAGGCGATCGCGTGTTGCTGGCGGTAGGCCAAACGCTGCGGGCGAACCTGCGCGAGACCGACGTGGTGGCGCGGCTCGGCGGCGACGAGTTCGGGCTGGTGTTCTCGCCCGCTGGAGAGACTGAAGTCCTGCCGCTAGTCCGCAAATTGTGCGAGAACCTGGATCGCACCATGGCCGAGCATGACTGGCCGATCACGTTCAGCGTTGGCGTCGGCATCTTCCCGAAAGTTCCGCAAAACGCCGATCTGGTCATCGCCTTTTGCGACCACCTGATGCAACACGTGAAGGCGCTGGGCAAGAACAAGATCCTGCACAAGGTCTACGACCCGGACGAAGTGGAAGCGCCGCCACCGGCGCGCTTGCGCGCGGTGCTCTGACCGGACGGACGTCCCGGTTTACTCGGGCTTGATGCCGCTGGCTTTGACGACGTTCGCCGAGCGCGGGAGCTCGGCTTTAATTTAATATGGGCTTCGAATTTCTGGGGCGAATTGGCGATGATAGTGGTGCCATCGGCGGTGAGTTTGTCGATCACGCCGGGCGCATTTATCGCTTAGACGATGTGCGCATTCAGCGCGGCGGCGATAGTGGGTGGCGTGGCCGCAGGAACCAGAATACCGATCCGGCTCGTGAATACTTAATCGGGATAACCGGTTTTGGCCGCCGTCGACAGTAGCGGCGAGAGCTTGCCGCTGGCGATCGCCAGAGCGCACGGCCAGAAATCGCGGCGCCGGCGACAAGTGCGCAGGCAGTGCTGTATTTTATCGCCCAGTACGACTGGTATAGTCTGTCGCGAGGCTTAGTGGAGAGGTGATTCATGAACAATAAACGCATAATCGTTCCGATGCTCGTTTGCACGTGGCTGGCATTAAGCGCGGAGACTGCCGCCGCCGCCGATTTTCCGGACAAAGCTGTGCGCTTCGTGGTCGGCTTTACGCCGGGCGGGCCCTCCGATCTGGTCGGGCGTTTGCTCGGACAGAAGCTTGCGGAGTTGTGGGGCCAGCAGGTGGTGATCGACAACCGCGCCGGGGCCGGCGGCAATATCGCCGCCGAAATCGTCGCCAAGTCGCCGGGTGACGGCTATACGTTGTTGCTGGGCAATAACAGCATACTGGCGACCAACGCCGCTCTTTACGGCAAGCTCGCGTATGACGCGGTTAAGGATTTCGCGCCGGTGATACTGGTTGCCTCGCAGCCCAACATATTGGTCGTGCATCCGTCGTTGCCCGTGAAAACCATAAAAGAACTGGTTGCGCTGGCCAAATCGAAACCGGGCCAGTTGAACTACGCATCGTCGGGCAGCGGCGCCGCGGCGCATTTGTCGGGCGAGCTCTTCAAGGCGATGACGAAGGTCGATATGGTGCACATCCCGTACAAGGGTGCCGGCCCCGCGCTGAACGACGTGCTCGCCGGGCAGGATCAGCTCATGTTCGCGACCGCGCTGTCGGTCGTGCCGCATATCAGGAGCGGGCGGCTGCGCGCGCTCGGCGTGACCACGGCGGCGCGCATGAAGTCGATGCCGGAACTGCCGACGATCGCGGAAGCCGGTGTGCCGGGCTTCGAGGCGACGACCTGGCATGGCATCGTGATGCCGGCGAACACGCCGGTAGTGCTGGTGTCGCGTGTCAACGCAGACGTCGCGAAAGTGCTGCAGATGCCGGACATACGCGATCGTTTTGCTGCGCTCGGCGGCGAAATCATCGGTGGCACGCCTGACGAATTCGCCGCTTACATCAAAAAAGAAATTCCCAAGTGGACCAAGGTCGTCAAGGATTCCGGCGCGCGCGCCGATTGATTTCGTCTTGTTTGCTGCAATCACTTATGGAGTCACACATGAAACGCATTTCGCTTGTGGTTTTTCTGGTGCTGGGTAGCGCGCTCAACTCCGCCGTTGCCGCGGAGGTCAAGGTGCTGAGCGGGGGCGCGGTCGAGCCCGGGTTGCACGCGTTCGCCGCACTGGTAAAACGCGACCTCGGGCACGATCTGAAGATCCAGTTCAACACCACGCCGCAAATCGTCAAGCGTCTTGCTGCGGGCGACGTCTATGACATCGTGATCGTCACGCCGCCAGTAATCGAGCAGGCAATCAAGGACGGCAAGCTCGCCGCCGACGGGCGCGCGCCGGTCGGGCGCGTCGGCGCCGGCATCATCGTGCGCAGTGCAGCGGCGGCGCCCAACGTCGCGACGGTGGACGCGATGAAACAGGCATTGGTCGGCGCCGATTCGGTAGTCTACAACTCGGCGTCCAGCGGTCTTTACCTCGACCAGCTGTTTGCCAAAATGGGCATACTCGAGCAAATCAAGCCGAAGACCACGCGCTATCCGGATGGCGCGTCGGTGATGGAGCACGTGATCAAAGGGAAGGGCAATGAGATCGGCTTCGGCGCGATCACGGAAATCAAGCTCTACACGTCGAAAGGCCTGACTTTCATCGGACCATTGCCGGCGGAGGTGCAGAACTACACGACTTACGACGCGGCGATGATGAGCGGTGCGCCGGCGGCCGAAGCGGCGAAAGCGGTGCTGCGCCTGCTGGCGACACCGGCGGCCAAAGCGGCATTCACCGCTGCCGGCGTCGAGTAATTAATCTCAGCGCTTGAATTCGAGAATGTCGAAGCCGCTATAGCGGTCGACTATATAGATCAAGCCGCGGTCGTCGACGTCGACGTCGTTGGTCTGCGGCGCGACCTTGCCCTTGGCGGGCTCCGGAATGAAGTAGCCGACTTCCTGCGGCGCCAGCGGATCGGCGATGTCGACGATGCGCAGCCCGCCCGCGAACCACGCGCAGTAGACGAGCGTGTCTTTCATGTGTTCCTGGAACTGGTGCGCGCCGAAGCGTCCGGGCGCGGCGCGGCTCCACGGCGAATCGAGCTCGCTTACTTCGTACATCGACAGCGGCTTGATGTTCGCGAGATCGGTCACGTCGAACACCCACAGGCCCGCATGCGGACGTCCGCGGCGGCGCGCCATTTCCTCGGCGCTGTGCGCGTGGTCTTCCTCGTCGATCGCAATCGCGATCTTTTTACCGTCGATATCGAACGGCAGCCCCATGAAAGTATGCGAAGGTTCCGGAAACGGCGGGTGGTAGTTGTAGGCGCCGACGGTGCGCGGCTTGGTGATATCCGCAACGTCGATCACGCGCACGCCGCCGTGCCAGCAGCCCGCCCATAATTTATCGCCGACCCGCAGCGTGTGATGCAGGCGGTGCTGGCGCCCGGACCAGGTCGGCGTCTCGCCGCCCGCCAGATGCTGCCCTGGCATCCACCAGCGCGAAACCTCCGCCGGCTTTGCCGGATTGCGGATGTCGTAAATGACCAGGATGTTGCCGATATAGCCGGGCATCTCGGTCGAGATGTAGGCGTAATCGGCATCCATGTCGAAGCGGTGCACGCCGATGCCGCTGGTTTTCTGCGTGCAGATCAGCTTCGGTTTGGTCCTGTCGGCGACGTCGTAAATTTTGAAGCCACCCTGGTCGTAGGGCTTCTTCTCCGCGGCTTCTACTGCCGGGATTTCGGCAACAGCTACACCCAACTTGGCGGCGAGTTCGGCGTGCGTCGCCTCGCGCCCGAGAGCGGTGCGCAATTGCAAGCGCAGTTTCGGCAGTTCATCGGCCTTGCGGCCGATCGCCGTCATGTTGCGCTCGGAGTTGACGATCATGATGTCGCCGATGACGCGCGCCTTGTGGCTGTGCGAACCCGGATCGTCGAGAAAAATCTGCGACACGATGCGCGGATTTTTCGGATCGGCCACATCGAGAATGGAGGTGCCGAGGTTTTCCTTGTTCGGGATGTGGCCTATGTAGGCATAGTGGCCGGCAACATAGACCTGGCCGGCTCCCGGCAGTTCGAGACGCGAGAGGCGCGAAACGTTGTGCGCCAGCTGCGGGTTGTTGGTAACTGAATCCATCGGCGATGCTCCAATAGTCGTGTGGATATTTCGATTGTAGCGCACGGTACATGCCGCAGTTCGCGGCCGCCGCACCCGTTCGCCGTCACAAAAATGCAGGATTGGCGGGGTAAAGCCGCGCTTTTTGGTCGATCACGCAATGACAGGGAAAGCTATAGTGCTCAGCGTATCGAGGCGTATGCGCGTCCGTACAATTCTGCCCTGGAGCGAGACATGGCTGGCGGCCGGGCAGGCGGATAGGAAGCCATGTATTCCTATTCTTTTCCCGCATGCAAGGAGGGAGCATGGATTTGCCCGCGTGGTATTTCAATATCTGCTTCGGGATTCTTGTCCTGATTGCGTTTCTGTCTTACCGGAACGATTGAGCAGTACGGGCTTGCTTATTCCGGCCGCGCGCCGGAATCCTTGATGACCTTCGCCCATTTCACTGTTTCCTTGCCGACAGCGACTGCGAACTGTCCGGGCGACATCGTCACCGGCTCGGCGCCGAGCGCCGCCAGCCGCTGGCGCGCATCCGGCGTGGCAAAGATTTTTGCCAGGCTCTGGTTCAGCCGGGTGACGTAAGGCTTGGGCAATTGCGCAGGCGCGAACACGCCGTACCAGGTCATGACTTCGTAGCCCGCAATCTCTTCATTCACCGCCGGCACATCCGGCAATATCGGCACGCGCTTTTCGCTCGACACCGCCAGCGGCTTCAGGCGGCCGGACTTTACGTGCGGCAGCGTCGACGAAATGCCGGTGAACATGATTTGCACCTGGCCGCCGACCAGATCCGTCAACGCGGGGCCCGCGCCCTTGTAAGGTATATGCACGATGTTGATCCCGGTCATGCTCTTGAAGAGTTCGCTCGACAGATGGGCGGTCGAACCGCCGCCCGACGATGCGAAATTGATCGCCCCCGGCTTCGCCTTGGCCAGAGCGACCAGTTCTTTGACTGAGTTCGCGGCTACCGATGGGTGGACGACCAGGATCATAGGGCTCGAAGCCACCATGCCGATGGCAACCAGGTCTTTCGCGGGATCGACCGCGAGCTTGGGATAAAGGCCCGGGTTGATCGCGTTGGTGCCGTTGGCGCCCATCAGCAGGGTGTAGCCGTCGGCTACAGAGTGGGCGACGATTTCGACTGCGATATTGCCGCCACCGCCCGCGCGATTATCGACGATGACCTGCTGTGAGAATTCATCCGTCAGTTTCAGCGCGGTCAGACGGGCCACGATGTCGACCGGGCCGCCCGGCGAGTACGGCACCACCAGCCGGATCGGCTTGGCGGGATAGTTTTGCGCGTGTGAGAAGGCGGCGAGCAGCAGCAAAGGGAGTGTCAGGCAGAGTTTCATGGTGTCAGGCGCTCTTAGTCGGAGTTGTCGAGGTGTTTGTACCAGCGATACATCAGGCGTTGCGGAATGCGTATCAGGCTGTGCAGCGGATAGCGCAGCAGAGGCGCATTGACTGACGGCAGCGCGTTCTCCGTCGCATGGCCGGCGACCTGTCGCGCAAGCAGCTTGCCCGCATGCAGGCTCAACGCGACCCCGCTGCCCTGGTAGCCCAGCGCATAGTGGACGGTGCTGTCGTCCGCGGCGTGATGGATGTGCGGCAAAAAATCGCGCGTGATGCATACCCAGCCGTGCCAGTCGTAATCGACAGTCACGCGTTCCAGGCCCGGATATTTGGCTTGCAGTTCTGCCAGCAGAAAATCACGCTGCTGCGCGTTGCGCTCGTCGCTGTCGGCAATCAGGCCGCGGCCGCCGAACATGATGCGGTCGTCGGGCAGCCGCCGCCAGTAGTAGAGCAATTTGCGCGAGTCGGTCAGCACGTGCCGGGTGACGAAATTGGCGGCCTTGATTTCATCCGGCGTCAGCGGGCGCGTGACGATGATGTGCGAGAGCACCGGCAGCAGTGTCGCGCGCACGGCCTGATGCAGATGTTGCGGGGTGTAGCCATTGGTCGCGAGTATCACCGATTTCGCACGCACTATGCCGTGCGGTGTTGTCAGCACGTGTGCGGCGCCGCGTTTTTCCCACTGCGTGACCGGGCTCGCCGTATGCACCTTTGCGCCCGCTGCGCGCGCCATGCGCAGGACGCCGGACGCAAGCTTGAGCGGATGCACCGCAACTGCGTCCGGGATGTGCAGCGCGCCATACGACTGCGTGCCGCCGACGTGTTGGTTGCGCAGGGCGTCGGCGTCGATGAATTCTGCCGCATAGTTGAATTCCCGCTGCAGCACGTCCGCTTCGCGCCTGAGTTCGGCCACGCGGCTGGCGCGATGCGCGATTTTGAGGTGGCCAGCTGCGCTGGCGTCGCACTCGATGCCGCCGTCGCTGATCAGGGTGCGCACGCTGTCGAGGGATGCCCGCATGATGCCAAACGCGCGTTTTGCCGTGGCGGGTCCCCATGCGTCCAACATTTCCGCAGCACTCAACCGGCCCAGCGCCATGCGCGCGAAGCCGCCGTTGCGCCCGCTGCAGCCCCAGGCCGCGACGTTGGCTTCGAGCACGATCGGCTGGATGCCATGCTCGCGCGCGAGGTGGTACGCGCATGACAGCCCGGTATAGCCGCCGCCGATGATGGCGACTTCGGTTTCGAGTTGAGACGGCGCCGGGCCATCGTCTGGGGGCAGTTCTCCGGCGGTGGCCGCCCAGTACGACCGCACATGCGGGAGTCCGGCGCCGGGCGTGGCGGCGAACAGCGGGTCGTACGCTGCGGCCATGAACTTTATTTGCCTTTGAACTGCGGTTTGCGCTTGGCTTTGAAGCTGGCCACGCCTTCTTTCGCATCTTCGCTTTGCCGCACGCGCGTGATCGCCAGCCGGCCGCGCGCGACGTGCTCGGACGGACCGCGCGGAAGAACGTCGCTGACGAATTCCTTGAGCAGCGCCAGGACCATGGGCGCATTCCCGGCAAGGCGGCGCGCGTAGCCCATGGCGGCTTCGAGTAATTGATCGCGCGGTACGACCTTGTTCACCAGGCCGACCTGGTAGGCGCGTTCGGCATCGATAACTTCGCCCAGCAGCATGAGCTCCATCGCGACTTTATGCGGAATGCGCGCGGCAAGGCCGGCGACCAGCGCCCCGGTAAAGCCGACTTTGGCCTCGGGAAAGGTGAACTTCGTAGTGTCGGCAGCGACGCACAGGTCGGCCATCTGTACCATCACTACCGCGCCGCCGACTGTCCATCCGGCTACCGCGGCGATCAGCGGTTTTTCCAGAGGTACGCCGACGTTAGGCACACATTCCGGAAAATCTTCGGACGGCGCCTTGACATCTACGCCTACCGAAAAATCGTCGCCGGCGCAGGTCAGGATGGCAACTCGCTCGTCGCTGGCATTAAAACGCTGCCAGGCTGCGCGCAGGCCGGTCGTCAAATCGTTGTTCATCGCGTTGCGCTTCTCGGGCCGGTTGAGAGTGATGATGGCGATGTCATCGACGACTTCATAAGTGACGGCAGTGGCGGTCATGAGGATGCTTTCGAGGTGGCGCCTTGCGGCGGTTGTAGTGTGGCGCGGGCATCAAGCGCGAGCGCGCCCTGGCCCGTGGTTCTTACCAGTAACGGATTGATGTCGAGTTCGGCGAGGCGCGGCCCCAAAGTCGCCGCCAGCCAGCTCGCACGCACGATGACGTCCACCATTTTATCAATGTCGGCGCGCGGCTGCCCGCGGCTGCCGGCGAGCATGGGCCAGATGCGCAATTGCTGCACCAGTTCCAGCGCTCGCCGTGGCGTGAGCGGGGCCAGCGCGCATCGCGTGTCGCGCAGGATTTCCGCCCAGGTGCCGCCTGCGCCCACCATCACGATGGCGCCGAATTGCGCGTCCCATTGGCTGCCGATGATTAATTCGATGCCGCCGGTAATCATCGGTTGTACGACGCATTCGAGTGCCGCTCCCGGTTCCAGTTTGGCGACGTTGTCCGCGACGCGCTGCCAGGCTTCGGCGACGGCATCGTCGTTGCGCAAGTCGAGCTGCACGCCGCCGACATCGCTTTTGTGCGTAAGCGTGCGGGAACTCAATTTCAATGCAACGGGATAGCCGGTGGCGCGGGCGGCAGCCACGGCCTCTGCCGCGCTTCGCGCGTGACGTTCTGGTGTCACGGCAACGCCTGCAATGCCGAGCAGTTGCTTGGTTTCGCTCTCGGTAAGTTCCACGGCCGGCGCGGTAAATTCGGCGACGGCGCCAAAGCCGGCGGGCAAAACAGTTTTTTCAGCAGGTGCGTTCAACGCCTTGCCATATTCGACGGCGGCAGTCAGGACGCGCAGCGCATCGTCCATGCGATTCGTATAAGGGCAATGCAATTCACGCAGATTCGCGCGCGAACTGTCGACTAGCGTGCCCGGTGTCAGCAGGATGGCGGTTGGCTTGCCGCGGGCAAGGGCAAGTTCCGCCCACAGGCGCACTTTGTCGTCGAGTTGCGGCGTGGTGGCGACGACGATCAGCACTGCGGCCGTGTCGGGATCATCGGCGAGCAGTTCATAGCAGGCGCCGGCGCTGGCAAGGCCCTGTTCACGCGCTAGCCCGCCGACATCCAGTGGATTGGCAGGGCGAGTTGCAGGCACGATTTCATGCAGCTTGCGTTGCGTCGAAGCGGACAATTGCGCCAGGCGCAGGCCGGCGGCAGCGATGCGGTCGGCGGTCACCGCAATGGAGCCCCCTGACGGCGACATGGCAGCGATGCCTTCACCACCCGGCGCGCCAAAGCGGATCAGAAAATCGGCGCATTGAATAAGCGCTTCGGGATCATCGAGCAGGACCACCGCATGCTTGCGGCACGCCGCCGTCCATGCGGCGTCCGATCCGGCGAGGCTTGCCGTGTGCGAGCGCGTGATGTTCGCGCCCGCATCGCTGCGGCCGGCTTTGACTACCAGCAAGGGCTTGCGCGCGTCGCGGCAGCGCGCGGCCAGCGCCAGAAACCGCGCGCCGTCTTTGAGTCCTTCTATATAAGCGCAAATTGCTTTGGTGGCCGGGTCGTCAAGAAAATATTCGATGAAATCGCAGATCTCGAGGTCGGCCTGATTGCCTACAGAGACTGCGGCGCTGAAGCCGGCACCGAGGTCCTGGGCATGCGAAATCAGCGCTGCCATCAGCGAGCCGCTTTGACTGACTAATCCTATGCTGCCAGCGGGCATGTTTTCTGTGGCAAGGGCTACAGACGAAGTAAGTGCTAACATTAGTCCCGGATTAATGAATCCCAGGCAGTTGGGACC
>CAMBSS010000128.1 GCA_945870465.1 Bordetella parapertussis | reverse complement strand
TCGTCTATCCACAGCACGCACGGCGCCATCGCTTCGGCCTGCTTCAGCGCCTCGCGCAGGTTGCGCTCGGACTCGCCCTGAAACTTGTTGTAGAGCACGCCGAAGTCGAGCCGCATCAGCGGCACGTTCCACGAACCGGCGATGGCTTTGGCCGCCATGCTCTTGCCGGCGCCCTGCACTCCCAGCAGCAGCACGCCCTTGGGAGGGTCGACGCCCAGCTTGGCCGCATCGCCGCTGAAGGCCACGCGGCGCTGCTCGAGCCAGCGCTTGAGGCCGCCCAAGCCGCCGATGTCGCTGAAGTTGCCGGTGTCCATTTCGAACTCGAGCAAGCCGCCCTGCCCCAACGCGTCGCGCTTGAATTTCAACACGCGCTGCGCGTCTTCGAGACTGATTATCCCGTCGTCGCGTATTGACTCGCGTATGAGGCGGCGCGCGTCTTCCTCGCACATGCCGGCAAGATGCTGCACTATCAGTTCGACCGCGTTCTGATCACCTTTCAGCGAACCGCCGTCCTGGCGCTGCCACTGCTGCGCCTCCTCCTTGAAGATTTCGCGCACCCGCGCGACATCCGGCAGCGGCAGGCAGAAGCGCGCGCTCATGCGCGACAGCTCATCCGGCAGATCGAGCTTGGCGCCGACGAAGATCATGGTGCGCGCGGTCTTGTAGTACTCCTGCGCGATCTCCTTGATCAGGCGCACGTTGACCGGATTTTCAAAATACGGCTGCGCATCGAGCAGTGTATACACGCCATTCTGCGGCGTTTTGTCGATGTGACGCAGCACGTCCTGGAACTCATAGGTCTGGGTCATCGTATCGGCGCGCGGAACGCGCTTCAGCCCGTCGGCTATCGACCACACAAAGAGCGGCCAGTTCTCGAGATTGGTGACGCGTTCAAGCAGCTTCATGATGCGCGTCTCCTCGCGCGTCTCGACCTGCACGATCGGAAAGCGCGAGCGGATGATGAGCGCGAGGTCATGCAGCGTGTCAGCCATGCGGCGCTTTCAATTGCTCGAGCAGTTTGTCGTGGATGCCGCCGAAGCCGCCGTTGCTCATGACCAGCACATGGTCGCCGGCTTTCGCCGCCGCCGCAATCGCCGCGACAAGTTTGCCGATGTCGCCGTGAATCTCCGCCTTCGTGCCCAGCGGAGCCATGGCCGCAGCCGGGTCCCAGCCGAGGTCCTTGCCGTAGCAGAACACGCGGTCGGCATCCGCGAGGCTCCCCGCCAGCGCGTCTTTCATCACGCCCAGCTTCATGGTGTTGGAACGCGGTTCGAGCACCGCGAATATGCGCGTCGGATGCGACAACTGCGACGTTTTTCCGCGCAGCCCCGCTAGCGTCGTTTTGATCGCAGTCGGATGGTGCGCAAAATCATCGTAGACCGTGACGCCGTTGACCGTGCCGCGCAGTTCGAGCCGGCGCTTCACGTTTTCAAAATCGGCGAGCGCTTCGATTGCGACCGCGGGCGCGACCCCGGCGTGGCGCGCCGCGGCGATGGCCGCCAACGCGTTCTGTTGATTGTGCACGCCGAGCAAATCCCATTGCACCTCGCCCTGCGGCTGGCCGTTGTAGCTCACTGTGAACCGGCCGTCCGCCGACTGCGCGCCCGCCTGCCAGCCATCGGCGCCGGCGAAACGCGCGACCGGCGTCCAGCAGCCGCGGGCGAGGACGCGGGTGAGATTCGCGTCGGCGCCATTGGCCACGATGAGGCCGTTGCCCGGCACGGTGCGCACCAGGTGGTGAAACTGGTTCTCGATCGCCGCGAGGTCGGGAAAGATATCGGCGTGGTCAAATTCGAGATTGTTGAGTATTGCGGTGCGCGGCGAGTAATGCACGAACTTCGAGCGCTTGTCGAAAAACGCGGTGTCGTATTCGTCGGCTTCGATGACGAAAAACGGTTCGTCGCCGATGCGGGCTGATACCCGGAAATTCTCAGGCACGCCGCCAATCAGGAAACCCGGCTTGAGCCCGGCGTGCTCGAGCATCCACGCCAGCATCGCCGTCGTCGTGGTCTTGCCGTGAGTGCCGGCCACTGCCAGCACCCAGCGCCCGCGCAGCACGTTTTCGGCAAGCCATTGCGGGCCCGAGATGTAGGGCAGGCCGCGGTTGAGAATTTCCTCCATCAGCGGATTGCCACGCGCGACCACGTTGCCGATCACGAACACGTCGGGGTTCAGGCTCAACTGGCTGGTGCCGAAACCTTCGATCAGCTTGATGCCCTGCGCCTCGAGCTGGGTGCTCATCGGCGGATACACATTGGCGTCGCAGCCGGTCACGGTATGGCCCGCGGCCTGCGCGATCGCCGCGATGCCGCCCATGAAAGTGCCGCAGATGCCGAGTATGTGAATTTTCATTTAACGCCGGTCAGCCACTGAGATCACGAGGTCATTCCAGCGCACGCTGGAACCAGCACTACTGTAACGCGAAAGCCGCAATGACGTTGGTATTCAGCCTACAACGGTATGTCGGGCAGCGAGGCGGAACGGGTGCCGGCGCGCGGCAGGTTGTCGGCGGCGCGGTACGTGAATACCAGTGAAAACTTGGTGTCTGCGGTCTGGTTGTGCCCCGCCGCGTGCAAAGTCCGGCAGTGAAAGAACAGCACGTCGCCCGCATCGAGTTCGACGCGGCGCTGCGTGCGGATCAACGGCTTGTTGGCTTCGACGTCGGGGCGCAGGAACGATGCCTCGTCCAGTTGTTGCGGACCGAAATCCATGCTGTGCGAACCCGGCAGCACCAGCAGGCAGCCGTTCTCGACGTATTCGCGCCCGAGTGCGAGCCACACCGAAACCAGCTCGGGCCGCGTGAACGACCAGTAACGTATGTCCTGGTGCCAGTTCGTGACGCTGCTGTGGCTCGGGTTTTTCGTCATCACGCAGTTGTGGTGCGTCTGCGAGAGCTCGACCTGCGGGCCGATCAGTTGCTGCAGGCGCCCCGCGATTGCAGGCTGGGTCGCCCAGCGCCTGATCGAGGCATCGCGCGCGCACGCTTGCAACAGCCTGCGCACGGTGCGGCCGCCCGGCGCGTCGAGTGAGGCCGGCGCACCCGGATACTTCGTATCAGTTTCGTACTCGACGGGCGCGGTTGCCGCCGCCAGATCGCGCTGCGCAATCGCCCTGATGGCGCCACAGTCGCCGGGCGCGGCCAACGCGCGCGCGACGATGTAGCCGTCGCGTTTGAATTGTCCGACCTCGGCGGCGGTGAACATGGCGTCGTAATTTATGCGACTTCGGTTTGCGCCACTCGCGCCACCGGCGCGGGCTCGTACGCGAGATAAGGCGCCAGCCAGCGTTCGGCGTCGGCCACGCTCATGTCTTTGCGCCGCGCGTAGTCCTCGACCTGGTCACGCGCGAGCTTGCCGACCGCGAAGTACTGCGACTCGGCGTGCGACAGGTAAAAGCCGCTGACCGAAGACGCCGGCCACATGGCGTAGCTCTCGGTAACCGTAATACCGAGCTCGGGCGCCCGCAGAAGCTCAAACAACGGGCCTGTCTCGGTGTGATCGGGGCACGCCGGATAACCGGGCGCGGGACGGATGCCGCGGTACTTCTCGGCGATCAGTTCCGCGTTGTCGAGGCCCTCGTCTTTCGCATAGCCCCAGAACTCGCGGCGCACGCGCTTGTGCAGCAGTTCGGTGAAAGCTTCGGCAAGACGGTCGGCAAGCGCTTTCAACATGATCGAATTGTAATCGTCGTGCTTGTCTTCGTACGCTTTCACGCGCTTGTCGATGCCGCCGCCCGCGGTGACGGCGAACGCGCCGATGTAATCTTTCACGCCCGACTCTTTCGGCGCGATGAAATCGCCGAGGCACAGGTTGGGCCGGCCGCCCGGTTTCACGTTCTGCTGGCGCAGGTTGTGCCACGTCATCAGCACGCGGTCGCGCTTCTCGTCGGCGTAGATTTCGACGTCGTCGCCGCCGTTGACGCTGTTCGCGGGATAGATGCCGAACACCGCGTTGGCGGTCAGCCATTTGCCCTCGATGATTTTCTTCAGCATCGCCTGGCCGTCGGCGAGCACCTTCTTCGCTTCCTTGCCGACGATTTCGTCGTCGAGGATTTTCGGGTACGAACCCGCGAGTTCCCAGGTCTGGAAGAACGGCGCCCAGTCGATGTGCTCGGCGATTTCCGCGAGCGTGTAGTTTTTCAGCTGCTTGATGCCGAGGAACGACGGCACCGGCGGCGTGTAAGCACGCCAGTCGGTCTTGAAACCATTACGTCTTGCCTCCGGCAGCTTCAGCATGGGCCCGGGGCCCGCCTTGTTCTCGTGCTGGGTCTTGATGCGCGCGTATTCCGCTTTGACGTCGGCGAGATAACCCGCCCTCAGGTCGTCCGACAAAAGGTTGCTGCACACGCTGACGCTGCGCGACGCGTCCGGCACCCAGATCACCGGGCCCTGATAGCCCGGCGCGATCTTGACCACGGTGTGCGTGCGCGACGTGGTGGCGCCACCGACCAGCAGCGGGATATTGAATCCTTCGCGCTCCATTTCGCGCGCGTTGTGCGCCATCTCTTCAAGCGACGGCGTGATGAGCCCCGACAGGCCGATGATGTCGCATTTCTCGTCGCGCGCGACCTGCGCGATTTTCGACCATGGCACCATGACGCCCAGGTTGATGACTTCGTAGTTGTTGCACTGAAGCACAACGGCGACGATGTTCTTGCCGATGTCGTGCACGTCGCCTTTCACGGTCGCGAGCAATATCTTGCCCTTCGGCCGCGAATCGCCGGACTTCAGTTTTTCCGCTTCGATGAACGGAATCAGGTGCGCGACCGCCTGCTTCATGACGCGCGCGCTTTTGACGACCTGCGGCAGGAACATCTTGCCCGCGCCGAACAAATCGCCGACCACGTTCATGCCGTCCATCAGCGGGCCTTCGATGACCTGGATCGGCCGCCCGCCGTTGTTGAGCAGTTTCTGCCGTGCTTCTTCGGTGTCTTCGACGACGTAATCGGTGATGCCACGCACCAGCGCGTGCGTGAGCCGCGCTTCCACCGTGCCCTTGCGCCATTCGAGGTCTTCGACCTGCACCTTGCCGCCGCTCTTCACCGTCTCGGCGAACTTCACCATGCGCTCGGCGGCATCCGGCCGGCGGTTGAAGATGATGTCCTCGACGTGCTCGAGCAGTTCCTGCGGGATCTCATCGTAGACGCCGATCTGGCCGGCGTTGACGATCGCCATCGTGAGGCCGGCCTTGACCGCGTGGTAAAGGAACGCGGTGTGTATCGCCTCGCGCACCCCGTCGTTGCCGCGGAACGAAAACGAAATATTCGACAGCCCGCCGCTCACTTTCGCGTCCGGCAGGTTCTCGCGTATCCATTGCGTCGCGGCAATGAAGTCCTTGCCGTAGTTGCTGTGCTCCTCGATGCCGGTCGCGATCGCGAAAATATTCGGATCGATGATGACGTCTTCCGGCAGGAAGCCCACGTCGTTGACGAGAATGTCGTACGCGCGCTTGCTGATCTCGCGGCGGCGCTCCAGCGTGTCGGCCTGGCCTTTCTTGTCGAACGCCATCACCACGACCGCGGCGCCGTAGCGGCGCGCGAGTTTCGCATGCTTGATGAATTCTTCTTCGCCTTCCTTCATGCTGATCGAATTGACCACGCATTTGCCCTGCACGCATTTCAGGCCCGCCTCGATCACTTCCCATTTCGAGGAATCGATCATGACGGGTACGCGGGATATGTCGGGCTCGGACGCTATCAGGTTGAGGAAGGTCGTCATCGCGGCCTTCGAGTCGAGCATCGCCTCGTCCATGTTGATGTCGATCACCTGCGCGCCGTTTTCGACCTGCTGGCGCGCCACCGACAGCGCTGCGGTGTAATCGCCGGCCAAGATCAGGCGCGCGAACGCTTTCGAGCCCGTGACGTTGGTGCGCTCGCCGACGTTGACGAACAGCGAATCGTCACCGATGTTGAGCGGCTCGAGACCGGACAAGCGCGTACGCTTCTCAATCACCGGCACTTTCCGCGTCGGCACCCCGCGCACCGCGTCGGCGATCGCCTTGATGTGCGCAGGCGTGGTGCCGCAGCAGCCGCCGACGACGTTGACGAAACCGCTTTGCGCGAATTCCTTGATCAGGCTCGCGGTGTACGCGGGTGTTTCGTCATAGCCGGTTTCAGCCAGCGGATTGGGCAGGCCGGCGTTCGGGTAGGCGGACACGTGGGTGTCGGCGACCTTGGACAGCTCCTCGATATACGGCCGCATCAATTGCGCGCCGAGCGCGCAGTTCAACCCGATGGCGAGCGGTTGCGCGTGGCGCACGGAATTCCAGAATGCCTCGGTGGTCTGGCCCGACAGCGTGCGGCCGGATGCATCCGTGATGGTGCCGGAGATGATGATCGGCAGCTTGATTTTATGATCTTCGAAATACTGGTCGATCGCAAACAACGCGGCCTTGCCGTTCAGCGTGTCGAATATGGTTTCGACCAGCAGCAGGTCGACGCCGCCTTCGACCAGGCCGTGGATGGCCTCGGTATACGTGGTGACGAGTTCGTCGTACGAGGTGTTGCGATACCCCGGATCGTTGACGTCAGGGGAAATCGACGCCGTGCGGTTGGTCGGCCCCAGCGCGCCCGCGACAAAGCACGGCCTGCCGTCCTTCTTCTCGACTTCATCGGCCACCGAGCGCGCAAGCTTTGCGGCTTCGAAGTTCAGTTCGTGGACGAGGTCCTCCATGCCGTAATCGGCCTGCGCGATGCGCGTGGAGTTGAACGTATTGGTTTCGACTACGTCGGCGCCGGCCGCGAAGTACTGCGCGTGGATTTCGCTGATGATCGCCGGCTGCGTCAGCGTCAACAGATCGTTGTTGCCTTTGAGGTCGCGCGTGAAATCCTTGAAGCGCTCGCCGCGATAGCCCGCTTCATCCAGCTTGTAGCCCTGGATCATGGTGCCCATCGCGCCGTCGAGTATGACGATGCGCTCGGCAAGCAGTTTTTTTAATGCGTCTGTGCGTTTCATATCGACACTAAAAATAAAAAACCCGATCTGCGGGCGCCAATCGGGTCACGCCGCTTAGCAGGATTTGTTTTTACGCCCGGCCGGAAATGACGTCACTTCAGCGGCGGCGCCCGCAAGCAAAGAGCGCCTAACACCATAAAACGCGTGATGCGCTGTCACGATTTTGGCTCAGGGCTAGAAGAAAGTCCCGCGGCTTAGTCATTCTAAGCAAGGGGCTTTTCGACAACGCCATGGGCCAAAACTCGTGCCAGCCCGAAGGGTTGCAGCCAGAATCGGCGCTAGCTTCGTTGCTCGTCTTGCGAATACATAGAGTATTCGCTTCACCGGGCGCCTTGCCATCACCAATTCTGGCAGCAACGCACACGTGTTTTATGGTGTTAGGCGCTCCAAATCTGCGCAGGAACAATAGGTTACGCGCAGAGCGCGAAATTGTCAATGCGTGCGGGGCGCTCAGACCCAGAACGCGGTGCGCGTCATCACGCGCGAGCCTAGTTTCATCGCCTGCCTGACCGGCTCGGGCAGTTCGGCGGCGCCGTGATCGACGGCGGTATTTGCGTGGCGCGCTTCGTCGTCTTTCATCGCGCCGACTATCGCGCGGCTTTTTTCATCCTGCGCCGGCAACCGGTCGAGATGTCCGGCGAGATGGCCTTCGACCTGGCGTTCGGTTTCGGCGAGAAACCCGAGGTTCCACTTGTCGCCCAACAAGCCGGCTGCGGCGCCGAGCGCGAACGAACCCGCGTACCACAGCGGATTGAGGAAACTCGCGCGTCCGCCAAGCTCGGTTATGCGTTGCGCAGTCCACGCCAGGTGATCGGCTTCTTCGGCGGCGGCCTGTTCCAGCACGGCGCGCGCTTGTTCATCGCGTGCGGTCAGCGCTTGTCCCTGGTAGAGCGCCTGCGCGCAGATTTCGCCAGTGTGATTGACGCGCATCAGCGCGCCGGCAAGCTCCCGCTCGGGCCCGCTCATAGCCGCTTCGGCAACGGCGTCGCCCGGCACCGGCCGCGCGCTGTGCGCGGGAGCGAGCAGCGTGCGCAGTCCGTTGTCGAAAACAGTGATGAAGCGGTCGAGGTCAAGCATGAAATGTTTATATCACGTTGTGCCGAAGAGGCGCGCGAGTTCGACGCCGGGATCTTCCGCGCGCATGAATGCTTCGCCGACCAGAAAGCAGTCGATCTTGTTCTCGCGCATCAAACTTACGTGAGATGGCTGGAGTATGCCGCTTTCCGTGACGACGACGCGGCCGGCGGGAATTTTTTCGAGCAGCCCCAGTGTGACCTCCAGCCGCGTTTCAAACGTGCGCAGATTGCGGTTGTTGATGCCGATCAACGGCGTTTCGAGCAGCAGAGCGCGCTCGAGTTCGTCTGCATCGTGCACTTCGACCAGCACCGACATGCCGAGGTCGGTCGCGGCCGCTTCGAGTTCGCGCATGCGGTTGATCTTCAGTATGGCGACGATCAGCAGTATGCAGTCGGCGCCCATCGCGCGCGCCTCATGGACCTGGTAAGGCTCGAGCATGAAATCCTTGCGCAACACCGGCAGTTCGCACGCGGCGCGCGCCTGCTTCAGGTAGTCCGCGCTGCCCTGGAAAAACTGCTCGTCGGTGAGCACCGACAGGCAAGCGGCGCCATGCTGGGCGTAGCTGGCCGCGATCGCGGCCGGATCGAAGTTCTCGCGCAGCACGCCACGACTCGGGCTGGCCTTCTTGATTTCGGCGATCACGGCCGGCGCGCCGGCCGCCACCTTCGCGCGCAGCGCGGCGGTGAAATCGCGCGGCGCGGCAGCAGCAACTGCGGCAGCGCGCAGCGCCGGCAGCGGGCGTGCAATTTTCGCGGCGGCGATTTCCCGCGCCTTGACCGCGACTATGCGTTGCAGAATGTCCGGCATGATTTCAGGCCTCGCCCGAGCGGCCCCACGGCCCGCGCGCGGTCAGCTGGTTCAGGTAAATGTCGCCGAGATCATCGCCCTGCGCGGCATCGTAACGCCGCAGCACGTGCAACGCGGCATCCTTGCTGTCGTAGATATCGAGCAGCACCGCGAGCTTGAGCAACTGCTCGTCGGCGAGCGGCGCGAGATCGAGCAGATCGCGCACGAACACGGCGTCGGTCCACATGAATTGCGCAGGAAACTCGGGGCTGCCCTGCCTGGTCAGCGGCTTCATCACGCGGCCGGCCATGCCGAGGAATTTCTGCAGCATCATGCCGCGCTTGCGCAGGCAGGCGTCGATGTCGCCGAACAGCGGCTGGCCGCGATAAAGCGGCACGAACTCGACTTCGCAAACGATGAACAGCACGTTGCGCATCGCCTCGACGCCGCCCTCGAATATCTCGAGCTCCGCGCCCTGCACGTCGATCTTGATGAAATCGACCGGTTCGAGCGCGTTGGCGCGCGCGAACTCATCGAGGCTGACGGTGGTGATTTCGCTCGTGGTTTTCAGGCGCATGACGTCGAGCGTGCCGTAGAGGTCCGCATAGCGCTCGTCCGGGGGATACAGCGACGAGCACATCGGGTGCGCGGTTTCGTACAGCGGGCGCTTCTCCGCGGTTTTGCCGATGGCGGCGGGATAGTAGCGCACGCGCGCATGCGCCTCGCTGTTCAGCTCATCGCATAATTTCGGGTCGAGCTCAACACCGGACAAACCCGACGCGGGAAATACATCGAGCAACTGCCAGAACGGTTCCTCCGCGCCCGGCAGCGGCACTGCGCCGACGTTGAGCATGTTGAAAGCGAGATCGAAACCATTGGTCCTGAGCAAAGGCCCCAGCAGGCCGGGCTCCACGCGGCTGGTCTCGGGCTCAAACTCGGTTGCTGCAGCCATGGTGTGATTGCCGCTAGCGTGGCGCGCGCGTGAACGCGACGAACTGGTCGAGCTTTTTGCGCGCAGCGCCGCTCGCCATGAGGGCAAGCGCTATCCGCACCCCGCCGGCATGCGTATCGGCCAGCCCCGCCACGTAAATACTGGCGCCGGCATTAAGTGCGACTATGTCGCGAGCGGCCCCCGCCTTGTTGTCGAGCGCGGCGAGCAGCATCGCCCTGGATTGCTCCGGGCTGTCGACCTTGATGGCGGCGGATTCATGGGTATCGAGTCCGAAATCCGCGGGCTTGATCTGGAACTCGCGCACCTCGTTATTTTTCAGTTCGCCGATCATGGTCGGGCCGGCGATGGAAATCTCGTCGAGGCTTTCGAGCCCGTGCACCACCATCACGTGCTGGCTGCCGAGGCGCTGCAGCACATGCGCCTGGATGCCGACAAGATCGGGATGAAACACGCCCATCACCTGATTCTTGGCGCCCGCCGGATTGGTCAGCGGCCCCAGAATGTTGAAGATAGTGCGCACGCCGAGTTCCTTGCGCACCGGCGCCGCGTGTTTCATCGCGCTGTGATGATTGGGCGCGAACATGAAGCCGACGCCGGTTTCATTGATCGAGCGCGCGACTTCGTCGGGTTTAAGGTTGATGTTGGCGCCCAGCGCCTCCAGCACGTCGGCGCTGCCGGACTTGCTCGATACCGAGCGCCCGCCGTGCTTCGCGACTTTCGCGCCTGCCGCCGCGGCGACGAACGCGGCCGCGGTCGAAATATTGAAGCTGTGCGCGGCATCGCCGCCGGTGCCGCAAGTGTCCACCAGTTTGTCGTCGCCGCCGACCGGCACCTTGGTCGCGAATTCGCGCATTACCTGCGCCGCGGCGGCGATTTCGCCGACGGTCTCCTTCTTCACGCGCAGGCCGGTGACAATCGCGGCGATCAATACCGGCGACACTTCGCCGCTCATGATCTGCCGCATCAGCAGCAGCATTTCCTCGTGAAAGATTTCGCGGTGCTCGATGATACGCGTCAGCGCTGCCTGTGGCGTCATGCTCTCCCCCCCTGCAAAAAATTGGCGAGCAGCGCGTGGCCGCTCTCGGTCAGGATGGCCTCCGGATGAAACTGCACGCCCTCGACCGCCAGCGTCTTGTGCCTGATCCCCATGATTTCATCGTCGTCGGTCCACGCCGTCACTTCGAGGCAATCCGGCAGGCTCGCACGCTCGATGACCAGCGAATGATAACGCGTCGCCTGCAGCGGATTCGGCAGGTTGCGGAACACGCTGTTGGCTTTGTGCCGGATCGCGGAAGTCTTGCCGTGCATGACCTGCTTCGCGTGCACGATCTTGCCGCCGAAAGCCTGGCCGATCGACTGGTGGCCGAGACAGACACCGAGTATCGGTACCTTGCCGGCGAACTCTTTGATCAGCGGCACCGAAATGCCCGCTTCGTTCGGCGTGCATGGGCCAGGAGAAATCACGACGTGACTCGGTTTCAGCGCGGCAACTTCTTCAAGCGTGATCTCGTCGTTGCGGTAAACAGCGACCTCCTGCTCAAGCTCGCCGAAGTACTGCACCAGGTTGTAGGTGAAGGAATCGTAATTGTCGATCATCAGCAGCATATTGCGTCTATCCCATTGTTTTATATGGATACAGATCCAGATAATCCGACTTGATACCCGCTAAGATACCCGCTATTTCTTTTGATACCCCCGCGCCAATGGTCTGGAACCGAATGCACGAAAGCCGCTATTGTCGCCTAGATCGGCCTTGCTATAAACCCTCGCCTCTTGCCGCTCAGTCACGGTGGAGTAGTTTCGTTACGGGGTAGACGAGACGGCTTTCTAGTCCGTTTCAACTTGGTGAATTGCGGGCTGCCGTTTCCAGCCCATACACCTCGACCGTCGCGGCCCACAGCTTGGACGGGTCGGCCAGGTGGCGCGCGCCGCGCGGGTGCACCGTGAGCCTGGCGTTGGGCAGAAGCTGGCTGGCGCCGCCGGCGTGGTCGAGGTGGATGTGCGTGAGCATGATGAAATCGACGTCCTCGGGCCGCACACCCTTGGTGGACAAGGCTTCCTGCACCAGCGGCACGGAGGCATTGATGCCGGTATCAACGATGGCGGCATGGCCGTCTTCGATGATCGGGTGGATCGCGTCGAGGCGTTTGCGAAAAAAGCCGGAGTCGAGCGCGCAAATGCCGTGCTCGTAGTCGATCAGGTCGATGGTCATGGAGGCGAGAGGAATGAATCAGGCAGCGCGCGAGTGTTCTTGCCACCAGCGGAATACCAGGCCGCGCGGTGGTTCGCGGCCGGAGCACACCCAGGCCACGGTGCCGGGTTCGTTGAGGTAGCGCAGTTGCAGGCGCCGCGCGGAGTCTTTGCCGACAAACAGGATGCGGTCGCCGG
>CAMBSS010000127.1 GCA_945870465.1 Bordetella parapertussis | reverse complement strand
AGGTTGATCAGCCCCTGCTTGACCCAGTGCGAAATCAGACCGGGATTGGCGCCATGCGTCGGAATCACGGTCGGCCCGCCGTTCGGGAACTTGGTGCGAAACTTCATGACTTCTTCGCGCAGCCCGTAATTGGAACGGCGCGACGCCGACACCTTGGTGTCGGTATAACCGCCGAGCCACGGCTCGATGCAGGTGTCGAGATACATCACGCCGCGTTTGTAGCAAAACTCTATAAGCGCGACGCTCGACACCTCGACCGACAGATTGAGCAGAAAATCGCCCTTACTGACCAGCGGCTCCAGCACGGCGCGGTAGTTTTCGCGCGTGAGCGGCCTGACCGTGAATTTGACGCCGAAATGTTTGGCTTCCTCGATGCCGCGCGTGTCCCCGGTCACGATACGGATGCGCTCCAGCGGCATGTCGATGTGGCGCAGCAGCAGCGGCAAAGTGCCCTGACCGACGGAACCGAAGCCAACAACGATCAACCGGCCCTGAAATTTGACGTGTTTTTTCTCGTTCATTTCGCGCTTCCCGACAACACCGTAAAACAGTTCCGGATTTTCGCTGCGGAGTTTAACATTTTACGTTCCACCGCGTTAACCAAACCTCCGCCCCCGACGACTAAATCTTCAGCAGCAGCTTGCCCTTGGTATTGCGGCCTTCGAGATAGCGGTGCGCATCCGCCGCCTGCGCCAGAGGAAACTCGCGATCGATCTCGACTTTGAGCCGGCCAGCCGCGTGATGCGCAAACAAGTCGGCAACGCGACCGCGCAACTCTTCGGCGCTGGCAATGTAGTCGGCAAGATGCGGACGCGTAAAAAATACCGAACCCGCCTCGGCCAGCTCGAGCGGCTCGACGGCGGTGACAAGCCCGGACGCGCCGCCATAGTTGATGCACAGCCCGCGCTTTTTCAGGCTGCGGATACTTTTGTGTATGGTGTCCTTGCCCACCGCGTCGTAGACGACATCGACGCCCTGCCCGCCGGTGATCTGCATCACCGCTTCGCGAAAATCGGTGTCGCGGTAAAGAATCACGTGGTCGGCGCCACGCGCCTTCGCAATGGCCGCTTTTTCCGGACTGCCCGCTGTGGCCAGCACCGTCGCGCCGCGCAACTTTGCCAATTGCGTAAGCAACTGGCCGACGCCGCCCGCGGCCGCGTGCACGAGACAGCTTTTGCCCGCAGTTAGCGGAAAGGCGGAATGCGACAGATAGTGCGCCGTGCATCCCTGCAGCATCAGCGCGGTCGCGATATCCAGCGGCACTGCGTCCGGCACTTTCACCAACCGTTTGGCGGGCACCGCCGCATACTCCGCATAGCTGCCGCGCACTATGCAGTAAGCGACGCGCTCGCCGACCGCAAAATCGGTCACGCCCGCGCCCAGTTCTGCCACGGTGCCGCCGCCTTCCATGCCCAGCGTCATCGGCAGCGGCGTCTGATAGGTCTGCGACCGCGCGTACTGGCCGCTACGCATGTAGACGTCGATGAAATTGATGCCGGCATAAGCGAGCTTGACGAGCACCTCGCCCGCGGCCGGACCCGGTTGCGGCATGTCCATGGTCTTTAATTGCTCAGGCCCGCCGAAAGCGGGAATCGAAATTGTCTGCATGTTTTTTTCCTTCGTGCGTTCTGCGGCAAGTTTACGTCACGCGGGCGGGCACTGCGCAGTACGCTATCATTTGCACTGCGAAATAAGGTTCGCGCCGACTCGAAGATGCCGGCGCCCATAAGCGGAGAGTTGATGACTGCCCGATCCCAGGTTGCAATCGAAGCGGCGCCGGCGCGTGCCGCGGTTGCCGAATTAATACGCCGTGCGCGCGCGGCGCAGAGCGTTGCCGCACGTTATTCCCAGGCGCAACTCGACGAGGTGGCGACCGCCGCCGCATGGGCCATCATGGAACCCGCGCGCAACCGCCTGCTAGCCGAACTCGCAGTGCAGGACACCGGGCTCGGCAACGTGGCCGACAAAATCGTCAAGAACCACCGCAAGACTCTTGGACTCATGCGCGATCTCACGGACGCCAAGACGACCGGCGTCATCGCCGAACATGCGGACACCGGCATCACCGAGATCGCCCGCCCGGTCGGCGTCGTAGCCGCCGTCGTGCCGTCAACTAATCCCGGCGCCACGCCCGCCAACAACATTATCAATGCTTTGAAATGCGGCAATGCAGTCATCCTGTCGCCGTCGCCCAAGGGCTATACGACCAGCGCCAGACTGCTTGAATACATCCATGCGGAATTAAAGCGCATCGGCGCCCCCACGGACCTCGTGCAGATGCTGGCGGCGCCGGTGACCAAGGAGTCGTCAACCGAACTCATGCAGCAGGCCGACCTCGTGGTCGTCACCGGCTCGCGCGCCAACGTGCGCGCAGGCTATTCGAGCGGCAAGCCCGCGCTTGGCGTCGGCGCAGGCAATGTCGCGGTGATCGTCGACGACAGCGCCGATATCGATGACGCTGCCGCTAAAATCATGGCATCGAAAATTTTCGACAACGCGACGAGCTGCTCGTCGGAGAACAGCGTCATCGTCCACGCGAAAGTTTACGACGCCATGCTGGCGGCGCTCGCCAGGCAAGGTGGCGTGCTGCTGACCGCCGCCGAAAAAGCCACGCTACAGAAAACGATGTTCCCCGGCGGTCATTTGTCATCCACCGTCACCGCGCAGGCGGTCAGCCGCATCTGCGCGATTGCGGGCTTGACGCGCCCCGCCCTCGCCGCTGCCAAATGCCTGCTGGTCGAGGAAACCGGCGCCGGTCCCGACTGCCCGTACTCCGGCGAAAAACTCTCGCCGGTGCTTACCGTATACCGCGCACAGAACTTCGATCACGCATTCGACACGCTGCGCAGCATTTACGCATACATGGGCAATGGCCACTCGTGCGGCATCTACAGCGAGAACGACGCCAACATCCGACGGCTCGGCCTCGAAATGACAGTGTGCCGCGTGATCGTCAAGCAGGCGCATACCTTCGCCACCGGCGGCAGCTTCGACAACGGCCTGCCGTTTTCGCTGTCGATGGGCTGCGGCACCTGGGGCGGCAACAGCTTTTCGGAAAACCTGCACTACAAGCATTTCCTGAACATCACACGCATCGTGCGCACCATTCCAGCACGCGAACCCAGCCCCGATGACATCTTCGGCGCGTATAAAAAGAGATACAAAATCTAAAAGCCTCACCGCAAAGGACGCGAAGGACGCGAAGATTAGTTCAAAGGCTACAGCTTTCAGCTTTTCCTTGGCGACCTTAGCGTCCTTTGCGGTTCAAGATCTTCTTCATGCGTACTATCCGACATTACGTTGACCTGCAGGCGCGCGAGCAACCCGCCGCGCCGTACCTGATCGCGCCAGAAACCGGACGCGTAATGAGCTACGCGCAACTCCAGTCGGATTGCGTGCAGCTCGGCCGCCATCTCGACGGCCAGGGGCTCGGCAAAGGCGATAAGGTCGCCCTTATGCTGCACAACGGCTACCAGACCGGCCGCCTGCTGATCGGCGTCATGTACGCGGGTTACATGGTGGCGCCGCTCAACCTGCTCTCGCAGCCGTCGCAGCTTGTCTATGTGCTGGAGCATTCGGACACGCGGCTGGTGTTTACCAGCACCGAACTGGCGCCGCGCCTGCATACCGCACTCAAAGACATCAAGCGCGACATCAAGGTCGTAGTCATCGATCCGGATGCGGTCTCTATTTTTGACGATGTAGCGCTGCCGCCGGTGCAACCTCATCCGGTGAGCGAGGACGACGACGCGCTGCTGATGTACACCTCGGGCACCACCGGCAAACCGAAAGGCGTGGTGCTCTCGCATAGAAGTGTGGTCGCTGGCGGGGAATACACGAGCCGCGCCCATCAACTGACGGCGCAGGACCGCGTGATGTGCGCACTGCCGCTGTATCACATCAACGGCCAGATAGTGACCGCGGTGGCGCCCATCGTGCACGGCGGCTCGGTGGTGATGCCGCACCGCTTCAGCGTGACCAACTACTGGAAAACGGTGGTGCAGCAGCGCTGCACCTGGATCAACGTGGTGCCTACCATCATCGCCTACCTGCTGAATGCGCCAGAGCCGCGCGCGCTGGGGCTCGATATCTCCGGGATAAAGTTCTGCCGCTCGGCATCGGCACCGCTGCCACCCGAACTGCACCGCGCCTTCGAAGATAAATTCGGCATCAGCATCATCGAAACTTTCGGCATGACGGAAACCAATGCGCCCTGCTTTACCAATCCGTACGAGCGCGCGAAACGCAAAATCGGCAGCCCCGGCCAGCCGTACGGCAACGAAGGCAAGGTCATCGATCCAGCGACCGGCCGCGACCTGCCTGCAATGCAGGCCGGCGAACTGATGGTGCGCGGCGACAACGTGATGAAAGGCTATTACAAGGACCCGGCCAACACCGCGCAGACGCTGCAGGCCGACGGCTGGATGCACACCGGAGATCTCGGCTATATGGACGCCGACGGCTTCGTGTTCGTCACCGGCCGCATCAAGGAACTCATCATCAAGGGCGGCGAAAACATCGCGCCGCGCGAAATCGACGAAGCGCTGCTGCGGCACCCGGCGGTGCTCGAGGCCGCGGCTGTCGGCATGCCCGACGCACACTACGGCCAGGAGATCATGGCCTGCATCGTCCTGAAACCCGGGGAATATTGTTCGCTGGATGAACTCTATACATTCTCGCAGCAGGAGCTCGGCAAGTACAAGACGCCCAAGCTCATCAGGCTGGTGGAGTCCCTGCCCAAAGGGCCGTCGGGCAAGGTCCAGCGGCTGAAACTGCTCGAAACATGATCCCCATCCTGCATTACCCTGAGCGCATGCCCCAGGCGCTCGCCGACGACTATCGCTGACCGCGAATTCTGCGCGCCACTGCCAAAGCCGGCGCGCTGTGGTAGGTTAGCGCAGATTTTACGTGCGGCGTCCATGACATGAACCTTCATCGCCTGCTGTTGCAACGTGCTGCCGACGGCAAGCCTCTGCGCGTCGCGCTGATCGGCGCCGGCAAATTCGGTTCGATGTTTTTGTCGCAGGTGAGGCGCACGCCCGGCCTGCATCTGGTCGCCATCTGCGACCTGGCACCCCAACGCGCGAAAGAAAGTCTGCAGCGCGTCGGCTGGCCCGCCGAACAATACGCCGCGCCATCGCTAGCCGCCGCGCGCAAGTCCGGCACCACTTTCGTCACCGACGACGCGCTGGCAGTCATCAAATCCAATGCAATCGAAATCGCCATCGACGCCACTGGCAGCCCCGCGGCCGGCATACGCCATGCACTTGCCTGCTGCGAACACGGCAAGCACATCGTGATGGTCAACGTGGAAGCCGACGCGCTCGCCGGCCCCCTGCTCGCGCGGCGCGCGGCGCAGGCCGGCATCGTCTACTCGCTCGCCTATGGCGATCAGCCGGCCCTGATCTGCGAAATGGTCGACTGGGCGCGCGCCGCCGGCTTTGAAGTGGTCGCCGCCGGCAAAGGCACCAAATATCTTCCCGCGTATCACGCCTCGACGCCCGCCACGGTATGGGGCCATTACGGATTTACGCCGGAGATGGTCGCGGGCGGCGATTTCAACGCGCAGATGTTCAATTCGTTTCTCGACGGCACCAAGTCGGCGATCGAGATGGCGGCTGTCGCCAACGCAACCGGACTCACGCCCGCGCCACAGGGTCTCGCTTTTCCGCCTTGCGGCGTCGACGATCTGCCGCGCATCATGCGGCCGCGCGCGGCCGGCGGCCAACTCCACCACGCCGGCCAGGTCGAGGTCATCTCCAGCCTCGAGCGCGACGGCAGTGCGGTGTTCCGCGATTTGCGCTGGGGCGTCTACGTGACGTTCGCTGCCGACAGCGAGTACGTGCGGCGCTGCTTTCACGAATACGGCCTCGTCACGGACAGCAGCGGCAATTACTCATCTATGTACAAGCCTTTTCACCTGATCGGACTCGAACTCGGCATCAGCGTCGCGTCTGTCGGCCTGCGCGGCGAAGCAACCGGGGCTGCGACCGGTTTTCGCGGTGACGTCGCCGCCACTGCCAAGCGCGATCTCAAGGCGGGCGAGACACTCGACGGCGAAGGCGGTTATACCGTCTACGGCAAGCTCATGCCGGCAGCGGATTCCCTGGCGTGCGGCGCTCTGCCGCTGGGACTCGCCCACGGCGTTGCCATGAAACGCGCGGTCGCTCAAGGCCAGACCGTGACGTGGGCGGATGTGGCCGCCATCGACAGCGACGCCGCGCGTTTCCGGCGCGAGATGGAGCAGGCGTTCGCTGCCGAACTGGGCGCTGACCGCGCGCAACGCGCGAGCTGAGGCTGAGAAAAACATGGACCGGCGCGGCTTCATCAGCATCTGCGCGACCGGCGCCGCCGTCGTCGCAGAATTGCAGAAGTATTGCCGTCAGCAGCTCCAATGTTGACAGGCTTTCCTTAACCGAGGACGATGGGCCGGCGTTATCCAGACCGTTACCGGCGCCACACCAATCAGGAGGAACACCCCTATGAAAAACGTGATCAAGGCCGCAACCTGCGCAATGCTGCTGTCGGCATGCGCCTCGATGGAACCCGAAGGCCCGACGGCGGTCGCCGTGGTGCGTCCGGCCAGCGGCTCGCAGGTGCGCGGCGAAGCGAAATTCACGCAAGTCGGCAGCCGCGTCCGCGTCACCGCGGAAATCACCGGATTGTCGCCAGGCGCGCACGGGTTTCACATTCATGAAAAAGGCGATTGCAGCGCGGCCGACGGCATGAGCACCGGCGGGCACTTCAATCCGCAAAGCAAAAAACACGGCGCGCCCGACACGCCGGATCGTCATGCCGGTGACCTCGGCAACCTGACCGCCGATCAATCCGGCAAAGCCACGCTGAATATGATGGTCGACGGCATATCCGTCGGCAAGGGCATGGACGGCGTCATCGGCCGCGGCCTGATAGTGCACGCCAACGCCGACGACCTTAAAACCGATCCCACCGGCAACGCGGGTGGCCGCTTTGGTTGCGGCGTGATCCAATAACAGCGCGAACCAGCAGTTCTCATTCGTACGGCAACCCGTTGGCGGCAACGTCAACGGGTTTTGTTTTGCCGTTGTTTTTGTCCGCGCGCGATCCGCGCGTTCGCGGATGAGTACAATCGCACCATGATCCGCTGGCTGCAATCCAATGAATCGTTTCCGCCGCTGACCGCAGCACTCGCCGAGCCCAACGGCCTGCTTGCCGCGGGCGGCGAACTGTCGACAGCGCGCCTCATCGACGCTTACCGTCACGGCATCTTTCCGTGGTTCAGCCCGGGCCAGCCCATCCTGTGGTGGAGCCCCGACCCGCGCATGGTGCTGATGCCGCCGGAACTCAAAGTCACGCGCTCGCTGGCGAAAGCACTGCGCAACCGGCAATACGAAGTGCGTGCCGACACGGCTTTTCGCACCGTCATCGAAAGCTGCGCTGCACCCCGCGCGGAGCAGGAAGGCACCTGGATCAGCCCCGAAATGAGCGCGGCTTACTGCGCATTGCATGAACTCGGAACCGCTCACTCGATCGAAACCTGGATCGACGGCGAGCTTGCCGGCGGACTCTACGGCGTGGCCATCGGCCGCATGTTCTACGGTGAGTCGATGTTCACGCGCGCCCCTGACGCCTCCAAAATCGCGCTCGTGCACCTGGTACGCCAGCTCGCGCGCTGGCAGTTCGGCATGATCGACTGCCAGATGTATACGGCGCATCTCGCGTCACTGGGCGGGCGTGAAATCCCGCGCGCTGACTTTGTGCGAAAACTGCAGGAGTTGGTAAACTACCCGCATGTACCCGGCCGCTGGAAACTAGACCTTGACCTTGCTCAATGATTTTCCGCTGTCGGTGCTGCAGTTCTACGCGACTGCGCCCTACCCGTGCAGCTATCTGCCGGACCGCATAGCGCGCTCGCAAGTGGCGACCCCCAGCCATCTGATCGACGCGCCGGTATACGGCGAACTGGTCAAAGCGGGCTTCCGCCGCAGCGGCGCGTTTACCTACCGGCCGTATTGCGACCATTGCCGCGCCTGCGTGCCGGTGCGCATCGCCACCGAAGAATTCCGGCCCAACCGCACGCAGCGCCGCATCTGGAAAAAACACGCCTCTCTCAAGTCCGAAGTGCTCGACCTCAATTACAGCCACGAGCACTACGCGCTATACCTGCGCTACCAGTCGATGCGGCATGCGGGCGGCGGCATGGACCAGGACAGCCGCGAGCAGTACCGCCATTTCCTGCTGCAGAGCAACGTCGAGTCGCGGCTGGTGGAATTCCGCGAGGATGGCGTATTGCGCATGGTCAGCATACTCGACGAACTGGCGGACGGCCTGTCGTCCGTCTACACGTTCTTCGATCCGGAAATCGGTGCGGCAAGCTACGGCACTTACAATATCCTGTGGCAGATCGATCAATGCGTGAAAAGCGATCAGCCTTTCCTCTACCTCGGCTACTGGATAGCGCAAAGCCGCAAGATGGCCTACAAGATCAAGTTCCAGCCAATGCAGGGATTGATCGAAGGCCGCTGGCAACCACTGCCGGCCGCGCTGGACGGCGGCACCGAGGCGACGGTCTAGCCTGCGGTTTTATCAGCCGCAGGCTGAGTCCACATGCGCACGAGAGAGTAGCCGACCGCCAGCAAGGTGGGGCCGAGAAAAATTCCGACAAAGCCGAACGCGAACACGCCGCCGAACACGCCCAGCATCACCAGCACGAACGGCAGGCTGCTGCCGCGGCTGATCAGCAAAGGCTTGATGACATTGTCAATGCCGCTGATCACGAAAAATCCCCAGATCACCATGAAGATCGCCCAGCCGGTCGAACTCTTGAACGCCAGCCAGATCACGGCGCCGCCCCAGATCAGCGGCGGCCCCACCGGCACCATCGACAGCAGGAAAGTCAGGAATCCCAGCAATGCCGCGCCGGGCACGCCCGCAATCAGAAACCCGATGAACGCCACGAGTCCCTGCGCGATCGCGGTGCCGACGATGCCATAGACCACGCCCTGGATGGTGCCGCCGACAGTCTGCAGCAGGCCCGGGGCAAGCACGCCGGCCACGCGGTGCGTCGCCGATTTCGCGGACGCCATCAGCGCGGCGCCGTCGCGGTAAAAGAAAAACGCGATAAAAGCAGTGAGGCTCAGCTGCAGCACGCCTTCGCCAAGTATCAGCCCGGCATTCAGCAGTCCCCGCTGCATGGGTTGCGCCACCCTTTTCAGCGCCTCACCCAGTTTTTCCTCGCTCGTCACGAGCCCTCGCCACCAGCCGTCCACGCCCTCACCAACCAACGGCAGACTGGCGACCCAATCCGGCGGCTTGGGCAATCCGTCGGCAAAAAGTTCACGCACTTGTCCGAACAATGCCGTGACGTTATCCGCGAGCGTCAACGCCAGCAGCGCCAGCGGCAGCACCACGACCAGGATCAGCAGCAGCGTCATCAGCAATGCCGCGAGCGTGCGGCGGCCGCCCAGCCGCTGCTCCAGCCACTGGTAGACCGGCCAGGTCGAAAAACACACGATGGCGGCGCACAGCAGGGCCGTGACGAATGGCTGCAGCACCAGCAGACAGCCGACGACCAGAGTTACGATCGCCGCGACTTGCGCCATCTTTACGACCCGGGTTTCCATTGTTGCAGTTCCGCTTCCGTGTGTTGAGAGTGGTAAGTTTCTATCACGCCATAGGGGGCGGGTCAAACTGCGCGCAGCGCCCGTGATCCGTCCGCGGAAGGCTAAAATGCCGCAATGTTGATTGGCGTTCCCGGAGCAATATGACAAGCACTGCGGCAGACCTCGCCGCGCGCATCGATGCGCTGCTGCCGCAGACGCAATGCAGGCTGTGCGGATATGCCGGCTGCCTGCCCTATGCCGAAGCGGTTGCCGCGGGGCGCGCCGGGATCAACCAATGTCCGCCCGGCGGCGATACCACCGCGCGCGAACTCGCCGCGGTACTCGATGCACCGTATCAGCCGGTCGATCCACGTTTCGGCGCAACCAAACCGCCGGCAGTCGCATTGATCGATGAGAAGTTGTGCATCGGCTGCACCCTGTGCATCGAGGCCTGTCCGGTGGATGCCATCGTCGGCGCGTCCAAACTGATGCACACGGTGATCGCGGATGCCTGCACGGGCTGCGAACTGTGTCTGCCGCCCTGCCCGGTCGACTGCATCAGCATGGCGCCGACCGGCGCCCAGCCAGCGCGCGAAGAACTGCGCGACACAGCCGCGGCGGCGCGCCTGCACTTCGAGCGACGCAACGCGCGCCGCGCGCGCGAACTTGCCGAGCGGCGCGCCGCCGGACGCGTCAACGCTCCCACCGTAAACGAGCGGATAGTGCAACGCGCGATGGAACGCGCGCGGCTGCGGCTGGCGACCAAAGGACCGCAAAATAAATAAATTACGGACGCCCGGACATGTTGCAGATCAGGCGTGAAAGACTTCCTGCTTGATCGCGCCCTTGCTGGTGTTCTTCACGGCGTACATGAGCTTGTCGGCCTGGCGGATCATGTCTTCGATCGAAGCCGGCATGCGCAGGAAGGTGGCGATGCCGATGCTGAAAGTCACCGGCCAGTTGTGCTCCTGCATTTCGTGCAGCAGGCGCTGCTGCAGCATTTCAATGACCATGCGGCAGGCCTCGGCGTTCGTTTCCGGCAGCATCACGGCGAATTCGTCGCCGCCCAGCCGCCCCGGCAGGTCTGACGAGCGCAGCTTGCGCTGCATGGTCTTGGAAATCACGCGCAGCAATTCATCGCCGATATGATGGCCGAATTTGTCGTTGACCATCTTGAAATTATCGCAGTCGATATAAGCGATCGACAGCGTGCGCTTGTAGCGCCGGCACACTTCGATCTCCGCGCTGACCACCGGATAGAAGCCGCCCTTGTTGACGAGCCCGGTCAGCGCGTCTTTGCGCGACTGAAAGTGCGCGTCCTCGAACGCCTTGCGCAGTTCGGTCAGCGCGACAACCATGACCACGAAGCCGAACAGCACCGTGCCCCAGTCCCAATACAGCAACGACGGGTTGTTGATGTAGGCGCCGCCAACCGCGTCGACGTATGTCCACGAGGTGCAGGCCACGATGGACAGCAGGACACCGAACAGGCGCCCTATCACCCAGGTCAGGACCAACAGCGGAACGAGATAAATCACCGTCAGGCGCAGCTTGAAGGCGGTCGCGAAATCGACCGCCGCGACCAGCAACATCAATACCAATCCGAACGCGATCCACTGTCCGCGATGCTGGTTCACAAAAAACGAACCGATTCCGGATTTCCCACGTGCCGTGTTGGCCATGTTCATGCTTTCTCTGGCAAATCGCGTCTCGAGCAGTTGCTTCTGGCATTTTAACCAGCAAGTAACATGCCACGCGGTTGCCGCGTGACTTAGTTCTCGCTTGATCGCCTGACAGCGCCTGCAAATCGGAAAGCGCAACATCGTCTGTGACATTAATGGCACCCGCAACCGGCAGCAGAATGTGGAAATTCAGTCGTCATAACGCAGTCTTTCATCACTTTCTGTGCCGCGCTGCATGCGGCAATGCGCGCTGCCGGCGGTTGTCAATTGAGCGGCAGCCGATTACCCTGAGCGCCTTCGCCAACCGTTCCCCCGCATGAATCCGTCAAAACGCACTGAAATTTTCAGCCGGCTGCGCGCCGCCAATCCGGAACCGCGCGGCGAACTCGAATACCGCAACCCGTTTGAGCTGCTGGTGGCAGTCATACTGTCGGCCCAGGCCACTGACAAGAGCGTCAACCTGGCCACGCGCGAACTCTACGCGGCGGCCAATACACCCGCGGCCATCCTGCAACTTGGCACTGCAGGGCTGGAAAAATACATCAAGCGCATAGGGCTCTACCGCACCAAGGCGAAAAATATCCTGGCGACCTGCCAGTTGCTGCTCGAACGCCACGCCGGCGCAGTACCGGCCAGCGGCGAAGAGCTCGTGCAGTTGCCGGGCGTGGGCCGCAAAACCGCCAGCGTCGTCCTCAATATCGCGTTCGGGCAACCGACCATCGCGGTCGATACGCACATTTTTCGCATTTCCAACCGCACCGGTATTGCACCCGGCAAAGACGTGCTCGCGGTGGAAAAAAAGCTGGCAAAGCGGGTGCCGGATGAATTCAAGCTGCATGCCCATCACTGGCTGATCCTGCACGGGCGTTATGTATGCAAAGCGCGCAAGCCCGACTGCCCGACCTGTTTAATTAATGATTTGTGCGAATTCAAACGCAAAACAAAGAGCAAATAGTCAGACCGTAGCCCGGCAGCAAACGCCGTGTGCCTTCCTTCATCCCTACGTGGCCTCGGGCCATTCATCCTTCATCCTTCATCCTTTGCCATGTTCTCCCC
>CAMBSS010000126.1 GCA_945870465.1 Bordetella parapertussis | reverse complement strand
TTCGTCGAGGCCGCGATACACCGCTTCTTTGGACGCCCGCACCGCCATCGGCGAACATTCGAGGATCATCGAAGCCCAGCGCCGCGCGCCTTCCAGCGCCCCGCCGACGGGAACCACGTCATTAACGAATCCAAGCTCCTTGCCTTCCTGCGCGGAGATGCGCCGTCCCGTCAGGATCATGCCCATTGCCTGCTTGCGCGGAATCATCCGCGGCAACCGGTGCACGCCGCCGCCCGCCGCGATCAGCCCGACGCGAACCTCGGGCAACGCGAATACGGCGTTCTCCGCGGCCACTATGATGTCGCACGCGAGCGCCATCTCGAAGCCGCCACCCATCGCGACGCCATTGACCGCGGCGATCACCGGCTTATTGAGGTCGAACCGATGCGCGAGACCGCCGAAACCGTTATGCGGCCGGGGGCCGCGCTTGCCGTCCGCCTGCCTCTTGAGATCGTTTCCTGCGGAAAACGCGCGGTCGCCCGCTCCCGTGACAATGCCGACCCACAAGTCGTCACGTGCGGCGAATTCGTCCCACACTTTTTCCAGCTCATGGCTCGCCTCGCTATTCAGAGCATTCATAACCTCGGGCCGGTTTACGGTAACGATGCGCAGCCGTCCCTCGTCGAGGACCTTGCAGTATTCATGCGTTTTGACCGTCTGCTCGATTGACCCGTTCATGGGTGTCTTTTCCATTATCGCCACTCCTCTTCGCTCGCGCGGTTAAATCACGTCGTCAATTTTCCCAACCCGTCTGGTGTTCATATGTTTTCGCGCAGCCGCACGTCGCCAGCACGAACTCCCGTCGTTTCGCTTTCTGCGCTCGACTCTTAAGGCTCGTGCATTGAGTTACTTTAGCACCATGAGCGCATCGGCAGCGATGACGCCGTGCTCGCGCACGAAGAGCGGATTCACATCGATCTCCAGGATGCGGTCTGCATGATCCGCCGCCAGATGCGAAAGCCGCGATATCGCCTCGGCCAGTGCACCCGTGTCCGCCGCCGCCCGCCCGCGCACCCCCTTGAGCAGCGCCGCCCCCTTGAGTTCTCCTATCATCACCTGCGCTGTGGAAACGTCCACCGGCGCACACCGGTGCGTCACATCGCGCAGCGTCTCGGCAAATATCCCGCCCAGCCCCAGCGCCACCACCGGACCAAAATATTCATCGTTCACCACCCCGAGAATCATCTCCACGCCTTCGGCCATCTCCTGCACCAGCACACCGTCTATGCGTGCCCGCGGATGGTGCGCACGCGCCGACTTGATTACCTCCGCTGCCGCCGCCTTCAACTCCGCCACGCTGCGCATACCCAGCTTCACCCCGCCTGCTTCGGTCTTGTGCGCGATGTCCGCCGACGCCACTTTCACCGCGAGCGGGAACTTGAGCGTGCATGTCTTGAGCTCCAGCACCTCGCGCTCCGTGAGCAAAACCTCGCGCACGCCCTCTATCCCGTACGCCGACAGCACCTGCAGGGACTTGTGCTCTCCCAGCGTGCCGCCGCCTGCGGGCCACTCGATCTCCCGTCGCGCCACCTCGCGCCCCGCGCGCCGCTCCCAGCGCTCGCGCTTCTCAGCAAATTCGCACAGCGCGACGGCGGCGGAAACGAGCCCGGAGGCGGTCGACGACCAAGCGACGCGGTGCCGGTTGAATATCTCGACAGCCTGCCCGGACCCTTGTTCCATAACGCTAACGAGCATCGGCTTGTCGACGCTCGCGATCAGCTCGACGAGGCCGGCTGCCCATTCGCCGCCGGTTTTTCCGTCCGTGCTGCCTTTGCGTATCATGATCTGGTCAATGCCCGGATCATCCACCAGCGCACTCAATGCGCCGTTCACCCTCCGTGAATCGGTGCTGAGTTGCGCGGTGACGTCGATCGGATTGCCGAGCGCCGCATACTCGGGAACGATGCCGCGCAGCTTCGACTTCGTGGCTTCCCCAAGCTCCGGCACGTTCAGGCCCCGCGCCTCGCATCGGTCCGCGGCCAGCACGCCGAATCCGCCGGAGCTCGTAAAGATCGCGACGTTGCGGCCGCGCGGCATGCGCCGGGCGAGGAACGCACGCGCGACATCAGTGAGCTCCCACGACTCCTGCACTTCGACGAACCCGCCCTGGCGAAACGCCGCCTGGTAGAACTCCGGCCCCGACGTCAGGTTCGCCGTATGCGAGACTGCGGCGCGCCGGCCACTGCGCGAATTGCCGACTTTCCATATCAGTATCGGCTTGCCGAGTTCGAGCGCGCGCGCGCCGAGCGCGAGCAGCCTGCGACCGTCCTTGATGCCCTCGATATATGCAATGAGTACCTCAACATCATCCTGCTCGAGAAAAAACTCAAGCAGATCGAGTGCCGACACATCGGCTTCGTTGCCCGTGGAAACGCTGTAATTGAACCCTAATCCGGCTGCGTCGACCTCGGTGACAACGCTGAAGCCGAAACTGCCGCTCTGAGTGACCATCGCCAGCGGCCCCGCGCGCAGCGATGGATTGCGAAACGCAGTACCGAACCCCGCGAACATGCGCGTCGCGAGATTCATGATCCCCTGGCAGTTGGGGCCTATCATGCGCACACCGCTACGGCGCGCTGCGGCGAGCAGTTCGTCCTGCATTTGTGCGCCCGCCGGCCCGATCTCGCGAAAGCCCGAACTCAGCACGACCGCAAACCGGATGCCAGCCGCGCCGCATTCCTCGATTACCGAAGCCACGCGCGCGGACGGCACGGCAACGATCGCGAGGTCACACGGTTGCGGTACTGCAGCGATCTCGCTGTAACAGCGCAGGTCGGCAAGGCGTTCATACTTCGGGTTGACCGGATAGACGGGACCTTTGAAACCGAACTCGGTCAATGCACGCAGCGGCTGGCCGCCGATGCGCGATAGGTCCCCCGATGCACCGACGATAGCGATCGCACGGGGCCTGATCAGTCCTTCAAAATTAATAAGCGTGGTCAATGGGTGTGTTGGGTTGACAAGTGCAGAGCTAGCGCGGCGGCCTTGCGCCTCCGAGGGAGGCATGCGAGTTCGCCGTGCGTCGCTTCGCAGCAACTGTTTCTACAGTTGCATTTTGATGCCTGAATCTTTGACGACCTGCCGCCAAAGGGTTATTTCACGGCGGATTTCGGCAAGGAACGCTTCCGGATGCGCCCCCGAAGGCGAGGTCCCATTGCGCTGCAACAGATCCTGTACGTCTTTGGACCCGAGCGCTCTGCTCACTTCCGCATGTAACCTGTCCCTGATTTCGGTCGGCAATCCTCGTGGACCAATCAAGCCATGCCAGTTCGGAACATCGTAGCCGGGAATGCCCGCTTCCGCGATCGTCGGAATCTCAGGTTCGGCGGCGATGCGCTTGGCAGTCGTCAACGCGAGACCGCGTAGCCGTCCGCCCTTAACGTGCGGCAAGACGGCAGCAATGCTGGCAAAAAAAATCGACGTTTGGCCCGATATAGTGTCTATGAGTGCCGGGCCGGTTCC
Organism: Bordetella parapertussis; assembly: GCA_945870465.1. The sequence goes on along the minus strand of CAMBSS010000126.1, from coordinate 8,858 downwards.
CTTGTACGGAATGCCCGTGACCTTGAGCTTGGCCAGGTTAAGGAACAATTCAGTCGCCATAAAAACTGTGCTTCCGCTATTGGCATAGTTAATCTGTCCAGGCCTTGCTCTCGCATAAGCGATGAGTTCGTCCACGGTTCTAACCGGGAGCGACGGATGTACGACCAGCAAAAAAGGCCCTTTTGCGATCTGCACGATAGGCGCGATATCTCGCACCGGATCGAAGGTCAACGGATACAGCGCTGCGTTAACCGGGTAGCCTGCCCCGATCAGGGTCAGCGTATAGCCGTCAGGCGTCGCCTTTACGCCAGTCTCGGTGCCGATCGTGCCGCTTGCTCCGCCGCGATTATCGATGACGAACTGCTGGCCGAGGTATTCGCTCAGCTTCGACGCGACGAGACGCGCTGTCGCGTCGCTATCGCCGCCCGGCGCATACGGCACCATGATGCGTACCGGTTTATCCGGGTACTGCTGCGCTGCCGCGAATGGAATCGCAGAAATACCGGTGGCTACGGCGATCACTCCCAAGGCTTGCTTTTTGCTGATCATGAAAAACTGTTCCTCACTCCGGGGTGATGTCGCCGAGGCCCGTTACAGCGGGCTGTTGACCTTGCTGTGGGTTCACAGCGTGCCTGCACCTCCCAGCAGCAGCGTGCACTCGGTTGCGAACTCCCCCCCGTTACCGTTAGCCAACGCGATTTCGCAGTCCTTCACCTGACGCGCGCCGCATTCGCCGCGCAATTGCCGCGTAGCCTCTACCAGCAACAGAATCCCGTAATGGCCAGGGTGACAATAAGAGAGTCCGCCACCGCTTGTGTTGACGGGAAAGCTGCCGCCCGGGGCAATGTTGCCGTCCGCCACAAAGCGGCCGCCCTCTCCCTTCGGGCAAAACCCCAGATCTTCGAGAAACATGATGGGAGTAATACTGAAGCAGTCGTAAAGTTCGGCGACGTCGACGTCCTTCGGACCGAGGCCGGCCATCGCATAGGCCTCCTTGCCCGATTGCACCGCGGCTGTTGTCGTGTAATTCTCCATGCATGAAATGAACCGGTGACTAATCGCCTGCCCCGCGCCAAGGACGTAGACCGGGGGCTTCTTCAACGATTTCGCGCGTTCTGCCGAAGTCACGATAATCGCGCCCCCGCCGTCGTTGACAAGACAGCAATCGCGCACTCCGAGAGGGTCGCTCACCATGCGCGCATTGAGGACATCCTGCACGGTCAGTGGTTTTTTCTCCCACGCTTTTGGATTGAGCAGCGCCCACTCGCGGGCCGCAACGGCGACCTGCGCCAGGTGCTCGCGCGTAGTGCCGAACTCGTGCATGTGGCGGGACGCCGCGAGCGCGTAGCCGCTGGGCGGCAGGAACGGCCGGTACACCGACTCATAGAACCAGTACTCGCGCGGCGAGGCTTGCGCACGACTTGCGAGGCGTTGGGTACTCCCGTAGACAATCAGCGCCGTCGTGCATTGCCCGGCTTCGATCGCCGCCTGCGCGTGTGCGAGTTGCGTCAACGAGGATGCCCCGCCAATGTTCGTCGAATCGAAGTATTTCGGCTGCATGCCGAAGTACTCGCAGACGTTCTGCGGCACCATGCGCATCTGGTTCGACGAGACGAATGCGCCGTCTATATCGCTCAACTTGAGCCCTGCGTCGTCGAGCGCCCTGGTGGTCGCCTGCGCGATGAGATCTAGCGGCGAAGTGCCTGCGGGCACCGCGCCCAGATCCGATTCCGCCGCGCCGACGATGGCTACGCTGCCTCTTTTCAAATTTGACATTACTTCTCCTCCGACGGGACAAACACTGGATAAGGCTCGTTCTCGTTCTGGCGATTCATGCGCATGCGCACCCGCATGCCGATCTTCACGTCCTTGGGCGCGACGCCCTCGACGCGGCTCATCATCCGGTATCCTTCGTCGAGCTCGATGATCGAAACGTTGTAGGGCTCTTCGTCGCGCCGGTGCACCGTGGTCACCGCGTGCACGGTGCCGAGACCCTTGCTGATGCGCCACTCGAGATTGGTGCTTCCCGACACCGGGCTGACAAGGCGCGGATAAAAGATCGCAGTGCCGTCGTCGGGGCAAAATTGATAGGCGAGCACGCCGCGCTTGAGGTATTCCTGGTATGCGGCAAGCGGTGATAAATTCTTCAGGTCTTCCATCTTTACCTCCCTCAGTTGATTACTTTCACTTTGGCGCCTGCGGCAACGGCGGTCTGCCGGCCAGAACGTTTGAGCACGATTAGCGCGTCCGCGGCCACTACGCCCTGCTCGCGCACGAAGAGCGGGTTCACGTCGATCTCTTCGATCCGGTCGGCATGGTCCACCGCCAGGTACGACAGCCGTGACACCGCCTGCGCCAGCGCTTCGATGTCCACGGCCGGCCGCCCGCGCACTCCCCTCAATATCGCCCCGCCCTTGAGCTCCCCTATCATCACCCGCGCCGTCGTCACGTCGACCGGCGCGCACCGATGCGTCACGTCACGCAGCGTCTCCGCGAATATCCCACCCAGCCCCAGCGCCACCACCGGCCCGAAATAGGCGTCGTTCACTGCCCCAAGAATTAGCTCCACGCCACTCGCCATCTCCTGCACCAGCACCCCGTCGATGCGCGCCTCGGGATGATGACGGCGCGCCGACACGACCACCGCCGCGGCCGCCTCCTTCAACTCTTCCACGCTCCTCACGCCCAAGCGCACCGCGCCCGCTTCGGTCTTGTGCGCTATGTCCGCAGACTCGACCTTCACCGCCAGCGGAAACCCGAACGGCGCGGTCTGCAGGCCCTTTACCGCCTGCTCCGACAGCAGCGCCTCGCCCACGCCGGCTATGCCGTACGCCGCCAGCGCCTGCTTCGACCGGCGCTCGCCCAGCGCGCCCGCCTCCGCCGGCCAGTCGATCTGCTGCTTGCCGAACATGCGCTCCTCGCGCGCCAACCGACGCTCGCGCTTCTCGGTAAATTCCCACAGCGCCCCTGCAGCGAACACCGCGCCCTCCGGCGACGCAAACCACGAGAGACGGTGCCGGTTCAGTATCTCTATCGTGTCCTCCGAGCGGTCCGTGAGCACGCTGATGAGGATGGGCTTGTCCGTCTTCTGCGCGACACCGATCAGATCTTCAGCCCATTCCCGTCCGATATTGCCCGCCGTGCTGCCTTTGCGCACAATGACCTGGTCGATGTCGGGATCGTCCAGGAGCACCGAGATTGCGCGGTTGGTCCCCGCAGCATCGGTCCGCAACTGGCCCGTTACGTCGATAGGATTGCCGATCGCCGCATATTCGGGCATGAACTTACGCAGTTCGTTCTTGGTTGCTTCCGACAGTTCCGGAACCCGCAGTCCGCGTTCCTCGCAGCGGTCCGCGAGAAGCACCCCGAGCCCGCCTGAGCTCGTGAACACGCCGATGTTGGGACCACGCGCGACTTGCTTCGACAAGAACGCACGCGCACCGTCCAGGAGACCCGCCGTATCCCGCACCTCGATAAAACCGCCCTGCCTGAAAACCGCCCGATAGATCTCGGGGCCGGACGTGAGATTCGCGGTGTGGGACACCGCCGCGCGCCTACCGCTGCCGGAGTTGCCCACCTTCCACACCAGTATGGGCTTGCCGAGCTCGAGCGCGCGTTCGCCGAGCGCTAGCAGGCGCCGGCCGTCTTTGACGCCTTCGAGGTAGGTGGTGACGATCTCGACATCGTCCTGCTCGATGAAGAACTCGAGCAGATCGAGCGCGCTGACATCGGCCTCGTTGCCGGTCGAAACGATGTAGTTGAATCCTATGCCGGCAGCCGCGACCTCGGTGACAACGCCGAAGCCGAACCCGCCGCTCTGGGTAACCATCGCCAGCGGACCGCCCTTGAGCGACGGATTGGCGAACGCCGTTCCGAAGCCGCCATACATGCGTGTGGCGGGATTCATGAAGCCCTGGCAGTTGGGCCCGATCACGCGCACGCCCGCGCGCTGCGCGGCCTTGACGAGCTGATCCTGCAGCAGCGCGCCCGCTTCCCCGATCTCACGAAATCCCGCGCTCAGCACCAGCGCGTAGCCTATCCCGGCGACCCCGCATTCCTCGATGACGGCGGGGACATGCGCAGAGGGAACCGCAATGACCGCCACATCGCAGGGGCGCGGCACTTTGTCGACGCTCGGATAGCAGGTCAGCCCTTTCACGTCTTTATATTTTGGATTGACCGGATAGATGGCCCCTTTGAAACCGAATTCCATCAGCGCCCGAGTCGGTTGCCCGCCGATGCGCGAGACGTCCGCGGAAGCGCCCACGATCGCAACGGCGCGCGGCCTGATGAGCCGTTCGAAATCCTGTTTTCTATCCACTGTATTCATGTACCTTCCGGGGAAAAGAGATTGTGGCCTGCGCCGCTCGACCGCTTATCGCCGGCGCTCGCGCGGATCGCCGTTCATTCCAGTTTCGCGCCCGAGGCGCTGATGACCTTCTGCCATTTCACGATGTCGAGCCTCAACTGCTCGGCCATTTGCTCCGGAGTGCTGCCGACGGGCTCGGCGCCCTCAGTGACGAGCTGCTTCCTCACGTCGGGATTTTTCAGTGTCTGCACCGCTATCGCATTGAGACGCGCGATGATCTCGGATGGTGTGCCGGCCGGCGCGAGGAACCCATGCCATAGGGTGATTTCGAAGCCCGGCAGTCCCGATTCCGCGACGGCTGGCAGATCGGGCAACGAAGCCAGCCGCTTCGCCGAGGTCACCGCGAGGGCGCGCAGCCTGCCTGTTTTCACATGCGGCAAAGTCGCCGGCATGGTCGACATGCTCACGGGCACGCGGCCCGCGATAAGGTCGATCACGAGAGGTACGCTGGCCTTGTAAGGCACGTGATAAAGGTCGACCTTGGCCATGCTCTTGAACAGCTCCATGCCCAGGTGGGACGTCTGTCCCGCACCGGTCGATGCATAACTCAGCTCGCCAGGACGCGCCTTTGCCAGCGCGATCAGTTCTTTCACGTTGCGCACGGGCACGGAGGGGTGTGTCACCAGCAGGTTGGGAAAAATCGCGATCATGGAGATCGGCGCAAAGTCCTTCTGCGAGTTATAGGACAACTTCGCGAACAGGCTCGGATTGACCGTCAAGGTCGTCGCCGCGATCAGCAGCAGCGTGTAGCCGTCGGGCGCCGCCTGCGCGACGGCTTCGGCGCCGATATTGCCGCTCGCGCCCGGGCGGTTTTCCACGATGACGGGCTGCTTGGTCACCTCCGTGATGGACTGGCCGATCACGCGGCCGAAAAAGTCACTCGTCCCGCCGGGCAGGTTGGGCACGACGATGCGGACGGGTTTTACCGGATACGGCTGTTGAGCATGCGCGTAACCACCCGCTAGCACCGCCATTTCACTGAGCACTGTCGCGAGCGCGTAACGTGGCATGCGATTCCTCCACTTCGTCACCATGCGGCCTCCAGCGCCGCCCGCAGGGCCGCCTTTTCTCGCACGAACTCGCGCCTCGGATCGGAATTGAAGTTCTTGAGCGAATGCTCGAGCACGTTGGCGAGGCTCTCTCGCGGAATGCCAAGCTGAGAGAGACGCACCGGCATGCCAAGCCCGCGATAAAGCCGGGTCAACTCCTGCGCAATACGCTCCGGAACGGCTTCAAGCGGTTCGCCGCTGCGCCAGACGCCCATCGCTTCCGCAAGGTTCGCGTTGGCATCGAGGTCGCGCGCCCCCAGCGCCCGCATGACGCCCGGGGTCAGCGCGCTATATGCCTCACCCTGCGCGACTTCAGGATGCAGATTGAAAAGCGCTACCGAAAACGCATAAACGGCACGCAGCACCCAGGTCTTGCTTACCTGGAGCCCGCCCATGTCGCCGTCGCGGTTCTGCAGCCACGTCGCTGCGCACAGGTCCACGCGCGCCTGCCAATCGCCCTCGTCGGCCACCTGCGGCAGCGCGCGTTGCGCGAGCCGCCAAGCCTGCCACCGGTCGCCTTCGACCAGCGGCGGCAGGCCAATCGCCGCGAGATTCATCGCAGCCCGCCAGTACACCGCGCAGGCGCTGGACCTGATCATCGACGCAGGCGCGGTCAGCAGGGCTTCGGCATCCCAAAACACTGCGAGGGGCCGAGTCTTGGGGTCAAAGAACTCCATGCGATGGTCGAGCGCGGGATTCTTGACGCCGGAACCCGCGCGGTTCTGCGAAGTCGTCGGCGCAGTCAGGATGTTTATGATCGGCAGCTTCGGCGCCCGCAGTTGGGGACTCACCGCGGGCCCGTCCGCCGGATATTGCGTAATAAGCTTTTCCACCGGATCTTTCTCGGCGAGCAGTATGGCTACGACCCGCACCCCCTGGAGCACGCTGCCCGCGCCTACACCGATCAGCAAGTCCGCCTGCGCTACACGCGCGGCTGCCGTCGCCCGCTGGACCGCGTCAAAAGAAGTGTCTTTGTCCAATTCGTCGAAGAGGCCGCCACAGCGCTCGCCCAGTAGTTCCCGGATACGGCCGATCAGCGGCGTCTTGCGCGATACGCTACGACCGGAAATTATGAATGCACGGCGCGCGGCGACGCGCTCGACTTCCGAAGGCAGCCGTTCGAGCGCATCCTGCCCGCTGTACAGTCGGACCGGGTAGCTAACCGCGCGAAAGTCATGCGCTGTTTTCACCTGCGCATTCCTCCGGTAATCATTGCATCTCCTCCTGAGCGCATTTCGCACTCATTTGATCGGTTTCGTGCCGCATCGCACCAAAATCGCGTTTGCGATTGCAATGGGGCGGGATCTGAGTCCCGGCCTTTCTGCATCCGTCTATTTTTTTTCGCCTCGACCGAGTGCGTCTGGGAGGCCACCCTTACTTGCTGCGTCCCACGCGCCCGTCTGCCGAGTCCGAAAATTAGTCTACGCCTTCCACTCCATTCCTAAAAGTGATTTATAATTATAGGCCCATGTCAGATTGGTTATAGCATGACCCTGCAACAATTGCGCGCGGTATGCGAGATCGTCGCGAACAACTACAACATATCGCGCGCGGCGATCGCGTTGCACGCCTCTCAACCCGCGGTCAGTAAAATGCTCGCATCCCTCGAGCGTGAACTTGGCGCCGGGATTTTCGTCCGCACAAAGGGACGGCTCACGGGACTGACCGAGTTCGGCGGCAACGTCTGCCTGCTCGCCAGGCGCATGCTTCACGATGCGACCAGCCTCGCCGACATGGCCGCGGACTGCTTCAGTCAGGAAAGCGGACACCTGCGCATCGCCGCGACGCACCTCCATGCCCGGTACGCGGTCCTGAAGGCTGTCAAAAGCTTTGCGCGCGCTTATCCCAACGTTGGCGTTGAAATCACGCAGGCGAATCCGGCGGTCGTGGTGGAACTTGTGGCTGCGGGCGAGACGCAACTCGGCGTAACGACCCTGCCGAACGCGATCCCCGATCAAGTCCTGACATTGCCCGCGCACAAAGTTGAGCGATGCGTCATCACGCCGTTTGCACACCCGCTCCTTGAATTGAAGAAAATCGGGCTGCATGAGATCGTGAAATACCCCATGGTCGCGTACGACCACGCGTTCGTGTCCGGGCGCGCAGTCCAGGAAGTGTTCGAGCGCCAGGGCCTGCGGCCGAGAATCGTGCTCAAGGCGACTGGTGCGGATGTCGTGAAAGCGGCCGTTGTCGCGGGCCTTGGCATCGCGATTTTTCAGACCATGGCGGTAGATCCTGAAGAAGACAAGGGCCTCGCGATCATCGAAGCGCGCCATCTTTTCCCGTCATCTCAGGCGCACATCATCTTGAGACGCGGCCAGTATCTTCGGCGTTTTACCTACGATTTCATTGCGCGCCTTGCACCGGAATGGACGCAGAAGAAAATAGACGCCCGGCTCAGTGCCCGGTGACTGGGCTCTTAAGAATGCCGTCGAACCCGGCCACGCGCGGCAACTGCACCTATTCATCTGACGCCTTGTAGCGCGTTCCGGGCGCCGGTGGATCACTGGGCGGACCGGCGAAGCATTGCGCGATGTCCATCCAACGCCGCGCTGTATCGCCCGTTACCGCGAGCCGCGTGTCGGCGACGTTACGCACCTGCGTTACGACCTGGCAGAACTCAACGGCGTCTCCGCCAACCGCATTGTCGCGTGCGGGAGTGTTCCACTCCCATACTTCGCCGGCAGGCGAAATAAGTCGCACATAAGGTGCAACGGACGGCACCGCAAGCTTGCGGTTGGTAAATGTCCAGCCAAAGGTGCCGACGCCGATCACGGCGACGTTCTTGATGCGCGGGCGCACGACACGCTCCTTGGCCATCAAATCGTAGATGGCCTGTCCGTGGGCCCAGGTCTCCATCTGGCGCGCCGTCGTGAACATGCGCACGCCCATATCCGGGCCTCCCCACTGCAGTCGGGAGGCTGGATCCTTGGCGGCAAGCAACACGCACAGTTGCTCAAGGTGCTCGCTCCAGCGTGCGAGCAAACGTCTGCCTTTGATTCCGGGGTAGCGACTGCGCGCCTCTTCGATTGGCGAGAGCCCAGTGGCTCGCTTGGCAACGATGTCGCGTCGCAAGGCAAGATAGGCCCCGGCATCGGTTGCCGACGCGATGGCCTGCACATCGGACGCGTGCAGGTGGAGCACGACATCGTTGACTGTCCAGTCCTTGAACTGGGTAACGCGGTCGAAATCGGACTCGCCCAGCGTCGCGAGAAACTCGCGCAGCTCTTTGCCTTCCTCGAGCAGGTCTGCAACTTGCGGGATCATGCGGTAGGCTCCTGAAACAAGATTGGTTCCAACCGGCCGCTTCAGAACGCGAACCGCTTCAGTCCGCCGTCCACCGGAATAACCGTGCCGGTAATATAGACGGCGCGCGGGGAGCTGAGGAAAACGGCGAGGTCGGCCAACTCGTTGGGCTGACCGAGGCGCCTGATGGGCAC
>CAMBSS010000125.1 GCA_945870465.1 Bordetella parapertussis | reverse complement strand
AGACGGTGGAACCGGTCTTCGGCATCATCAAGTCGGTGATGCGCTTCCGGCAATTCTTGTTGCGGGGCTTGGCGGCCGTGCAAGGCGAGTGGACGCTGGTCACCATGGCATGGAATATCAAGAGAATGGCGATATTGGCAGGATAAACGAGCACCCAGCGGTGCGCTCACGATCTGCTCAAACCATTTAGCCCTCAATTCACTGTTCCGCTCGATTACCATGATCAACATCGCTCAAATCATCCACTCCAGTCCGACAGGCTGCTAGAGAAGGGAAAGAAAATGTCGAGCGCCACCTCTGGTGCCAAGGTTGCTGCTGCAGAACTTGAGACCAATGAGATACAAGATTTAGCCGACTGTGTTTCTGCCATCAAAAAAGCCGCCGCTGGCCAGCAGTTGCGATTCAAAATATCAGTTTAGCTTGGTGACAAGACGACTGTGCCAAAAGGCGCAATTGACCAGGTCAAAGCGTTGCTCGCAAAGGTGAAGGCGGGTTGGGAGCTTGGTTGAGCGGTACGCTGCGCGCGGAGGCGATACGCCGATCCGAACACCGCCGCAATGAATCGTTGCCGCGGCCGTAGCTTGCTGACGTAACCTAAGCCGTGTGCGGCGGCCTGGTTCCCCGCATGAGGTCGACTTTGAGGAAATAGTGCCGGGCATACGCCAGCAACTGGCCATCGCTGGGATGATCGACGGATTCGACGCCGACCACTTTGTCGGCGATCGCCGGATCATGCTTGTGCAGATGCTTGATCAGCGCGAGCTTGGCGTTTGACGGGCCGACCACCAGTATTTCGGCGGCATCTGCCAGCGCGTGCGCGACCTCGTGGTAGTACTTCTGGTCTTCCGGTGCATGGCCGGAGCCGACGGTGCCCGACTTTGAGTGCAAGTGTTTGTGTTTTGAGTGCGCGCTGATCTTTGCGTTTTCGGCGGCGTTGTCGTTGAAATGCAGGATATGGGCTTCGGTGTGGTCCAGCCACACTACGGCGTGGTTGAGTGACATGGCATTGCTCCTGAAGAGTTAGGGCGTATATCGCGATCGCGCGTGCCCGTCCGGCCTCAAGTCAGCAAGCGCGATTGATCAACATAGCCGACGCCGCATAGTACGGCTGTGCGGTAACGCACGTTTGATATTGATCAATAAAGACGCAAATCACCATCGCCCGGAGGGGCGACGGCGGGGTCAGGCTGCCAGGCCCTGCGATATGAGGTAATCGTCGTAGTTGCCGGCGTGTATGACGATGCCCGCCGCCGTCATCTCGATGATGCGGGTGGCGAGTGAGGAGACGAATTCGCGGTCGTGCGAGACGAAAATCAGCGTGCCCGAGAATTTTTCGAGCGCGGTATTGAGCGATTCGATGCATTCCATGTCGAGGTGATTGGTCGGTTCGTCCATCAGCAGGACATTGGGTTTCTGCAGCGCGAGTTTCGCGAATATCATGCGCTGCTGCTCGCCGCCGGACAGCACGCGCGTTAACTTCGTCGCGTCTTCGCCTGAGAACAGCATGCGCCCGAGTGCTGCGCGTACCGTCTGGTCGTTGTCGTTGGGGCCGCGCCAGTTGGCCAGCCATTCGGCGAGCGTTTCTTTTTCGGTGAATTCCGTGGCATGGTCCTGCGCGCAATAGCCGGACTTCGCTTTCTCGGTCCAGCGTATGGTGCCGGCGTCCGGTGTGAGATCGCCGGCGAGGCAGCGCAGCAATGTCGTCTTGCCGATACCGTTGGGGCCGATGATAGCGATGCGCTCGCCCGCTTCGACGCGGATGTTGAAATTGCTGAACAGCGGTTTGTCGTAACCCTTGGCGAGCTTCTGTGCTTCGAAGACATAACGGTGCAGTTTGTCGCGGTCGTCGACGTCGAAACGGATGTACGGGTACACGCGCGAAGACGGCTTGATGTCTTCGACCTTGATTTTTTCGATCTGGCGCGCGCGCGAAGTGGCCTGGCGCGCTTTCGACGCGTTGGCCGAAAAGCGGCGCACGAAATCCTGCAGATCGGCGATCTTCTCTTTGGCTTTGACGTTGGCGGTGAGCATGCCTTCGCGCGCCTGGGTCGCGGCCAGCATGTAGTCGTCGTAGTTGCCGGGGTAGACGCGGATTTCGCCGTAGTCGACGTCGGCCATGTGCGTGCACACCGCGGACAGGAAGTGGCGGTCGTGCGAAATGATGATCATGGTGCTGTTGCGCTCGTTCAATATGCCTTCGAGCCAGCGGATGGTATTGATATCGAGGTGGTTGGTCGGTTCGTCGAGCAGCAGGATGTCGGGGGCGCCGAACAGCGCCTGCGCGAGCAGCACGCGCAGCTTCCAGCCGGGCGCAACTTCGCTCATCGGGCCGTCGTGCTGCGCTATCGGGATGCCGATCCCGCTCAGCAACGCGCTCGCGCGCGCTTCCGCCGTGTAGCCGCCGAATTCCGCGAATTCATGTTCGAGCTCGGCGGCGCGCATGTAGTCGTCTTCGCTGGCTTCTTCGTTCGCGTAAATCGCATCGCGCGCCTGCATCGCCTGCCACATACCGGCGTGGCCCATCATGACGACGTCGAGCACCCGCATATCTTCATATGCGAACTGGTCCTGCTGCAGCTTGCCGAGGCGTTCGCCGCGGTCGAGCGCGACTGAGCCTGCGCTTGGTTCGAGATCGCCGCCGAGGATTTTCATGAACGTCGATTTGCCGCAGCCGTTGGCACCGATCAGGCCGTAGCGATTGCCGTCGCCAAAGCGGATCGAGACGTTTTCAAATAGCGGCTTGCCGCCGAACTGCATGGTGATGTTGGTAGTGCTGATCACGAGGAATATCCGATCGGTAAATGCCTTGCGCGAGTCGCGCAGGGACGCAGCCAGATTGCGGCTACGTTTTTTTGGTTTTCAGCGCCGGCGTGAGATGCGGCGCCAGCGCCTGTACGAGTTGCGAGAAAATTTTCGGGTTGCCGGCCACGATGTTGCCGGATTCGAGGTGGCCGCCGTTGCCTTCGAGATCGCCGACCAGGCCGCCCGCTTCGATAATCAGCAGGCTGCCGGCCGCCATGTCCCACGGCGAGAGACCGAATTCCCAGAAACCGTCGAGGCGTCCGGCGGCAACGTACGCAAGATCGAGCGCCGCGGAACCCGCGCGCCGCAGTCCTGCGGTCTTTTGCGTGAGATCACGGAACATCGCGAGGTAGGCATCGATCTGCGAGAACTCGCGGAACGGGAAGCCGGTGCCGATCAGGCTTTTTTGCAGGTTGATGCGTTTGCTGATGCGCAGGCGCTTGTCGTTGAGATAGGCGCCGCGGCCGCGCGATGCCGTAAACAAATCATTGTGCACGGGGTCGTAGATCACCGCCTGCGAGAGCACGCCTTTTTGCGTAAGCGCGATAGACACCGCGTATTGCGGAAAGCCGTGCAGAAAATTGGTGGTGCCGTCGAGCGGATCGATGATCCACTGGAATTCGGATTTGCCGCTGGCGCCGCTTTCCTCCGCCAGGATCGCATGCGAGGGATAAGCTTCCTGCAGCACGCGGACGATGGCGTCTTCCGCGGCGCGATCCACTTCCGACACGTAATCGTTGGCGGCCTTGGTCGTTACCGTCAGGATGTCGAGGTTTTGCGAAGCGCGGTTGATGATGGTACCGGCGCGGCGCGCGGCCTTCACCGCGGTGTTGAGCATGGGATGCATCATTGCGGGCATGTCAGCGGCTCCCTGCAGAAAGCGGGGAGAAGACGCGCGAGGCCACGCTTTTTACCCCCGCGCAGGCCGGAACGCATATCATGGCAATTTTCATGGCGCGTATTCTAAGTGATTCAAGGCGATCCGCTCAAAAATATTCGCGTCGTACTGACGCAACCGAGTCATCCGGGCAACATCGGCGCCGCCGCGCGCGCGATGAAGACCATGGGGCTGCAAGCGCTGTATCTGGTCAATCCGCGTCATTTCCCGCACGATGAAGCGGACAGGCGCGCAGCCGGCGCGCTCGATGTGCTGGAAAAAGCGCAGGTTTGCGACAGTCTCGCGCAGGCGCTGAGCGGATGCGTGCTGGCGGTCGCCACCTCGGCCCGCCAGCGCGGCTTGCGGCACGAAGTAAAAAGTGCGCGCGAGGCGGCGGGTGCGTTGCTGAGCGCGGCCGCGACTCACCCGGTAGCGCTGGTGTTCGGCAACGAAACATCCGGCCTCAGCAACGAGGAGGCGAGCTTGTGCCAGCTGTGGGCTTACGTGCCGGCCAACGCCGGGTTTTCTTCGCTGAATCTCGCCGCGGCTGTGCAGATCTTCGCTTACGAATTGCGCATGGCCGTGTCAGATGGCGTGTTGCCGCAGGCGCCGGAATGCGCGCCGGCTACCCTGGAGCAAGTCGAGCAGCTCTACCGGCATTTCGAGCAAACCATGACGCACACGGGTTTTCTCGATCCATCCAGTCCCAAGCGGTTGTTGCCGCGTCTGCGGCGTTTGCTGGCGCACGCGGGACTCGAAGCGGAAGAGGTGAATATCCTGCGCGGGTTCCTGAACACCGTTAGCAAGTGGCCGCGCAAATAGAATAGATTACTCCCTGTTTAACCGTCTTACCCGCGCAGGCGGGTATCCAGAAACAGTTGAGTCGCCTGGGTTCCCGCCTGCGCGGGAACGACAAAAAATGGCTTCCTCAGTCCTTTCAAAAGGGCGCTTGTGCGGCGTCGGGATTGGTCGGCGCCGTCAATAGTTGACCAGATTAGTAGGGTAAAGTATGCTGCCCTGCTATTTGCTTTCGAATCAACCATGTTCACTCGCCTGCAAGAAGAAATAGCGGTCGTATTCGAGCGCGACCCGGCGGCCCGCAACACGTGGGAAGTGGTCACCTGTTATCCCGGGTTTCATGCGCTGCTGGTGCACCGGCTGGCACATTGGCTGTGGAGCGAACGGCTGCGCTGGATCGCGCGCTTCGTTTCGCATCTCGGCCGTTGGCTGACCGGCATCGAAATTCATCCTGGCGCGCAAATCGGGCGGCGTTTTTTCATCGATCACGGCATGGGGGTAGTGATCGGCGAAACCGCGGAGATTGGCGACGATTGCACGCTGTATCACGGCGTCACGCTGGGCGGCACGTCCTGGAGCAAGGGCAAGCGCCATCCGACGCTGGGTAACGGCGTGGTGCTCGGCGCCGGCGCCAAAATACTCGGCCCGATCACGATAGGCGACCGCGCGCGCGTCGGTTCCAATGCGGTCGTGGTCAAAGACGTGCCGCCCGGTGCGACGGCGATCGGCATTCCGGCGCGCATTATTGCGGAGCAGGCGGGCGACAAGGGCGGGTTCTCGGCCTATGCGGTTGGCAGCGACATGAACGACCCCATCACCAAAGCCATCCACGAATTGATCGACCACAGCGTCAGCACCGACCAGCGTCTCGAGCAGATTCTCGAGCAGTTGAAGCAGCTCGGGGCCGACTGCGGCAAGGTCGGCAAGCGCGACGAATTCGACGCCAATTACCTGAACAATATTGTTGACTGAATTCATCGGGTATTGTATAGTCGACTAAATTCATCGTGTATTATATTGTGCTGCAAGTAATTGATTTAATGAGAGGTATATTATGAGACTGACGACTAAGGGGCGGTTTGCAGTGACGGCTATGGTCGATCTCGCGATGCGCCATGGCGGCGGCCCGGTGACGCTGGCGGAAATCAGCGGACGCCAGAAAATTTCGCTGTCCTACCTCGAGCAGTTGTTCGGCAAGTTGCGCCGCAACGGCCTGGTCGACAGTGTGCGCGGTCCCGGTGGCGGCTATTGCCTCGCGGGCGACATGGCGCGGGTGTCGGTCGCCGACATCATCGTCGCGGTCGATGAACCGATAGATGCCACGCAGTGCGGCGGCAAGGAAAACTGCCACGACGATCACAAGTGCATCACGCACGATCTGTGGGCCAATCTCAACCAGCACATTATCGATTACCTGCAGGCTGTCACGCTGACGCAACTGGTCGACAAGCAGAAGGCCAAGCAAAGCGGCGTCGCGCAGGTGCACGACATGCGCGACAACACCGGCAAACGCGAGCGCACGCCGGCCGCGGTCTGATCCTGCTGCAATGACGCACGTTTATTTCGATCACAACGCGACCACGCCGCTCGACGAGCGCGTGCTGGAAGCCATGTTGCCGTACCTGCGCGAGCAGTATGGCAATGCATCCAGCCGTCACGAGTTCGGCACACAGGCGCGCAAGGCCGTGAATCAGGCGCGCGAGCAGGTCGCCGCGCTGGTCGGCGTGCAGCCGGTGCAAGTGGTCTTTACTAGCGGCGGCACTGAAGCCAACAACGCTTTCATCAAGGGCGCGGCGGGGATGTGGAAGCCCAGCCAGCTTGCCGTCAGCGCAATCGAGCATCCCTGCGTGGCCAAGCCGGCGCAGGAACTCACGCGCGCCGGCTGGAAATTGCGCAAGCTTGCCGTCAACAGCGATGGTCGAGTCGATCTCGGAGACGTCGCGCAGGCGCTCAAAGAGCCGGCCGGCATCGTGTCCGTGATGCTTGCCAACAACGAGACCGGCGTGATTCAGGACGTCGCTGCTATCGCGGAACAAGCACGCGCAGCACGCGCGTGGGTGCACACCGACGCGGTGCAGGCGCTGGGCAAGATAGACGTCGATTTCTCCGCGCTCAACGTGCACGCGATGACGCTGTCGGCGCACAAGATCTACGGCCCCAAAGGCGTGGGCGCGCTGGTGCTCGACAAGCGCATCGAATTAAAACCACTGATCAGCGGCGGTGGGCACGAGCAGGGCCTGCGTTCGGGTACTGAAAACGTGGCGGGCATAGTCGGTTTCGGCGCGGCATGCGAACTCGCTGCCGGCCGCATGCGCGATCTCGCGCCGCGCCTGGCTGCCATGCGCGACGAACTGGAACGCGGGTTGTGCGGCATGGATTCGGTGATATTCGGCGCTGGGGCAAAGCGCGTGCCGAATACGAGTTATTTCGCGTTTCCGGGCATCGAGGGCGAAACGCTGGTGATCGAACTCGACCAGGCGGGTTTCGCGGTGGCAAGCGGTGCAGCTTGTTCCAGCACCAGTACCGAACCGAGTGCGACACTGCTCGCGATGGGCGTTGCCCCGGAAGTCGCGCGCGGCGCCGTGCGTTTCAGCCTCGGCAAGGACAACACGGCTGCCCAGGTCGCTGATTTTCTGCGCGCGCTGGCGGGCGTGCTGGCGAGATTGAAACGCCTGACGGCAATTGCAGTCTAAAAGCAAACCAACTGTAAACGGTAGACACCATGGCGATTACATTGACTGAAAACGCGGCGAAACAGATCCGCACCCAGCTCGCGAAGCGCGGCAAGGGGCTGGGCCTGCGCGTGGGCATCAAAAAGGTCGGCTGCTCGGGTTTTGCCTATACCTTCGACTACGCGGACGACATTCGTGTCGATGACCATGCGTTTGAAGCGCATGACGCGAAAGTGGTAATAGACGCTGACAGCCTGGGCGTCATTGACGGGTCGAAGCTCGACTTCGTAAAAGAAGGATTGAAGCAGATGTTCAAGTTCGAGAACCCGAACGTCGATGCGACCTGCGGTTGCGGCGAGAGCTTCAGTGTGAAAGCAACGGAAAAATCCTGAACCGCCAAGGACGCGAAGGAAAGAAAATTTCTACCAGAATGCTGTTTTTGGTTTTCCTTCGCGCCCTTAGCGACCTTAGCGGTTAAAGAATTTTCGATTTTTGGATCAATATGAGTTCAGTTCTGCAGAATCTGGTCAATCAACCCTACAAGCACGGGTTCGTGACGGACATCGAGTCCGACGTCGCGCCCAAAGGCTTGAATGAAGATACGATCCGGCTGATTTCGTCGAAGAAGAACGAGCCCGCGTGGCTGCTCGACTTCCGGCTGAAGGCGTACGCGCGGTGGCTCACGATGGAAGAGCCGAAGTGGCCGAACGTGCACTATCCGAAAATCGATTTCCAGGCGATCAGCTACTACTCGGCGCCAAAACCGAACAAGCTGCTGAAAAGCATGGACGAAGTCGATCCGGAACTGCTGCGCACCTTCGAGAAACTCGGCGTGCCGATGAACGAGCGCGCAAAGCTGGCCGGTGTGGCGGTCGACGTGATATTCGACAGCGTGTCGGTCGCCACTACCTACAAGGCCAAGCTGGCGGAAGTGGGCATCATCTTCTGTTCGATGTCCGAGGCCGTGCACAACCATCCGGAGTTGATCAAGCAGTACCTCGGCACCGTGGTGCCGGTTGGCGACAACTACTTTGCGGCGCTCAACTCGGCGGTATTCACCGACGGCTCGTTCTGCTTCATCCCCAAGGGCGTCAAATGCCCGATGGACCTGTCGACCTACTTCCGCATCAATACCGAGGCGTCGGGGCAGTTCGAGCGCACGCTGATCGTGGCCGAAGAGGGCGCGTCAGTGTCGTACCTTGAAGGCTGCACCGCGCCCAAGTTCGACACCAACCAGCTGCATGCGGCGGTGGTCGAGCTGGTTGCGCTCGACAATGCCGATATCAAGTATTCGACGGTGCAGAACTGGTACGCGGGCGACGAGAACGGTGTCGGCGGCATCTATAACTTCGTGACCAAGCGCGGCCTGTGCAAAGGCATCAATTCGCGCATTTCTTGGACGCAGGTCGAAACCGGTTCGGCGATCACCTGGAAGTATCCGAGCTGCATCTTGCGCGGCGAGAATTCGGTCGGCGAGTTCTACTCGGTCGCGCTGACGAACCATTATCAGCAGGCGGACACCGGCACCAAGATGATCCACATGGGCAAGAACACGCGCAGCACCATCGTGAGCAAGGGTATTTCCGCCGGACACTCGAACAACAGTTACCGCGGGCTGGTCAGGATAGCGCCGACCGCCGCTGGCGCGCGCAACTACTCGCAGTGCGACTCGATGCTGATCGGCGATCGCTGCGGCGCCAATACTTTTCCGTATATCGACGTGCGCAATCCGAGCGCGAAAGTCGAACACGAGGCGTCGACTTCGAAGATCGGTGAAGACCAGCTGTTTTATTTTGCCCAGCGCGGCATCGGCGCCGAAGAAGCGGTGTCGATGATCATCAATGGATTCTGCAAGGATGTGTTCCAGCAATTGCCGATGGAATTCGCCGTCGAAGCGACCAAATTGCTGGGCCTGAAACTCGAAGGAAGCGTCGGATGATTTACCAGGACAGCAAAACGTTGCTCGAAGTGCGCGGCTTGCGCGCGACAGTCAACGGCATCGAAATTCTCAAAAGCTTCGATCTCAACGTTAAAAGCGGCGAAGTGCACGCGATCATGGGGCCCAATGGCTCTGGCAAGAGCACGTTCGCGAAAGTGCTGGCCGGGCATCCCGCGTATGAAGTCACGGGCGGCGAAGTCCTGTTCCAGGGTAAAAACCTGTTTGATCTCAAGCCGGAGGAGCGCGCGCGCGCCGGCGTGTTCCTTGGTTTCCAGTACCCGATCGAAATACCGGGAGTAGCGAACAGCCAGTTCCTGCGTCTCGCCTACAACACGGTGCAGGTCGAGCGCGGCAAGGAAGAGCTCGATCCGCTCGAATTCGACGATTTCGTGCGCGAGAAGATGAAATTACTGGAAATGAATCCGGATTTTCTCGACCGCAGCGTCAACGAAGGTTTTTCGGGCGGCGAGAAGAAGCGCAACGAGATACTGCAGATGGCGCTGCTGGAGCCGAAACTGGCGATACTCGATGAGACCGATTCGGGTCTCGACATCGACGCATTGCGCGTGGTTGCGGGCGGTGTCAATCAACTCGCGAATAAAGACAACGCAGTGGTGCTGGTCACGCACTACCAGCGCCTGCTCAATTACATCGTGCCCGATTACGTGCACGTGATGGAGTCCGGCCGCGTCATCAAGACGGGCGGCAAAGAGCTTGCGCTGGAACTCGAAACCCGCGGTTACGACTGGGTCAGCGCAGAATACAAAGCAGGCGGAGTGAAAAGTGCGGGGACGACGGCATGACCGTAGTCGCGACCAACAGTTATCTCGCCAGCTTGCTGGCGGGAAGGCCGCAAACGGCGCCGAGTCCGCTGGCGTGGTTCAACGACCTGCGTGCGCATGCGGTCGACCGCGTTGGCGCTTTAACGGTGCCGACGACGCACGACGAAGAGTGGCGCTTCACGGATATCTCGCCCCTCACCAAGATTCCGTTCCAGCCGGCATACAACGCGGCGCAGGTCGACCCTGAGGACCTTGAACGTTTCGCATTGCCCGAAGCGGGTGCGCGACTGACATTCGTCGATGGGGTCTATGTGCCGCAGCTGTCGTTCAACAACGCCGGTATCGAAGTCGAGAACATCGCGGATGGATTGATCAAGCATGGTGTGGCGATCCAGGCGCACCTTGGCCAGCATGCGGCATTTGATGCCAATGCGTTCGCCGCGCTCAATACGGCTTTCCTCAATGACGGCGCATTGATCCTGGTGCCGCGCAATATGACGGTTGCGGCGCCGCTGCACCTTTTATTTATTGCGACGCAAAAAGAAGCCGCCAGCTATCCGCGCTGCCTGGTGGTTGCCGGGTCCGGCAGCGCCATCACGCTGGTTGAGGACTTTGTGGCGTTGCAGGATGGCGCGTATTTTACGAACGCGGTCACCGAGATTGCGATTGCCGATAATGCAAGCGTCAATCATGTGCGGGTGCAGCGCGAAGGCGCGCAGGCGTTTCATATCGCCAATTGCGCGGTATCTCTTGCGCATACGAGCCGCTACCACTCCGTAAGCGTTGCGTTCGGCGCGCGCATTTCGCGTTATAACCTGAACGTGTTGCAGTCTGCCGAAGGCGCGGAATGTGCCATCGACGGCCTGGCGCTGATCAACGACAGCCAGCTTGCGGATACGCACACTTGTATCGACCATGCCAAACCGCATGGCACGAGCCGCCAGCAGCACAAATGCATAGTCGATGGTGCGGCGCGCGCCGTGTTCAACGGCAAGATCATGGTGCGCCAGGGCGCGCAGCAGACCAATTCGTCGCAGTCGAGCCGCAACCTGCTGCTGACCGCCAAGTCGCGTGTCGATACCAAGCCACAGCTTGAAATATTCGCCGATGACGTGAAATGCGCGCACGGCGCGACCGTCGGCCAGCTCGATGCCGATGAAGTGTTTTACCTGAAGAGCCGCGGGCTGTCCGACGCCGCGGCGCGCAATCTGCTGACTTACGCGTTCGGCGCCGAAATCATCGACCGTATTCCGGTAGCTTCGCTCAAACACCACCTCGAGCAGACCGTGCTCGATCATACGAATCGCCTGTCATGACCACGGCACTGAAAGCCCGTTCGTCTTCAGCGTTTGATGTGGAGCGCATACGCGCTGATTTTCCGATCCTGAAGCTGAAAGTCGGCGGCCAGCCACTGGTCTATTTCGACAACGCGGCTTCGAGCCAGATGCCGCAGCCGGTGATCGACCGTTTCGTGCGCTACCAGAGCGCGCAGCACGCCAATATCCATCGTGGCGTGCATTATCTGTCGGAGACCGCTACGGGCGAGTACGAGGAAGCGCGGCGCAAGCTGCAACGATTCATCAATGCGCGCGAAGAGCGCGAAGTGATATTCACCAGCGGCACCACCGAATCGATCAATCTCGTGATGCACGGCTACGGCCGCAAGTTCATCGGCAAGGACGACGAGATCATCCTGACCACGCTCGAGCACCACTCGAACATCGTGCCGTGGCAGATGCTGGCGGAAGAGAAGGGCGCGAAAATCCGCGTCGTGCCCATCAACGACGCGGGCGAATTGCTGGTTGACGAGTACGAGAAGCTTTTCAACGAGCGCACCAAATTCGTCGGCGTCATGCACGTATCGAACGCGCTGGGCACCATCAATCCGGTCAAGCACATGATCGAGTTCGCGCATGCGCGCGGTGTGCCGGTGCTGGTTGACGGCGCGCAGGCGACGCCCCATATGCGCGTTGACGTGCAGGACCTCGATTGCGATTTTTATGCGTTTTCCGGCCACAAATTGTGCGGCCCGACGGGTATCGGCATTCTTTACGGCAAGGCCGCGATACTGGAGCGCATGCAGCCGTTCAAGGGCGGCGGCGACATGATTTTGTCGGTGACGTTCGAGAAGACCACTTACAACACGATCCCGCATAAATTCGAAGCCGGCACGCCGCCGATCGCCGCGGCGATTACGCTGGGTGCCGCCGTTGATTACCTGTCTGCCATCGGCATGGACCAGATCGCGGCGCACGAAATCGATCTTCTTAACTACGCGACTGAGCAGGTCAACGGCATGCCCGGCGTGCGCATCATAGGCACCGCCGAGAAAAAGGCCGCGGTACTGTCGTTTGCCATCGAAGGCGTGCATCCGCACGACGTCGGTACTTTGCTTAACCAGGATGGCATCGCGATACGCACCGGTCACCACTGCGCGCAACCGGTGATGCAGCGCTTCAAGGTGCCGGCGACGTCGCGCGCTTCGTTCGCGTTTTACAACAACCTGGCTGAAGTCGATGCGCTGATCGCCGGTATCCGCAATGTGCAGAAGGTTTTCGCATAATGGCGGACCCGAAAGCGCTGTACCAGGAAGTGATCCTCGATCACAACAAGAAGCCGCGCAATTTCGGCGCA
>CAMBSS010000124.1 GCA_945870465.1 Bordetella parapertussis | reverse complement strand
TGATGCAGTCCGAACCGTTCGCCGCTTATATGGCGAAGGACCAGGCGCGCTGGGGCGAGGTGGTGAAGCGCGCGGGCGCGCGACTTGATTGACCTCAAGAAATGCAACCGCCGATGAACGCCGATACACGCCGATGTTTAAGACGCCAATCGCGTGGTACTGCATAGTGTCATGAACGAACGACAATCAGCGGCAGTTCTAAAAGAGTTTCGGAATATCGGCGTTAATCGGCGTACCCCTCAAAGGGGTATTGAAAAGAATCCAACGGCGGTTAGGGGTTAAGGGCGAAGCCGCGATTCACTCCGCGCGTACGCCGGACGCCTTGATGATGCGGCCGGATTTTTCAGCGTCGGTTCTTATTGTGGCGGCGAATTTTTCCGGCGTGCTGGGTGTCGGTTCCATGCCCAGCACCGAGAGTTTTTCGCGCAGCTCCGGCTGTGCCAAAATGCGCATGATCTCGGCGTTTATACGGTCGATCACCGGACGCGGTGTGCCGGCGGGCGCCATGATTCCAAACCAGTTGTTGAATTCATAGCCGGGCAGCGTCTCGCCGATCGTCGGCACGTTCGGCAGCACGGCGGCGCGTTTTGCGTTGGTGACGGCCAGCACTTTCAGTTTGCCGGACTGGATATGCGGCAGCGTGACGGGCGTGCCGGTGAACATCAGATGGATCTGGCCGCCGAGGATATCGGTGATCGCCTGACTGCCGCCTTTGTACGGCACGTGCACCAGATCGATTTTCGCGCTTATCTTGAACAACTCGCCGCACAAATGATAAAAACTGCTGCCCGACGCATAGGTCAATTGTCCCGGCCGCGATTTGGCCAGCCCGATCAGTTCTTTCACGTTTTTTACCGGCAGTGACGGATGCGCTACCAGCACGCTTGCGACGTCGGCAAGCAGCGAAATCGGCGCCACGTCGTTGGCCGGGTCGTAGGTCAATTTGCTGAACAGAAACTGGTTCATGGTGTGCGTGCTCATCGAACCGACCAGCAACGTATAGCCGTCAGGCGGCGATTTTACGGCGGCTTCGGTGCCGATGTTGCCGTTCGCGCCGCCGCGATTGTCGATCACAACCGGCTGCCCCCAGGCCGCGGTCAATTGTTGGCCGACCATGCGCGCGAGTATGTCGGTGGTGCCTCCCGCCGGCAGCGCGACGATGACGCGTATCGGTTTCGCCGGATAGGTTTGCGCGTGCGCGCACGAAATGCACAACGCGGCAAGAGTGCCTAACATGATGAAACGCGCGTGCGTTGCTGCCAGAATTGGTGATAGCAAGGCGCCCGGTGAAGGCAATAGTCGTTCTATTGCCAAGACGAGCAACGCAGATAGCGCCGATTCTGGCTGCAACCCTTCGGGCTGGCACGAGTTTTGGCCCATGGCGTTGTCGTAAGCCTCTTGCTTAGAATGACTAAGCCGCGAGACTTTCTTCTAGCCCTAAGCCAAAATCGTGACAGCGCATCGTGCGTTTCATCATGTTAGGCGCTCTAGATTGTGGGCGGATAAACCCGAATTTTTGAAGAGGACTTCATGAAATCACCTGCCATGTGCCGTAACCTCGTCGACATACGCGCTGCGGTCAACGCCATCGACCGCGATCTCGTCCGGTTGCTCGCCAAACGCCAGAAATACGCGCTCGCCGCGCTTAAATTCAAACATGATCGCAAAAGCATCGGCGATCCGCGGCACCGCAAGTCGATGTTCGCACAGCGCCAATTGTGGGCGGCGCCTGCCAAACTGAATCCGCGGATGGTGCAAAAGATTTTTCAGGCCATCGTCGACGAATCCAAGCGCCTGCACCTCGCCGGATTCCGCGCCCGGCGCACGTAATTCCGGAGCCCATCTCAAAAATACAAAAAAACAATCAGCCGCAGATAAACGCGGATACACGCAGATAAAGGTCAAAGGCCACCTTCCGGCCGGCGTTTAGTTCCTTGAACCTATCTGCGTTCATCTGCGGCTTAAAATTGTTTTTGAGGTTGCTTCCAGAATCAACTCACCAGGCCAGCGCGTACGCTTCGCGGCGCGGGTCGGCGCCGGCGTGCTTCATCCCGGTGTTGGGGTCGCGCATCACTGCGCAGACCGCTCCGCTTTGCGCGGGCAGGCGCGGCAGCACCTGCACGTCGTGGCCGCGTTTCTTCATGTCGTCGATGACGCCGTTCGGCATGTCTTCCTCGATACACAGCCGGCCGGGGAAGTAATCGTGGGGCGCGAACGAATTCGGAAAACTGCTGCTCGAGAAGCGTTGCGCTTCGACTGCTTGCTGCACCTGCATGCCGAACTGCGTGACGTTGAGGAAGACCTGCAGCATTGCCTGCGACTGCACGTCGCCGCCCGGGGTGCCGAAGCACATGAACGGCTTGCCGTCTTTCATGGCGAGGGCGGGGCTGGGTGTGAGGCGCGGGCGCTTGCCCGGCGCGACCTGCGCCGGGTGGCCTGCCGCGAGCCGCGATTGCTGGCCGCGCGAAGAGAACACTAGCCCCGTGCCTGGAATGACCGGCGCATCGTACGTGGTGTCCGACAGTGTCGCCGAATAGGCGTTGCCGTATTTATCCATGGCGGCGGCGTAAATGGTATCGGGCGCAATACCGACCTTGCCGCGCGCCGCGGCGTAAACCGGCTCGTGGCTGCCCGCGGTTGCCGCTTTGCCCTCCGGATTGCCCGGCGCAGGCAGTTTGCCGAATGCGCGCTGCATATCGATGCGCGCGCGCTGCCGTGCGCCGTAGGCATCCGACAACATGGCCTGGACCGGCACTTTCACGAACTTGGGGTCGCCGACGTAGGCTTCGCGGTCGCCGAACGCGAGATTGAGCGCTTCGGTCACCGTATGCACATAGTCGGGAGAGTTGTGCCGCAATTTGCCGAGATCGCAGCCTTCGATGATTTTCAGCGCCTGCAGCAGTGAGATGCCCTGGCACCAGGTATCGCAGGCATGCACTTCGTAGCCGTGATAGTTGATTTTGAGGCTGTCTTCGACCGGCACTTCGAACCCGGCAAGGTCGGCCGCCGTGAGGAAGCCGTCGTTCTTTGCGTGATACGCGGCCGCGGCTTCGGCGATCGGGCCGCGATAGAAGAAGTCGTGGGCGGCGCGCAGCTTCTTGTCGCGATCGCCGCGCGCGCTGCGTTCGGCCTCTATCATGCCGGCGATGCTGCGGCTCAAATCTTCCTGGCGAAACAGTTCCCCGTATTTCGGCGGCTCGCCGCCCGGCAGAAAGATTTTTGCACTTTCAGGCCAGCGCCGGTACTGGTCCTGCGAGCCCTTGAGGTTATTGCCGAGGAAAGGGTAGATGGCATAACCGTCGCGCGCGAGTTCCATCGCCGGTGTCGCGGCCTGCTCGAAAGAAATCGTGCCGTAACGGCGCAGCGCTTCGATGTGCGTGGCAGGCGCCGCGGGCATCACGGTGCGCAGCAGCCCTTCGGGTATGGATTTGCCGTCGCCCGCAGCAATCAGGCGGTTGATGTCGGTGGCAGCGGGCCAGTAGCCCAGACCGGCGAGCGAGATGACGCGGTCTTCCTTCTTGAGATAAATCAGCGTGGGCGCTACGCCGGCGAAGCTCACGATGTCAGGCTGCAGCACCGCAAGCGCCATGGCCGCAGTGACGCCGGCATCGACTGCATTGCCGCCGGCGTCGAGCACGCGCATGGAGGCGAGCGCGGCCAGGTAATGGCCGCAGGCAACCGCGTGATTACGGCCGATGACGGTGGGCCGCATGCTGGCGGCGCTGATCGCGAGAGACATGCGGCGCTGTGCCATGGTTTTCTCCTTTATCCGCGTTCGGCGAGCGTTTTGCCTCCAACGCCCCAGGCTTCTTTTGGAATATCCTGTACGGTGATCCACACCGAATCCGGCTTGACGCCGAGTGCATCGACAAAGGCCTGCGTGACTTTTTCGATGAGGGCTTTTTTCTTGGCATCGTCGCGGCCGGCGGCGATGTATAGTTGTGCGAGCGGCATGGTGGTTTCCCGGTTAGTTGATATGAACCTGAATTCTAGCACCGCGGATTGCCGCCGGCATGCGGCGTGCACCTGCGGGTATGCTTCCTGCTTTATGGAAACGCCTACAAATAAAGGAGCGGCAGCATGAAACGACTGAAATTATTGGCGGCTTGCGCGTGCATGGTGCTTTCGGCGCCGGGCGTGCATGCCCAGACCTGGCCCACGAAACCGATACGCTTCATCAGCCCGTTTGCACCGGGCGGCGGCGCGGATATTACGTCGCGCGTGATTGCGCAAAAACTCCACGACGCGCTGGGCCAGCCGGTGCTGGTCGACAATCGCGGCGGCGCGGGCGGCATGATAGGCGTCGATCTCGGCGCCAAGGCGTCGCCCGACGGCTACACGCTGGTGCTCGGCACCATAGGGCCGATCGCGATTAATCCCAGCCTCTACGCGAAAATGCCGTACGACCCGATCAAAGACCTCGTCCCGGTCACACTCGCCGCCGATGCGTTGAACGTGCTCGTCGTGCACCCTGCGTTGCCGGTGAAAAACGTCAAAGAACTGATCGCGCTAGGCAAGGCGCGGCCGAACGAGCTGAATTTCGCTTCCTCAGGCCCGGGCGCGACCGATCATCTCGCCGGCGAGCTCTTCAACATGCTGACGGGAACGAAAATGGTGCACGTTCCGTACAAAGGCGGTGCGCCGGCGATGCTCGACCTGATGTCCGGCAACGTGCAGATTATTTTTTCGACGGTGTCGACCGCTATCGGCCAGATCAAGGGCGGCAAGATACGCGCGCTCGGCATGACCGGCACCAAGCGTTTTGTCCTGATGCCCGAACTGCCGACGATCGCTGAGGCGGGCGTGCCGCAATTCGCGGTCAACAACTGGTACGGCGTGTTCGTGCCGGCGGGAACGCCGAAAGAAATCGTCGCGCGCCTCAACACTGAAATCGTCAAAGTCCTTAACCTGCCGGACGCGAAACAGCGCTTGCTCGAGTCGGGTATAGAGGCGACGCCCAGCACGCCCGAGCAGTTCGCGACTTACATTCAGGCGGAAACGAAGAAGTGGGCGAAAGTGGTGAAGGACGCGAATATCAAGGTCGAGTGAAGGCAGAAACGATTAGCCGCAGATAAACGCAGATGTTCAGGCACAAAATGCGGACGCACCGCGTTCATTAATAAGCTTTTATCAGCGTGTATCAGCGTGTATCTGCGGCTGATTTGCTTTAGAAGTTGCTGAGTGATTTAGCCGGTGATGACTTTGACCTCTGTGGTTACCGAGTTCGCGATGAAGCATTCCTTGTGCGCTTTGTCGTGCAGCCATTCGAGATCGGTCGCCGCCGGCTGCTTGGCGCCGCTGTAAACGATTTTCGGATGTAAATCGACGCGCGTGATGGCGAGCTTGCCGTTGGCGTTCTTTTCCAGATGCCCGACCGCGGCATCTTCATAGCTGTCGACGACGAACCCCTTGTTCGACGCCAGCGCCAGAAAAGTCAGCATGTGGCAGCTCGACAGCGCGGCGACGAATGCGGCTTCGGGGTCGACGCGCTGCGGATTGCCGAGATAGGCGGGCGCCGCAGAGCCGGGCACCTCGACGCCGTTGGGAAAGCGCCACACGTGGTCGCGCGGATAAGTTTTGTAGCCGAAGTCGGCGCCGTTGCGCGCCCAGATTACGTTTGCTTTGTGTTCTGACATTTGTTTCCTTGGGAGCGGAGTGACGCGAGAGGCGAGCTTGATTTAATGCCGCAGTCCTAAAATCCTACCGCTTGCCCGTCGGTGCGCCGCTCAGACGCCGCGAGGTAGCCGTCTTCCATTTTGTAGATCAACTGCGCGCGGCCGAAGTCGGTGCTCCAGCGGTCGGCCTGCGTGATGTTGTGGCCGCGGCGCTTCAGTTCCGCGATCACCGCGGGATCCACGCCTTGCTCGATGCCGAGGTTGAGCCCGGTATCGATGCGCCAGCGCGGCGCGTCGGCAGCAGCTTGTGGATTCTGTCCATGGTCGGCAAGCCGCACCATGACCTGCGAGTGGCCCTGCGCCTGCATCGAGCCGCCCATCACGCCGTAACTCATGACCGGTTTGCCGTCCTTGGTGACGAACGCCGGGATGATGGTCTGGAACGGGCGCTTGCGCGGCGCCACGATGTTCGCGTGGCCGGGTTTGAGCACGAAACCGTAGCCGCGGTTTTGCAGGCTGATGCCGGTACCGTTGACGACAACACCGGAACCGAAGCCCGCGTAGTTCGACTGAATATAAGAGACCATCATGCCGGACGCGTCGGCCGCGGTGAGGTACACCGTGCCGCCGGTGGGCGGAGTGCCGAATTTCGGGTCCTGCGCTTTTTTCATGTCGATCAGTTTGGCGCGGCTCTTCAAGTACGCAGGATCCAGCATTTGCGCCGGCGTCACGCGCATCGTCGCGGGATCGGACACGTATTCGTAGATGTCGGCGAACGCGAGCTTCATCGCTTCGAGCTGCACGTGCACGCTGTCGGCCGAATCCACAGCGAGCGCACCCATGTCGATGTTTTCGAGGATGCCGAGAGATATCAGCGCGCCTATGCCCTGACCGTTGGGCGGAATCTCGTGCAGCGTGTAACCGCGGTACTTTTGTCCGATCGGTTCGACCCAGTCCACCTGGTGGGCTGCAAGGTCGTCCATGGTCATCGCGCCGCCGTTCTGCCTGGCATGGGCGACGATTTTTTCGGCGAGGTCGCCTTTGTAGAAAGCTTCGCCCTTCGTTTCGGCGATGCGTTGCAGCGTGCGCGCCTGATCGGGAAACACGAAAGTCTCGCCGGGCAGCGGCGCGCGTCCCTTGGGCATGAAAGCTTCGGCGTAGCCCGGTTGCGACTTGAGATCGGGTACCTGCTTTTCCCACAGGCGCGCGATGGTCGGGGAGACCATGAAACCTTTGGCGGCATACTCTATCGCCGGCTCGAATAGATCCGCGAACGGCAGCTTGCCGTATTTTTTGGACAGTTCGACCCACGCGGAGACTGCGCCGGGCACGGTGACGGAATCCCAGCCGCGCTGCGGCATCGCGTCGAGGCCTTTGAAGCGATCCGGGGTCCACGCCGCGGGCGAGCGGCCAGACGCGTTGAGCCCCTGTAATTTCTTGCCGTCCCACAAAATGGCGAACGCATCGGAGCCGATGCCGTTGCTCGTGGGTTCGAGCACGGTCAGCGCAATCGCGGTGGCCAGCACGGCATCGACGGCGCTGCCCCCTTTCATCAGCATGCGCAGCCCCGCCTGGGCGGCGAGGGGCTGCGATGTCGCGACGCAATTGCGCGCGAGTATCGGCATGCGTTGCGAAGGGTAGGGGAACTGCCAGTCGAAAGGCTTCATGTCGGTGCGTCCTTGGGAATATGCGGAAAAACGCGATGATACTACGGCCGGCTACCTGGCCAGTCCGAGTCCCGATTGCATCAAGCGCAGGTGCGGGCCTGGCGCCGCGAGAAATCCGGCGAACTCGCGGCTGTCCACTTGTAAAGTCTGCGCGCTGCGGTCGACGTCGACCAGGATTTCGACATTTCGCGACGGTTTCCATGCCGCTGGGCGGCGCCCGCGACGGCCGGCCAGAGCAGCAGCACCGCAATCCACCCGTGGAGCCGGCCAAGCCGCGAATATTCCCCTGGCATTTCCCTTCGCATGTTGTTTCAGCCTTGTTTCAACGCGTTATTTGCGCTTATGCAGTTGTAATTCTCAATGCGAGTGTGGATAATCAACCCTCCCCGCGGCCCGCATAAAAATACACTATCATTTTCTTCCTGCATGGCTAAGTTGCTGATGGTTAAAAAGGCGGAATGGCCGCGTCTCGGCTATTTCTTCTGCCTATTTCTGGTGATCAGCGCCGGCCTTGCCATCGGGCGCGGCACCGCTGACGCGTTGTTCCTGAAACGCTTCGGCATCCAGTACCTGCCCTATATGTATCTCGGGCTCGGCGTGCTGATGGCCACCGTGAGCACCGTCTACGCGGCCTACGCGGACCGCCTCGCGCCCGAGCGAACTTTCAAAATATTGTTGGGCGCTCTGGCGGTGATGCTGGTCGGCAACTGGTATCTGATGCTTTCGAACCTCGACACGGTGGCCTACCCGCTGTACTACCTGCTGTTCGAAATCAGCTCCGAACTGCTGGTCATGCACGCGTCGCTCTATTTCAGCGCCAATTTCGACAACGAACAAAGCAAGCGATTGCTGCCGATGACCATGGCCGGCCTGCAACTGGGCGAGGTTGCGGGCGGCCTCATCCTGACGATGACGTCTTTTATCGGCGTGCAGGGCCTGGTGCTGGTGTGGAGCGGGCTCGCCGCGATCGCCGTCATTATCGTCGTGACGCGCCATCGCAGCGTGGGAGTGTCGCCATTTTTTGCGCCCGGCCGGCGCGGCGGCGGGCTGAAGCGCACCATCGAGCAGGTCACCCAGGGACTTAAATTCGCGCGCCGCTCGAAGCTGCTGCTGTATTCGTCGCTGGCGGTGTTTTTCATGGTGGTCGCGTTGAATTGCCTGGGCTACGCGGCGTTTGCGGTTTATAACGCGAACTTCAAGAGCGAAGCGGAACTGGCCGTGCTCTTCGGCGTGCTGACCATAGTGTCGAGCGCGGTCACCGTGCTGGTGCAGATATTCTTTTCCAGCAAGGTCATCAATCTGTTTGGCGTGCGCGCGATCAACCTGGTTTTCCCATCGACCACGCTGATGTGTTTTGGCGCCATGATCGCGTTCTTCAACGTTCCCTCCGCACTGGTAAGCACCATGAACAGGCGCGTGCTGCTGCCATCGATGCGCAATCCGTCGCGCTCGCTGCTTTTCGATGCCTTGCCCGACTACATGCAGGGCAGGGCGCGCGCGCTGTCGCTCATGCTGGTGTTGCCATGCGGTTATATATTCGTCGGCCTCGTGCTGCAGATGCTGAAAAAATGGCACGCGCCTTATTCCTACCTGACCGCCGGCGTCATCGCGGGTGCGCTGTATCTGTATTTCAGCGTCAAGACCAACCGCGCGTACGTCGAGGCTTTGCTGTCGACGCTGAAGGAGAGGCTCTTTCTGCCGAGCGAAGGTCTGGGCACGATAGGCACTACGGCCGACCCGGAATTGTTCGCCCGCCTGGTCGACGGCGTGAAACACCAGGACGAGCAGATCTGCCTCACTTATGCGCGCATGCTGGCGAATACCTTTCCCGAGAAGGCACCGGACATTATTTTCGAACGCATGCAGCATGCCAGCGCGCCGGTATGCGATCAACTGGTGCGCCTGATCGGACCCAAGCTGCCCGAAGAACTGTTGCACCGGCTGGAATCGGAACGCGAACGCGGCGACGCCCATGAGCGCGCGACCGTGCTGTCGACCCGCTTCGAAGCCAAAGACCCGCGCATGCAGGAGCAGATCGAACCGTGTTTCGCTTCCGGTAACCCGCGCCTCATTGCGTGCGGCGTTCTCGGCGTCATGAGCTATGGTCTCGAAGACCAGCGAGAAATGGCCGTGCAGCGCTGGCAGGCGTTGCTCGCGGATCAGGGCACTTCCTCCATTTTTGCCGGGCTCTACCTCGGGCAAAGACTCGCGATGCCGGCATCGTTTCTGCCGCTGCTGTGCGGCCTGCTCGAACACGCAGATGACGCCGTTAAAAAGGGCGCGCTCGCCGCATTACGCCGGGGCGCGTTGCAGGCGGACGCGCGCCTGACGGCGTTGCTTGAAGTGCTCGCCAAATCGCCCGGCCAGGAGATGCGCGTAGCGTGCGTCGAATGCTACCGCCTGCTGCCGGCGGCTGACCGCGAGCGGCTGGCTTTCGCGGCGTTGACCGACCGCCACCCGAACGTGGTCGAAGCGGCGCTGGGTGTACTGGATGAATGCATAGAAGATTTGCCCGCGCGGCTGTTTGCATGGCTGAACGAAGATTGCGCGCCGCCGCGCCAGCAGCAGCAAGTACTCGCCTATTTGTCGCGCCAGGGCGTGCAGCGCCAGCCGTTCGAGGATTTTGCCGGGCGCAAGCTGAAGGACGCGGCCGCGATGGTGCAGGCCCTGCGCGTGCTGGAAACAGACACGACACGCGCTGACGCCGGCTGGATGCTGATGAAAATCGTTCTTGCCGAGCGTTTTACGCAGACACTCGAAGTCGCGTTGCTGGCGATGGAAAACCTCGGCGACAGCCACAGCATCCGCATCGTGTACATAGCGCTGAAGAGCAAGGACAAGCGGCAGGTTGCGCGTGCGCGCGAGGCGCTGACGAATATCGCCAACAGCGCGCTGGGCGCGCAGCTGGGCCAAATGCTGCTGCTGGCGAGCGACAGCACTGCAGTGGTGGACATCGTGCCGGGCACGGTGAGTTTTAAACGCGCGGCCGATGCGCTTGAGTGGTGCGCCAATCATGTAGACTGCTGGCTGAAAGAGTGCGCAGAACAAGCGCTGAAAGCAGAATGCGCGGCAGCACCCGCCGCGGGATAGGGAGAGCATGGCAGATTTCTTTGACCGTATCGTTATATTGAAGCGCACGAAGATTTTCTCGGAAGTCGCGACGGACGATCTCCGCGTGGTGGTCGAGGAAATGCAGGAGGAGGCCTACTTCAAGGGCGAGCGCGTGTTCGAGATCAACGATCCGAGCGACCGCATGTACATCGTCCTGACCGGCAAGATCGGCATCTCGATCAATCCCGACGCCAAAGTCGAGGATTTCGTCAGCCTCGTGGAGGCGGGCGGCTGCTTCGGCGAGATGGGCCCGCTCGACGGCTTACCGCGGTCCGCCACCGCCCACGTCGTCGAAGACTCGCAACTGCTGTATCTCGACAAACTGAAGCTGCATGGCCTGATTGCGAGCTACCCCGAGCTTTCGTTCGGCCTCCTGCACGGCATGAGCACGCTCGTGCGCGAGACCAGCGAAAAGCTGCTCGATGCGCGTTCCGGAGAGCAGCGGCGCAAGAAGTAGCCTCGTATTTCAGTGATGCGTGAGCAGTAACAAGTGATGAGCAATGAGCGATGGGTAATGGGTAAAACCGATCTCACGCATAGTCCCGCAGATCCTGCTTATCGCCCATCGCCTATCACCCATCGCCGCTTCACTTAAACCCCGTGACATTAAGCGCCTGCACCGGTAGCGCAATGCCTTTCAGCGTCAATTCGCCGAGTGGCGCCGATTCGACGGCATCTTCGATGCGCGCCAGCGTTTTCTGGTTGGTCAATATCTGTCCGCCTTTGGCTTCGCTGCATAATCGCGCGGCAAGGTTGGTGACGCTGCCGATGCACGCGTAGTCCCAGCGTCCCTCGTAGCCAATCGCGCCGAGCGTCGCGTAGCCTTGCACGAAGCCGATGCCGAGATCAAGGTCGTAGCCGCGTTTTTTCCACGCTGCGCGCAGCGGCGTGAATTGCTCCTGCATCGCGAGCGCCATTTTGACCGCGTTCAGGGTCGGGTTTTCTAGCTTGATCGGGTCGTTGAAGAATATCATCATGCCGTCGCCGACGAAGCGCTCCAGCGTGCCTTCGTGCGCGAGGATGAGCGGCCCCATCACTTTATGGTATTCCGAGAGCACGCCCATGACCTCCTCGGGCTCGTTGCTGTCGGTGAACGCGGTAAAGCCGCGCATGTCGAGAAACACCACGACCACTTCGCGCCGGTGGGTTTTCAGGAGGTCTTCGCCCCCGCCGCTGACGATGGATTCGGCGAGTTGCGGCGAGAAGAAATTTTTCAGGCGGCCGAGGCGGTCGAGCTGGCTGACCTGCTCCTGCACGCGCTCTTCGAGCTTCCTGTTCCAATCGGCAAGCTGGGTGGCTTGCGCCTGCACCGTATCGTTGAGGCCCTTGACCCGCAGCAGCGATTTAACGCGCGCCAGCAGTTCCGGCTGGTTGATCGGCTTGGTCAGGAAATCGTCGGCCCCCGCTTCGATGCCCTTGACGCGCTCCTGCGCGGGATCGAGCGCCGTCACCATGACGACCGGCAGCAGCTGCGTGGCGGGATTGGCGCGGATTTTCTGGCAGGTTTCGTAGCCGTTCATGCCCGGCATCATGACGTCGAGCAATACCAGATCCGGTTTCTCGGCTTCGACTTTTACCAGCGCTTCCGCGCCGGAACCCGCGGTCACCACCGCATAGCCTTTGTACGTGAGGACGTCGAGCAGCATCTTCACGTTGAGAGGCGTGTCGTCGACCACGAGGATTTTGGCGGTTTCGGTCACGCCGCACCTGCGTGCTTTTTCAGCGTGGCCGCGACAGTTTCGAGAAATTCCTTGACGTTGATCGGCTTGGTCTGCAGGCCGTCAAATCCGGCGTCCATCATTCTTTTTCGATCCTCGGTCATGGCAGACGCGGTGACCGCGATGATCGGTATCGATTTCGTCTCCGGATCCGCGCGCAGCACCTTGAATGCCTCGATGCCGTTCATGCCCGGCAGATGAAAGTCCATCAGTATCAGCGCCGGCTTTTTCTCTTTCGCCAGCCGGATGCCTTCCTCGGCGGTTTCAGACTCCAGCAACTGGTAGCCCTTGAACTGCAGGATATCGCGCACCAGCTTGCGGTTTTTTTCGTTGTCTTCGACGATCAGGATCAGTTCATTGGCCATATCTATTCCTCAAAAGTCTTGGTTGTAACCGCCGATAGACGCAGATAAACGCCGATTGGATCAAATGAAGATTTGCGTAATGCATCTGTAAGACCAGTGCATCGGAATGTCCCGGTATTTGATATCAATCGTCAGGTTCTTCAAGGCTTTATCTGCGTTCATCTGCGGTTGTCGGCGGTTGCATATGGTTTTAGGCGGTAGTGACGGCAGCCTGCGGAGT
>CAMBSS010000123.1 GCA_945870465.1 Bordetella parapertussis | reverse complement strand
TGCGAATTTCACGGCACCCCGGCCAGCGTGGAAGAACAGGCGAAAACGGTGCAGGCCATCGCCAGCGAAAACGGCGGGCTTGATTTCGAATGGTCAACGCGCCAGGAAGAACGCACCCGGCTATGGCAGGCGCGCCACGACGCCTATCTCGCGTGCATGCAGTTGCGCCCGGGGAACCGCGGCGTGGCAACCGACGTTTGCGTACCCGTGTCTCGACTCGCGGAATGTATTGCCGCAACGAATGCAGATATCGCCAAAGCCTCGATGCCGATAGCCCTCTTCGGCCACGTCGGCGACGGCAATTTCCATCTGGTGATCCTGGTCGACGCCAAGAACCAGGCCGACCTCGATGAGGCCGAAGCCATCAATCACCGCGTCGTCATGCGCGCTCTCGCGATGGGCGGCACTTCGACCGGCGAACACGGCATCGGCGTCGGCAAGCTGGACTTTCTGGATGCCGAGCACGGCGACGCGGTTTCAGTGATGCGCTCAATCAAGCACGCACTCGATCCGGACAATCTGTTCAATCCCGGCAAGGTCGTGCGGCTGTAGATTTTCCGCGCAGTGCCAAGTGCTGCCGCTCAGTGCTCCTCGACGAACAACTTCCACATCACTTCCGGATGCTTGTTGCCGGCGTCGGTAAAAACCTGTTTCCACCAATCTATCGGACGAACTGTCGCGTGGGCATTCTCGCCGTTCGGCAAAGTCGTCTTGGCCGGATAGCACGCAATCGCCGCGAACACGAAGCGGTTGGCGTAAGCGAACATTTCCGCCACTATCCACGGAATGTCTTCTTCAATGCAGTGTTCCAGCACGTCGGTTGAAATGACGCCGTCGAACTTGCCTTCCGGCAATTGGCAGCAGGCCTCATAACAGGGATCGTAGCAACGCACTTCGTCGATGTCCCAGTAATCGATTACGCTGTCGCGCCTGCCTGCTCCCGGTATCTCTACGTTTGGCAGATCGTACTGATAGCCTTTGCCGCAGCCATAATCGAGCACGGTGCGCGCGCCCGTCTGGTCGATCAGGTCCTTGATGCGCCTGGTATGCGGCAGCAGGTTGACGCCGGGATAGGTCTCGTCCGACGTCAAGCCCAGCACCTGCTCGCCCTTGGTATGCAGCTCGCAGTAAAGGGCGACCATCTGCCGGTACTTCGCGCTCGGGTTGTCCCGGCTATAGGTCATAGTCAGATCACCAGTCGTTTGCGCAGGTCAGAAATTTCAGCGTCACGATATCCGAGTTCGCGCAGGATTTCGTCCGTGTGCTCGCCGCATTGCGGCGGCGTGCTGCGTATTTCGCTTGGCGTGCGCGTGAGCGTGAAGGGCTGGCCGACGAGTTCAATATCGCCCGCCAGCGGATGCTTGACCGGCACCGCCATGTTCAAATGCTGCACCTGCGGATCGGCAAACACCTCGTCCATCCTGTAGATCGGACCCGCCGCCACGCCGGCCGGTTCGAATATCTGCAGCCATGCGGCGGACGTTCGTGTCGCAGTGAATTCGGACAGCGCGCGGTTGCACGCCGCGCGGTTCTGCGAGCGCAGTTCGCCGGTCGAGAAATCAACTTCCTTCAGCAGCTTTTCGGCACCCAGTGCGCGGCACAGCCTCTCCCACATCGCCTGCTCGCCCGCCGCTATATTGATGTGGCCGTCGCGCGTCGGGAAGACGCCGGTCGGGATCGAAGTCGGATGGTCGTTGCCGGTCTGCCCCGGCACTTCATGCGAGACCAGCCAGCGCGCGGCCTGGAAATCGAGCAGCGCAATCATCGCCTGCAGCAGGCTCACCTGCACCCACTGCCCTTCGCCCGAACTTTCACGCTCAAGCAATGCCGTCATCACGCCGAGCGCGCAGTAGAGTCCGGCCGCGGAATCCGCGACCGCGATCCCGGCGCGCATCGGCCCGCGGCCCGCTTCGCCGGTGATCGACATGAAGCCGCCCATACCCTGCGCGATCTGGTCGAAGCCTGCACGCTTCGCGTACGGTCCGTCCTGGCCGAAACCGGAAATGCTCGCATACACGAGGCTCGGATTGGTTTGCTTCAACGTCGCGTAATCAATGCCAAGCCGGAACTTCACGTCGGGACGAAAGTTTTCCGCCACCACGTCGGCGCGGTCGGTGAGCTTGCGGAAAATCGCCAGCCCGTCGGGGTCTTTGAAATTGAGCGTGAGAGAACGTTTGTTGCGCTGCAGGTTCTGGAAATCGGGCCCGTCGCGCGGACCACCCCAGCCGTCAGACAAATGCAATTCCGGTGGCGACTCGATGCGGACCACGTCCGCGCCCCAATCGGCGAACTGGCGCACTGCGGTGGGGCCGGAGCGCACGCGCGTGAGATCGATCACCTTGAAACGCGCGAGCGGCCCTTGCCGCGGTTTGGCGCTGCTCATTACTCGCCTTTGAATTGCGGCTTGCGCTTGGCCGCGAACGCGGCGCGGCCTTCGACATAATCCTTGCTGCGAAAGCACTTGTCTATCATGGACTGCGCGCTCGTCAGATTCCGCATCGCCGGATCTTTTTCGTATTCCAGGAATGCACGCTTGATGGCAGCCAGGGTAAGCGGCGCATTGTCCGCAATCGTCTGCGCGTATGCCGTCGTTTCGGCTTCAAGCTCGGCAAGCGCGATCACGCGATGCACCAGTCCCAGCCGCAGCGCTTCGTCAGCGCCCAACCGACGTCCGGACAGAAACAGGTCGCGCGCGCGCATCAATCCCATCACGCGTCCGAAACGCAATATGCCTTCGTGGCCGTAACCGAGGCCCAGCTTACCGGCCGGCACCGCGAACACTGCGTTGTCGGAGCAAAACCGCACGTCGCAGCTCGTTGCGAAATCGAGTCCGCCGCCTATGCAATAGCCCCGGATCATCGCAATGGTCGGTTTACTGCATTCATACACTGCGTTGTACGACGCCTCGTTGACGTCGTTGTAGTGGCGGTTTTTCTGCGGGTCGGCGCGTACCGACTCGAAACCCGAAATGTCCGAGCCCGCGGCAAACGCTTTTTCGCCAGAACCCGCGACGACGACGACCCTGATCGCCGGATCGTTTTCGAAATCGCGCATCACCGCCGGCACCGCTTCGGCCATATCCATCGAAATCGCGTTGTGCTTGGCGGGATTATTAAAAATCATCCAGCCAATCGCGCCGTCGGTGCGCGCGATGATGCGTTCACTTTTCGTATTAAGCGTGATCATTTACCGAGATCGACCAACAGGTTGCCGGCACGGTCGACGCGCGCCCGCGCGCCTGGCGGCACTATCATGGTCGACGAAGCCTCTTCGATGATGGCAGGCCCCTTCACTGCCGCGCCCACCGGCAAGGCGTAGCGGTCGTAGACCGGCATATCTGCGAACTTGTTGCGGTCGGCGAGCCACGCTTTGCGTTTGCCCTTGAGCGCAGCAGATGCCGCACCCTTGCCGCCTTCGACTTTCAGCGCGGCGCGCCCGATAGGCGCCGTCAATGCGACGCGGATATTGATGACTTCCATTTCGCCGCCTGGCGGCACCTGCTGAAAGATGCGTTTGTATTCGGCAAGAAACGCCGCGCGTATGCCTGCCAGCGATTTCTGCGTGTAAGGCCCCTTGGGCAGCGCCGTCACGATTTCGAAGCCCTGCCCCACGAACCGCAAGTCGGCGGCGCGCACGACCGTGACTTTGCTTTTGCCGAGTAATGTTTCCGCGATGACATTCTGCGCTTCCTTTTCAATCACCTGAAACGCGCGCTCGAAAGCACCCCAGTCGAGTTCGTTCATTTTGCGCGCGAGCGTCGCCACGCGGTCAACGCGTGCCGGCGCCATCAACAGCCCCAACGCCGATGCCACGCCCGCGCTCGGCGGACAGATTACTTTGGAAATCCCGAGCCGTTTCGCGACTTCGCAGCCATGCAGCGGACCACCGCCGCCGGTCGCCAGCAAAGCGAATTGACTCGCGTGATGACCGCGTTCGGCGACGTGCACACGCGCCGCCGCCGCCATGTTTTCGTTGACCACCGAATGTATGCCCCACGCGAGCTCGGCCACGGACAGGCTCGACTTCTCCGCGAGCGGCTTGATTGCCGCTTCGGCCTTTGCGCGATCTATGTTCACGGTACCACCGGCGAACGTCGATGCATCGAGAAAGCCCAGCACGAGGTTCGCATCGGTCACGGTCGGATGCACCCCGCCGCGCCCGTAGCACGCCGGCCCCGGCATCGCGCCCGCACTGCGCGGCCCGACTTTCAGCAGCCCCAGCGTATCAATATCGGCGATGGAACCGCCGCCCGCCCCGATTTCAATCAGCTCTATGGTGGAAATATTGATCGGCAGCCCGCTGCCTTCGGCGAAACGCTTGGCGCGGCTTGCTTCGAATTGATAAGCGATCAGCGGTTCGCCGTCCTCTACCATTGCCAGCTTGGCGGTAGTGCCGCCCATGTCGAAGGCGAGCACGTCGTCGATTTTCGAGCGCTTGCCGAACAAGGCGCCGGCCAGCGCACCCGCTGCCGGACCTGATTCGAGCATTTGCACCGGCACGCGCTTGGCTTCGGCAATATGAGTCAACCCGCCGTTGGACAACATCATGAACAGCGGCGCCTTGATGCCAAGCTTGGCGATTTCGGTCGCCAGCAGGTCGAGATAACTTTCTGCAAGCGGCTTGATGTAGGCGTTGACGACAGTAGTCGACGTGCGCTCGTACTCGCGGATCTGCGGCGAAACGTCGGATGAGAGCGACACCGGCAGTTGCGGAAACCCGGCCTGGATGAGTTTGCCTGCGCGCCGCTCGTGCAGCGGATTCGCGTATGCATGCAGGAAAGCGATCGCCAGCGATTGCACGCCGTCATTGACAAGACTGCGCACTCTTTCGATCAATGCCGCTTCGTCAAGTGCAAGCTGCACCTTGCCGTCGGGCCCCATGCGCTCGGGCACTTCGAGACGCCAGCGCCGCGGCACCAGCGGTTCCGGCAGTTCGATGAACAAATCGTAAAGCTCGTACTTGTGCTCGCGCCGCATTTCCAGCGTGTCGCGAAAACCTTCCGTCGTAATGAGCCCGGTCGGCGCGCCTTTGCGCTCGATCAGCGCGTTGGTGAACAACGTCGTTGCGTGCACCATGCGCGTCACATCGCGGTAAGCGAGGCGTTCCGTCTCGAACAACCGCTTGATGCCGGCGACGACGCCGCGGTAGGGCGCTTCGGGCGTCGTCAGTTCCTTGTGGCTGTACGACACCGCGCCGCTTTGATCGTAGACCACGATGTCTGTGAAAGTGCCGCCGATATCCAAACCTAATGCGTATTCCGCCATGAAATTCGTTCCAGTTATTTTTGGTTGATTTCGATTGAGTCCATCACCGTTCGCCCTGAGGTATCGAAGGGTGAACGCTCTCGCCCGACATATATTCTTGCGTGCTTCTATACATCAGCACGAACGGACTTAAGCAAGGCTATCAGGTCACATAACCCTCGCCGCGGTCCTCTGCGATGCGCGCCTGCTCGCGTTTCGCGGCACGCCCGTAACCGCCGCCTGCCGGCGTGCGTATCAATACCGTGCCGCCCTGCTCGATGTAATGCTGTGACTTGGGATTAACCGGCTTACCGTCGATGATGAGTTCACCGCAGGCACCCGCCTCGCCGCCCGCGATGCCGGCCGGTGCCGTTTCGGGGCGCGTGCGCTCGGCGAGAAACGCCACCGTCACCGGACCCGGCGCGAGGCTTTCGAACAAGACCTCCTGGCCGTTGCCGCCGCGGAATTCGCCGTTGCCGCCGCTGTCAGTGCGAAAACGCCGGTAATGCACTTTGAGCGGGACCAGCTGCTCGATCATTTCGACCGGTGTCGACGACACGTTACTCGGCCACGACAATACATGCGCGCCGTCGCGTCCGTGTGCCGCGCCATAGCCGCCATTGGTAAAGAACATATTGGCGAACGGCGAGCCATCCGCGCGATGCCCGGTTGCATTGATGCACCACAGCGGCGAACCGACAGTTGCGACCACTTTCTCCGGCAGGGCCTTCGATAGCGCCTGTATCACCATCATTGGAAAGAAGTGCCCAATCAGCGCGCGCGCTCCACCCGCGGCAGGCGGTTTGGAGTTGGCAATCGAGCCATATGGCGCCTTGATCTTGATCGGCCGCAACACCCCTTCGTTGTTCGGAATATGCGGCGCCAATACGGCTTTCACGCCAAACGATGTGTACGCAATCGTGTAAGCCATGCAGACGTTGATCGCGCGCATGACCTGCGGCGCGGTGCCTTCGAAATCGATTTCGATGGAATCGTCCTTGACCGTCAGCTCCATTTCCAGCTTGATCGGCTCAGCGATGCCGTCGCTCAACGCGGTCTGCTTGTACACGCCGTTCGGCACCTTGCGGATGGCCGCGCGCATGGCCTTCTCCGAACGCGCATGGATTTCGCGCCCGAGTTCCGCGAGCGATTTCAACTTGTGCTCTTTCAGCAGAGACATCACGCGGTGTTCCATCAGCGTGAGCGCCGTGAATTGCGCGTAAAGGTCGCCCATCACCTGGTCGGGCACGCGCACGTTTTTGCGGATGATGCGCTCCAGCGTGGGGTCGATCTTGCCGGCGCTCAAGGCCTTCATGATCGGAATCTGCAACCCCTCCTCGTAGACGTCGCGGGCATCGGGCGAGCGTATGCGGCCACCAATATCCGGCGAGTGCGCGACCGAGCCGGCAAAACCGACGATGCGCTTGCCGTGAAAGATCGGTTTCGCGACAGTGATGTCCGGCAGATGGCCGGTGCCGAGCCAGATATCGTTGGTGATCAGGATGTCGCCGGGCTTCAACTCACTCGGCGGATATTCCTTGAGGAAGTGCACGATGGTGCGCGGCACGGTGCCGATGAAAGACGGAATGCTGTCGGTCGCCTGCGCGAGCGAGAGTCCATGTTCGTCGGTCAATACGCACGCAAAGTCGTTCGATTCGCGCACCACCGTCGAAAATGACGTGCGCACCAGCGCCGCGGCGGCCTCGTCGGTAATGGATATCAGCCGCGTCCACAGCATTTCGAGGGTGACGGCGTTGAATTTCGATGTTGCCATTGCTTTCTCCTGTTTGAACTTAGTCGGCCCTGATACCGGCCGACTTGATGACCTTGGTCCACGTTTCGGTTTCGATTGCATTGCGCTTGATGGCCGCTTCTTGCGGACCGCCCAGCGGAGTGATGCCGAGCTCGGCCCAACGCGGCGCCATCTCCGGCAGCTTGAGCACGGTATCGAGATCGGCGTTGAGTTTGACCACGATATCGTGCGGCACTTTGGCCGAAACCGAAATCGTGTAATACGGCACCGCTTCGTAGCCCGGCACGCCGGAATCCGCAATCGGCGGCACGTCGGGCAAAGTCGATGCGCGCTGTTTACTTGTCACACCCAGCGCGCGTATCTTGCCGGCCTTGATGAAAGGCAGCGCGGTTGGCACGTTCTCGAACATCAACTGGATCTGGCCGCCGATCAGGTCGGTCATCGCGGGACCGCTGCCCTTATAGGGAATGTGCGTTAGGTTCACCTTGGCGAGCGCTTTGAACAACTCGGCGGCGATGTGAGTCGCCGAACCGGCACCCGCGGAACCGTAATTGAGTTCGCCCGGACGTGCCTTCGCTAGTGCCAGGAATTCCTTCACCGTGCGCGTCGGCAACGACGGGTGGACGACCAGCACGCCCTGGATTTCGGCGACGAGTATTACGGGCTGCAGGTCCTTCGCCGGATCGTACGCCAGCTTCGAATACATCGCATACGCGGCATTGTGCGTAGTGGTGCCGAACATGATGGTGTAGCCGTCGGGCGCTGACTTGAGGGTGAACTCCGCGCCGATATGCCCGCCCGAGCCCGCACGGTTATCGACGATGACCTGCTGGTTGTACAGAGTGCCGAGCCTTTGCGCGAGGATGCGACTCATCAGGTCGGCCACGCCGCCGGGCGCGTACGGCACGACCAACCGGAGCGGTTTGCTCGGAAACGGCTGCGCGAACGCGGGCGCGCATAAGAGCGCGCCCGCCAGCAATGCAAGCGCCGTGCCGTAACAACGTATCGGCCTGAATATCATCTCAAACCTCCCAAACAACAACTCGTTATTGAAGCGCGTGAAAGAGTGAGGGGGTGAATGAGTGAATCCCCTTACCCTTACCCTTACCCTTACCCTTACCCTTACCCTTACCCTCTGCCCGGTGATGGGGAGAGAGAGTTTTCACCCCTTCACCCATCCACGCCAATCCGTTGCTCAATCACCGCGAATGCCCGCGGCTTTGATGACCTTGTTCCACTTCTCGCGCTCGGACACAAAGAATTTTTCCGCGTCGGCTGGCGCGCCGCCCAGCGGCACCACCCCCATTTCGACCCAGCGCTGCTGCATTTCCGGCGCTTTCAGGAAGGTATTCATATCGGTATTGAGCTTGCGGATGATGTCGGCAGGCACTTTGGCGGGTGCCGCGATGGTGAACCATGCAGTCGCCTCGAACCCAGGCACACCAGCCTCTGCAACAGTCGGGACCTCGGGCATGCTCGGACTGCGCTCCCTGCTGGTCATGCCGAGCGCGCGCACCTTGCCCGCCCTGATTTGCGCAATCGCCGTCGGCAAATTCTCGAACATCAGCTCGATCTGGCCGCCCAGCAAATCCTGCATCGCTTGCGCGCTGCCTTTGTACGGCACGTGCGTAAGGTTTACGCCGGTGACGAGCTTGAACCATTCGCCGACCATGTGCGTCGACGAGCCGCTGCCCGCCGTGCCGAAGTTGAGCCGTCCCGGGTTTTTCTGCGCGAGCGCGATGAACTCCTTGACGTTTTTTACCGGCACCGATGGATGCACGATCAGGATGCACGGCACGTCCACGTACATCGCCACTGCCTGCAGGTCGCGCGCCGGGTCGTAGCCGAGCTTGGAATAAATCGTGTAGGCGGCGTGGATGCCAATGGTGCCAAGCACGATGGTGTGACCGTCGGGAGCTGCGCGTGCCGCCGCTTCCGCGCCGACGTGCCCACCCGAGC
Organism: Bordetella parapertussis; assembly: GCA_945870465.1. Next base: position 3,764 of record CAMBSS010000123.1, on the reverse strand, counting down.
CGGGACGGTTCTCGACTACCATCTGCTGTCCGTACTGCTGGGTCAGGCGCTGGGCGAGGACGCGGCCCAGCACGTCGGCCGAGCCGCCCGCGACAAAAGGCACGATCAACCGGATAGTCTTGGCGGGATATTGCTGTGCAAACGCCGGCGCTGCGACGAGAAGGCCCAACGTTGCAATAACTGCCATCAATTTGCGCATTGCATGCTCTCCCAGAATGCCGCCACGGCGAGATATGTACGGTTCGAGTATATCCCACGCTCCGCTAAATGCGCAGCAGCAAAACCGGGCTGTCTCCCCTGCCGTTTGCTAGAATGGGCCGGTCGATTGCAGGGCTTGCCTTGACCCCATGAATACCGTCGCCGTCCGCCCACAGATAGACGCCGTCCGCCAACGCGCGGTCGTCGCTGCGCTCGCCGAATTTTTGCCGGCGCGCGCGCTGCTGTACGAACGCGAAGACGTGCAACCGTACGAATGCGACGGCCTTTCCGCCTACCGCCAGTTACCCATGGTGGTCACGCTGCCCGAAACCGAGGCCGAGGTACAGCGCATACTCAAAACCTGCCATGCGCTGCGCGTGCCGGTCGTCGCCCGCGGCGCCGGCACCGGGCTGTCCGGCGGCGCGCTGCCGCCCGGCGACGGCGTGCTGCTGTCGCTCGCGCGCTTCATGCGCATCCTCGACATCGATCCCGCCGCACGCACGGCGCGCCTGCAGCCCGGCGTGCGCAATCTCGCCATCTCGGAAGCCGTTGCGCAGTACGGGCTTTATTACGCGCCCGACCCTTCGAGCCAGATCGCGTGCTCGATCGGCGGCAATGTCGCCGAAAATTCCGGCGGCATGCACTGCCTCAAGTACGGGCTCACGGTGCACAACATCATGAAGGTCCGCGCGTGGACGATAGAAGGCGAACTGCTTGAAATCGGCTGCGACGGTCTCGACTCCGCAGGCTACGACCTGCTGGCGCTCATCACCGGCTCGGAAGGCCTGCTCGCCGTGATTACAGAAGTCACGGTCAAGCTGCTGCCGAAACCCGAACGCGCGCAATGCATACTCGCCGCGTTCGACGATGTCGGCAAAGCCGGCCAGGCAGTCGCCAATATCATCGCCGCCGGCATCATTCCCGCCGGCCTCGAAATGATGGATAAGATCACCACCGGCGCGGTGGAGCCGTTCGTCAACGCAGGTTATCCGCTCGATGCCGCCGCCATCCTGTTGTGCGAGTCGGACGGCAATGATGCGGAAGTCGCCGAAGAAATCGAGCGCATGAAAGCGGTGATGCACGCGAGCGGCGCGACTGAAGTGCGCGTCTCGACCAGCGAAGCCGAGCGTTACCGCTTCTGGGCCGGGCGCAAAGCCGCCTTCCCCGCCGCCGGCCGCGTCTCGCCCGACTACTACTGCATGGACGGCACGATTCCCAAGAAAGCGCTGCCGCGCGTGTTGAACGCCATCACTGAACTGTCCGCCAAGTACGGCCTGCGCTGCATGAACGTGTTCCATGCGGGCGACGGCAACCTGCATCCGCTGATTCTTTACGATGCCAACCAGCCGGGCGAACTCGACCGCACGGAGCAGTTCGGCGCCGAAATCCTCAAGCTGTCGATCGAAGTCGGCGGCACCATCACCGGTGAACACGGCGTTGGCGTGGAAAAAATAGATGCCATGTGCGACCAGTTCAAGCCGCTCGAACTCACCATGTTCCACGGCGTCAAAGCCTGCTTCGACGAACACGCGCTGCTCAATCCCGGCAAAGCCGTGCCGACCCTGCATCGCTGCGCGGAATTCGGACGCATGCATGTGCATGGGGGGAAAGAGAAATTTCCAGAATTGCCGAGATTCTAATAGTGTCAAACCTCACCGCAAAGGCGCAAAGACGCAAAGGTGTTCTTTTATTTTGTTTTTTTGCGTAACCTTTGCGCCATCGCGTCTTTGCGGCTCATTGTATTGTGATGATGGAAACCGCTCTCAAGCAATTGTCGGAAACCATACGCGAGGCCGCCAAAAACCGCGCTCCGCTCTGCATCCGCGGCGGCGGCAGCAAGGATTTTTACGGCGGTGCGCGGCGCGGCGAATCGCTGAGCGTCGCGGCGTATCGCGGCATCATCGATTACGAACCGAGCGAACTCGTGCTGACCGCGCGCGCCGGCACGCCGCTGGCGGAAATCGAAACTGCGCTGCGCGACAAAGGCCAGATGCTCGCTTTCGAGCCGCCGCACTTTAGTCCGCATGCCACATTGGGAGGTTGCATCGCTGCCGGACTCTCCGGGCCGCGCCGCGCTTACGCGGGAGCTGCACGCGACACCGTCCTCGGTGTGCGCATGCTTGACGGCAAAGGCGACGACCTGCATTTCGGCGGCCAGGTCATGAAAAACGTCGCTGGCTTCGACGTGTCGCGTCTGCTCGCCGGCTCGCTCGGCACGCTCGGCGTGATGCTCGAACTCTCGCTCAAGGTGCTGCCCCTGCCGGTCGCCGAAACCACTCTATGTTTCGAGCAGACCGCGGCCGACGCCATCGCCCTGATGAACGAATGGGCCGGCAAACCTTTGCCGCTTTCCGCCACTGCCTGGCACGACGGTAAATTGTACGTGCGACTGTCGGGCGCATCAGCGGCAGTCTCGGCCGCCACGCAAACGCTCGGCGGCGAACGCATCGAAGCAAATGCCGCGCAGCGTTACTGGCAGGACATCCGCGAACAATCCGCCGCGTTTTTCAATACGCAACGGCCATTGTGGCGACTGTCGCTGAAATCCACCACGCCGCCGTTAAACCTGCCCGGCACGCAAATGCTGGAATGGAACGGCGCGCTGCGCTGGCTCGCCACCGACGTTGACGCTGGCGCCGTGCGCGACGCCGCAAAATTCAACGGCGGCCAGGCGACACTGTTTCGCGGCGGCGACAAGGCGATCGGCGTATTCCAGCCATTGCCGCCCGCGCTGATGACCATACAACGCAATCTCAAACGCACTTTCGATCCCGCCGGCATTTTCAACCCCGGCCGTCTCTATTCCGACTGGTAAAAAATCTTGAACCGCAAAGGACGCCAAGGTCGCAAAGGTAAAGCTGCATTGATGCATTGCTTATCTACATCAATTGATTTGCGTTTTGTTTTCCTTGGCGTCCTTGGCGTCCTTTGCGGTTAAAGAATTGGGGCTTTTAAGTTGCAAACCAGATTAGCTGAGTTCATCAAGGACACGCCGCAGGGCCGCGAGGCCGACTCGATCCTGCGCAAATGCGTGCATTGCGGCTTCTGCTCCGCGACCTGCCCGACCTATCAATTGCTGGGCGACGAACTCGACGGGCCACGCGGCCGCATTTACCTGATCAAGCAGGTGCTCGAAGGCGCGCAGGCCACCGCGAAGACGCAATTGCATCTCGACCGCTGCCTGACCTGCCGCGCGTGCGAAACGACCTGCCCGTCCGGCGTTCAATACGGACGCCTGCTCGATATCGGCCGCGCGGTCGTTGACGAACAAGTCGGCCGCGGCCCGGCAGAATCCCTAATACGCAAAACGTTGCGTGCGGTGATTCCGCATGCATCGCGATTTGCGCTGCTGCTCAAGCTGGGACAACTGGCACGGCCGTTGCTGTTCGGCACACTGAAGCGCAAAGTGCCGCCGCCAGCGCCGGCCAGCGCCTGGCCTGCAGGTTCGCACCAGCGAAAGATGCTGGTGCTTGATGGTTGCGCGCAACCCAGCCTGTCGCCGAACACCAATGCCGCGGCGGCGCGCGTGCTCGACAAGCTGGGCATCACGCTGATGCGCGCGGCGC
>CAMBSS010000122.1 GCA_945870465.1 Bordetella parapertussis | reverse complement strand
ATATGCCCGCGCTGGGACTGCGCCAGCGTGTTGTGATGACTGCCCGCGATTGCGATGGCGTTGGCAGTCACTTGCGGATCGTCGCTCAGCAAGCGCGCCGCGAGTGCTGCGCTCGAAAATTGCATGTCGGTGCCCGGATGCCAGCCGCGCGCCGAGATTCCCGGAGTGCCCACCACGTCGCACAGCCTGAGGTGGACTTCATAAGTGGCGACCAGCGCAGCTATGACGTCGCTGCCGCTGCGCCCGCATTTCTCCGCGACTGCGAGTGCCGGCGCAAGATTGCCGCTCGGATGCGCCGAATCCAACCCGAAGTAGTAGTCGTTGTTGTCGAGATAGCGAATCAGCGTGCCGTTGACCAGCGTCGCCAGTGCGCATGAAGTCTTGCCGCCGTCGCCCAGGGTGGTGGCTTCCGCATTGCCGCCGAGTTGCCGCGCGACGCCGCGCACTATCGCGGCGGGTTCGCTGCGGATGGCGCCAACCGCGCACGCCAGCGTATCGAGAATGACGCGCTTGGCTGCGACGACGACTTCCGGTGGCAGGTCCCGGTAACGGATGCCATGCACCAGCTCAGCGAGCCTGCCTCTGATCAGAGTTGCCATGAAATTCCCGTCTACAACTTCATCTCTTGTCCGCCAGACCGATGTCCTTGACGAACTTGCCCCATTTCACAAAGTCATTGCGGATCATCGTGGCGAACTGTTCCGGCGTCGTGATGTAAACCTCCGCGGCCTGCGCGGCGTAGCGCTCCACCATGTCCGGCGCCTGCGCGGCCTTCTTGATCGCGGCATGGAGCATATTCACGATGCTGCGCGGCGTCCCGGCCGGCGCGAGCACGCCGTTGAAAGTCGACACGATCAGGCCGGGCAGCCCCGCTTCTTTCGCGCTGGGCACCGACGGCAATGCGGTCTCGCGCTTTTCGCTGGTCACCACCAGCGCTTTCAACCTGCCGTCCCTGATATAGGTCACGGCCGAAGGTACCGTCGCGAACATGCCGTCGACGTGCCCGCCCAGCACGTCGATCAGGGCAGGCCCGCCGCCTTTGTACGGGATGTGCGTCAATTTTGTTTTGGTGAGCGCCTCGAACAGCGCCGCGGTCAGGTGATTGGTGCTGCCCTCACCCGACGATGCAAACCGGAGCGCTTCCGGTTTCGCCTTCGCCAACGCGATGAGCTCGGCCATCGACGCGGCCGGCACCGCGTTGTGCATGACGAGCACGTTGTGAAAAATGATCACCGGCGTGATCGCGGCGTAATCGTCGGTCGGCGGCGATTTCGCGTAGAGCGCAGCGCCCATGCACAGCGTGTTGGTTGATCCCCACAAAAGGGTGTAGCCGTCGGGCGCCGCCTTGGCCGCGAGGCCCAACCCGATCGCGCCGGTCGCGCCGGGACGGTGGTCCATCACAACCGGTTGGCCGAGGTCCTGCGTGAGTTTCTGCGCGAGCGGTCGTGCAATGACATCCGCGACGCCGCCGGGCGGCACCGGCAAGATCAGCCTGATCGGTTTTTGCGGGTAGTTCTGCGCATGGCCCATCGTGCCAAACGCGGCAATGGTCAACGGTAAAATGCGTTGCAGAATTTTTTTATACATCGATACAACTCCTCGTTTTACTGCGGCCCGGTCTCAGGGTTCGCCAGTAGATCTTTTTTCGGATACGCGAGCGCGCCGGCCCCGCCCATCACCACCGCGTTGATCCAGAATACCGCAAGCAGGCCGAATGCCGAACCGACCGCGCCGAACACCGCGGGCCCCAGCACGCGCATCAGATTGTTCGCGGTGAGGCGCAGGCCCAGCGTCTCGCCGCTGCGGCCCGGCGGCGACTGGCTGTACATCAGCATCAGCGTGATCGGCTGGCCACAACCCATGCCGCAGCCGAACAGGAAAGAGACCACCGTGAGCAACAGCGCGCTGTGGCAAAACGGCACCAGGATGAGCGCCGCGCCGCCGAGATAAAACGAATAAGCGAGCAGCTTCTCGTCGCCAAAGCGGCCAACCAGGCGCGACAGCACGCTGCGCACCGCGACCGTTGCCACGGCGAACGCCGAGAGCACTGCGCCGATGGCAGTTGCGGACAGCCCGACGGCGTGGCCGTGGATAGGCACATAAAACTGGAATACATCCGGGCCGAGCTGCGCCAGGCTGCTGGTGGTCAGCATGCGCCAGATGCGGCGGTCGGACAGAGTTTCGCGTATGTGTATCCTGGGTCCAGTGGGACGTTTGCTTTTCGGCAATACTTTGCCGCGCCACAAAATCAGTCCGCATGACATGAGCCAGATGGCAACCACGAATAGGCAGGCAATAGCGTGGCTGGTGTGGTCGATGGCCAGCCCCGCGACCAGCGGGCCGACGAAATTCGTCGCCGCGCCCATCATGCTGAAGTTGCTGAAGTTGCGCATGTGCTCGGACGGGCCGCTCAGTATGCCCACCAGGTTCTGGGCGTTCACGTGCAGGATCGACAGGGCAAGCCCGCTCATGGCGGCGGCGACATAGAGCGCCCACAATTCGCGCACGAAATACGGCACGGCCATGCCGCACACGCCGCACATCGCCCCGACCAGCAGCGGCCAGCGCGGCACGACCCGGTCCGACAGCCGGCCCATCGGCCATGACAGCAATAGCGGGCACGCATAAAACATCGCGACCAGCACGCCGATGGCGAACGGGTGCGCGCCGAGTTCGAGCGCATACAGCGACAGCACAACACGCGCGGCGGCTATGCAGGTAAACCCGAGAAACGCGATGGCAAATATCAGATAAAGCGGCATCAGGCTTCGCAAGACAAGCGGCCGCGACCTCAATCGCGCGGCGGCGCACCGGCGTTGATTTTTACTGCCTGTTGGCGGGGAAAGCGGATGGGCAGGATCGCTGCCGCATTTTACTTGGTTGGCGCACGGCGCGCCCTTATCCGGCCAGCCGGTCCGCTTTTTACAGGATCGTCGGCGGGAAGTTGACGCCCAGCGCCCTGGCCGTTTTCTGGTTGATGGCCAGCTCGTATTGCGCCGGCACCTCGATGGCCAGCTCGGCCGGCTGCGCGCCTTTCAGGCCCAGCACGCCGATGCGGTAAATCCGCCGCTTGGGCTGGGCGATTGCCATGAAAGGCGTGGCGAGCGTCAGGACCAGCCTGCGTCGAGTAATCATGTGATGCCCCTCATGGATTTGATGCTGCCGACTCTACATCCTTTGCCGTTTTTTCCCTGCGCTGTCTGCCACGCGCAACGCGTGATTTAATGAGCATTAACGCAGTGGCAAAATCAAACTACGCGCAGTTTGCCGCCGGCCCCATCGCTCATTGCCATGCGTGAAATGCTGCCTTACACTGAATCCTGACCGGTTTTTGGAGAAGCTCTTGGGCATCAAGTGCGGCTGATTCGCGCTGAGGCACATCGACAATAATCAAGGGAGACACACCATGAAACGAAACACCCCCACCCGGCAAACCCGCCGCAAATTTCTCAAGACCGCTGGCGCTGCCGCAATAACGCTCGCTTTCGGCAGCTTGCCGGTGGCAGTGCGCGCCGCTGCCGCGATAGCCGGCAAAATGAAAATCGGCATCATCGGTTCGGGCCGTGTCGGCGGCGCGGTCGGCGGCGCCTGGGTGAAGGCCGGGCACGAAGTGATGTTCTCGTCGCTCGATCTCGAAGCGGACAAGAAGCTGGCGGCAAGCCTCGGGAAAAATGCCAAAGCCGGCACGCCGCGCGAGGCCGCCGCATTCGGCGACGTGCTGCTGATCTCGGTACCTTACAAGGCACTCCCGTCCGTCGGCAAAGACCTGGCTGACCTGATCAAGGGCAAGATCATCATCGACACTTCCAATCCCATCGTCGCGCGCGACGGCGACATGGCGGTGGCGGCGCGCGAAAAAGGCGCCGGCGTCTCGTCGGCGGAATTTTTGCCGGGGGCGCGGATCGTCCGCGCTTTCAACGCGATCGGCTACGCGCGGATGGCCGAGGCGTCAAAGCAGAGCGTGCGCATCGGCATGCCGATCGCGGGCGACGACGCCAAGTCGCTCGAAGTGGCATCAGCTTTGGTGCGCGACGTCGGCTACGAGCCGGTGGTCGTCGGGTCGCTCGCCGCCATGGGCAAATATCTGCTCCCGGGTACCGCTCTGGGCGGCGAACACACGCCGGAAGAGATCAGGCAGATTGCCGCCACGCTCAAATAACGCCGGCTGATTCCGTTATTGCCGGGGCAGGCGCGCGCTGCGCACGATAGTTCCGTACATCTCGATATCCGCGCGCAGCAATTCTGCCAGCTGCTCCGGCGTGCCTGGCCACGGCTCGACGCCCTGCGCCGTGAGCTTCTCGCGTATGTCCTGAGACTCCAACGCCTTCACCAGTTCGCGATTGAGCCGCGACACGATATCGCGCGGCGTCGCCGCGGGCGCGAACATGCCGTACCACAACGGCATGACGAGGCCTTCGACGCCGGCCTCTTTGCCAGTCGGCACTTCGGGCAGCGTGGCGACGCGCTCTTCGGAGAGCACCGCCAGCGCGCGCACCTTCCCTGACCGCACCTGCGGTATTGCCGTCGTGACCGGCATGACCACCTCATCCACTTCGCCGCCCATCATCGCCGTCATCGCCTGCGTCACGCCCTTGTAAGGCACATGCACCATGTCGATTTTTTGCAGGTGCTTGAGCAGCTCGTTGGCGAGATGATTGGTAGTGCCGGCGCCGCCCGAACCGAAATTGAGTTTGCCGGGATTTGCGCGCGCAAGGCTGATGAACTGCTTCAGCGTCTTCGCCGGCACCGACGGATGCACGAGCAGGACATTCGGAATCGACGTTAGCCGCGCGACGGGTGCGAGGTCCTTCACCGGGTCGTAGCCGAGGTTCGCATATAACGACGGGCTGACGGCAATGCTCGAAGTGGCAATGGCAATCGTGTAGCCGTCGGGAGGCGCCTTGGCCGCGATTGCCATTCCCAGGTTGCCGCCAGCGCCGGCGCGATTATCGGGCACCACCTGCTCGCCCAGTTGCTCGGAAATTTTTTGTCCCAGCATGCGGCCAACGATATCGCTGGACGCACCAGCGGGAAACGGCACGACCAGGCGTATCGGTTTAACTGGATAAGCGCGGCCGGGTGCTGCGGTTTGCGCGAGCGCGCTTGCAGAGAGCAGCGCAAGCAACAGCGCAGCGGCAAAAACGGCCTTGCGGCCAGGTATCGATCCCATACGCCCCTCCTGTATCCAGCTTATTAGAACTCATCTCAAAAATACAACCCCGACAAGCAACCGCCGATAAATTCTTTTTAATACCCACTTGAGGGGAACGCCGATTAGCGCCGATATATATCCAGACTTTTCCCGGAATCAAGGTCAAATCCCTTGAGCTTATCTGCGTTCATCCGCGTTCATCGGCGGTTCCAAACAGTTTTTAAGACAGCTTTTGAAATCGTTTTAAGGAATCCCCAGAACCTTGTGCGTCTGCACGCTCAAGCTCCACTGCGGATACGCCTTGCAATATTCAACGGCAAGCCGGGTGTTGTGATCGCGCGCCGGCCCGTCCATGGGCTGCAGGAAGAAATGGCGAAACCGCAGGCCTTCAAATCTCTCCGGCCGCGCCGACTCCTGCGGGAATACGAGTTTCAGTTCATCGCCACCCTCGACAACCACCGGCGCCTCCGCTTTTGGGCTGACACAAATCCAGTCGAGCCCCGGCGGTGCTGGTTGCGTGCCATTGGTCTCCACCGCAACCGCGAAACCTTTCGCGTGTAACGCGTCGATCAATGGTTTGTCGAGTTGCAGCAAAGGTTCTCCTCCCGTGCATACCACGAATCTTTTTCCCGAAGTGTCGCCGTCAGGCCAGCACTTGGCGACGGCGGCCGCCAGCGCATTCGCGGTGCCGAACTTTCCGCCGCCTTCGCCATCGGTACCGACAAAATCAGTATCGCAGAACGTGCAGACCGCGGTAGCCCGGTCCTGCTCCAGGCCCGACCACAGATTGCAGCCCGTAAACCGGCAAAATACCGCCGGACGCCCGGTCTGCGCGCCCTCGCCCTGCAAGGTGTAAAAAATTTCTTTGACGCTGTAAGTCATGGTCTTCAGACCGGGAGCGCCGGGCCTTGCTCGCCCCACGAAAGTATCACACCGCAGCCGCGAGTCTCGTAGAGGTCGATGCGGTCCAACTGCGGCAACGGGCCCGCCGCCTGCTTTTTGATCCAGCGGACCAGGCTACCGGCATCCGCGTCGTCCAGATCGGTTATCTCATGCAACGGCTGATGATCGAGCCGCATGAATACCGGCGTAAAAATTTCCTTCACGTCCCCGAAATCCATGGTCCAGCCGAGCACCTCATCCAAAGGCGCATGCAAATGCAGGCGCAACGTATAGGTGTGCCCGTGAATGCGCCGCCGCGGATCGCCGTCGGGCGCCCGCTTGAGCTGAAGCGCGCTGTCGAGACTGCTTTCCTTCCAGATCCGGTAGTGGGTTCCGTCAAAGTGCGCACCGCAGCTGGCCGTCTCGTACACCGTAACCCACGAGAGCTCAGGCAAGCGGGGCTTGATGCGCGCCCAGATCCAGCTTGAGATCAGTTCGCTCGTCGGGTTCTGCAACCCCGGAATGTCGTTCAGGCAGGCGTGATCGAGCTCGGCGTGGACCGGCGCCCACAGCTCGTCGAGGTGGTCGTAGTCGATACCGATTTGACTCGTCCCCAGGTCCTGGTCCGCGTGCAGTATCACTTCAAATCCGTGGCCGTGCATGACACCGCACTTGTGTCCCGGCGGCACCCTGGGCAATTGGTGCGCAGCCTGAAACACATAGCGGCGCCATATGTGCGCGTGGTCGTTCGCATCGATCTCTACGCCTTCGTGCAGCGTGCTCTGTATCCCCACCTGCTCTATGTCCGGCAAGTCGAGATGAGAACGCACCCAGCGAGCCAGATTTTCGTCCGTTGGTTGCTCCACCAGGTCGTTGAGATAACGGTAATCGAGCGGCGCAACGCATTGTGCCAGCCGCTCACGCATATCGCCGACTTCGCTGCCGGGAAAAGCCGCCCACGTAGCAGGCAACTTCGCCCGCACTTTGGCCAGAAAACTGTGCCCGTGCAAGCGGCGCGAGCGGTGCCCTTCCGGCAGCATCCCCACCTGGCACGCAGCTTCAAACGCCGCGGCTGCAACAAACATCAATTGCTCAGCCATTGATCATGTCTTTCTGGACTTCACGAGCATTGGGTCCTTCACACTGACTTGCACAAACTACGTCGTCCTTGGCAGGCAAGATGGGCGATGAGAGCGAACCGGCGCTTCTGTTGCATGCGATCTTCCACAGAATTTCGCCAACGCTACCGGGCACAAACAAGAGCCATGTCGTCGGTTCGTTGATGGCGAGGACTATTTCGCCACCGCCCATCTTGCCGGAAAATGTCACGATGGATAATGTCCGCAAAGCCCCCTCCACGCAATCGAATTGATAACTGCGTTTTGCGGACTGATAAGGATGCTTCGGGTCCGGCACGATCTGATAGTCGGTCAACTCCAGCAGGATCGCCCTGTTTTCCGTCCGCTGAATGGTGGCGGGGTCAACGTGGACAACGGCGGCCTCGCTTTCGCTGAGCATTACCCACGCTGCCGCGGCACTGTTACTCACCGCCGCCAACAGCATCGCCAAAATAATTTTAGTCACGGATCGGCGCAATGCTTCATTGCAAGATCTGACACCAGTTTTTATTCTATTCGTGCAGAGCCTCAATCGCCTTCGGGTTTGAGGCAACGATCTTGAGTAAAGCCCTGGCAGGCCCGGTGGGCTGCGTGCGTTGCTGCTCCCAGTTTTGCAACGTGCGCAGATTCACGCCAATCAATTTTGCAAATTGGCTCTGGCTGACCTGAGCGGCTTCACGAATGGTGCGCACGTCCGGCGAAGGCAATTCGGTCGTTCTTGAACCACGCACGCTCTTGCCTGCCATATGGCGCTTCATTTCGCGCACACCTTTGACCAGCTTGTCGAAATGTTTCTTATCCATCCTTGTCGTCCTTCATCAGTTGTGCCAGCGCCTTGATCTGTTCACGGGTCAGGTCAGCTTTCGCACTCTTTACATACGCGTAAATCAGGTAAATCCGTTCTGCAGACACATGCCGGTAGTAGATTACTCTTGCACCACCCCGCTTGCCGCGCCCTTGTGCCGCCCAACGCAGCTTGCGCAAACCGGATCCACCCGGAATCACATCGCCGGCATCTGGAGCAACAAGCAAATAATTTTGCAGGCGGCGCAAGTCTTCATCGCTCCAATACTCAGCGCGGAAAGTAATGAACGGCGTGAGGTCGACGAAGACCATTGCTCTAACTATACGCGGCAAGCGTATAGCCTGCAACCAGAATGAAAATTCCATCGGTTCCAGCGGGATCGTTTACGGTTCGGCGCCAGCCACCCACTTTCCGACTTTTGTTTGCATTTCTGTTGCCACGCGACTCCGACGAGCGGAAAATGCCGCCCTCTCGCAAGTAAGCCGAAATGAGTTACCAGATTTTAAACACCGGGCCGGGCAAGCCGGTCAAAGCGTGGACGCGCGGCGTGCCCGTCGAAGAAGCCGCGCTCAAGCAATTGAGCAATGTCGCGTCGCTGCCGTTCATCTACAAACACGTCGCCGCGATGCCCGACGTGCATTGGGGCATGGGCGCGACGGTCGGGAGCGTCATCGCCACTGACGGCGCGATCATTCCGGCTGCAGTCGGTGTAGACATCGGCTGCGGCATGATGGCCGTGCGCCTGGACGGGGCGCGCGCCGAACATCTGCCGGAAAGTCTCGCACAGATCCGCTCCGAGATCGAGCACACGGTACCCACCGGATTCGAGAAGCACGCGCCGGCGCAGCAGAACGAAAAGGCCGCGGCCGAAATGTACGAGTCGTTCAAATGGCTCGAAGCGAAGCACCCCATGGCGTTCGCGCATCGCAAGGACTCAACCGACAAGATCATTGCATCGCAATTCGGCTCGCTCGGCGGCGGCAATCATTTCATTGAGCTGTGCATCGACGAAACCGGTGAGCTGTGGGTGATGTTGCATTCCGGCAGCCGCGGCATCGGCAATGTCATCGGGCAATACTTCATCGAGATTGCGCGCGAAGACATGCGCACGCATTTCATCAACCTGCCGGACCGCGACCTCGCCTACTTTCCCGAAGGCACCGAGCACTTCGACGATTACGTCAAGGCCGTGGGCTGGGCGCAGGGCTACGCGCGCGCCAACCGCGACGAAATGATGCGGCGCATATTGATCGTGCTGCACCGGCACCTGCCGCCGTTTCGCGACCGCACCGAAGCGATCAACTGCCACCACAATTACGTCGAACGCGAGAACCATTTCGGCAAAAACGTCTGGCTCACGCGCAAGGGCGCGGTGCGGGCGCGCGAAGGCGACTTCGGCATCATTCCCGGAAGCATGGGTGCGCGGTCGTACATCGTGCGCGGCAAGGGCAATCCGGACAGCTTTCATTCGTGCTCGCACGGCGCCGGCCGCGCGATGTCGCGTACCGAGGCCAAAAAGCGCTTCACGATGGCAGATCATGCGAATGCGACACGGGGTGTCGAGTGCCGCAAAGACGCCGGGGTGATCGACGAAACGCCTGCCGCATACAAGGACATCGACGCCGTGATGGCGGCGCAATCCGATCTCGTCGACATCGTGCACACGCTCAAACAGGTCATTTGCGTCAAAGGCTGACCGTTGCAACAGCGGTCATGCCGGTGGAACCGCCGGACCGGATATGGCGTATTATTTAGACGGATCGATTCATGCGTGAGGAAGCAATGAAAAAGATCGTCGGCGTCATCCTGTGGCTCGGTGCAATGTCGTTAGCCCAGGCCGAGCAATTTGCGCTGATCTGTTCCTTCCAGGGCAGTCCGGGCCCGGGCATTTACGCGCCATTTGGCGGCACGAACCTGTCCGCCGCATTATCCAACACGTACCTGATCGATGAAGAACGCAAAACAGTAGACGGCAAAAAAGCGTTTTTCTCCGAGGCGGAAATAAGTTTCATGGACATTACCGATCCCAGAGCATCGTACCTGGTGACCATGGACCGCTACGCCCGTACGATTCGCATTACCCGGCAGGACAACCCGAACGTCAAAATGCTGGGCGAATGCAGGAAAGCGGATAAACGGGCGTTTTAAGGGTTGGCAAATCAATCCTGCAGTTTCGCCGCCCGCTCCGCAGGCGTTTCCCATTGCCGGGCATATTCGCTTTTGCCCCACGCCTCGAGATCCATCAGGCCCAGTCCCATGCCGAATCCGGGTTCGCTGGTATAGGTGTTCACCATGAACGCCATCCAGCGGCCATCGGGGCTGATGTTTGAATTGCTGGCGCGCCACGGCGGATGCTCGAACATGCGCGTCATGCGCACCCGCTGCCCCGAACCGTCCAGTTTCAGCTTCCACAGGTCAAACGGCGGGAACTGATTCAGCAGATCGCAGGACGACTCCAGGCAGATGTACTCATGGTCGGGGAAAATGCCCTCGCACTCATTGTGTATCATCGGCTCGTCGATGTAGGTGCGCACATCCAGCGTGTTGAGGTCGATGCCGCGCGTCACCGTTTTCCACGCACTGTCGCGAATCCGCGGCCCGATGTACTCGGCAAAGATGAGTTCCGTATCGTTGTGCCGGAAATCCTGCGGTTCGGGCCGGCGCTGCTGCACGCTGCGGTAGAACACGGTGTCCTTGGCGACGAACGGCTCGCCCGCCTTGTAATCGAGATCGATCACATGGCATTCAAAGTCTTCCATGGTGCCGATGCGCGGATCGTGCCCACCGTGCGTCGCGTAGGCGACCCGGTTCGCGATTGAGGACACCGCCGCACCTTCGGCAATCAATCGCCCCAACGGCTTGGGTGGTGCCGATGCGTTCTTGTCCATGACCCAGAGCTCGGACTCGAGATGCCGGCTGGTGTGCCGGTCCTTGAACACCTTGGGCCCGATCAGCAGGAAGTCGCCGTTGGGCAGGTAGAGCACGCGCAGGAATGAATGATGCTCGCCCAGGCCCTTGGTCAGGTTGCGCACCTTGCGCGTCGCGAAATCCATCTCGCAGATATCGCCATAGTTGTTTTCGATGAAGGCGATCTTCGAACCGTCGGGTGACCAGTAGGGCCGTTCGCCGTAGTCGCACAGCTTTTCATGAAACGGTGGCGGATTGTCGAGTACGTGCGGCCCCGCAAAAGGCTTGTTGTCGGTTTTGTAGATCGGCATGCTTCAAACTCCGGATATCAAAGGCAGCTCAGAGGTCTCAAAAACAGCATGGAGCCGCAGATGAACGCAGATAAGTCGAAAAAATACTTAATGTTCAATGGAGGATATGTCGCTTTGCTTTTCATCTGCGTGTATCTGCGTTTTTCTGCGGCTGATTCTGGACTTTGTATTTTTGAGAAGGGTTCTAGTCTGCGCGCGCGCCGGAAATCTTGACCGCACGCCCCCACTTTTCGATTTCGCTTTTCATGAAAGCGCCGAACTGTTCCGGGGTACCGACGGCCGGCTCGTAGTCGGCGGCGAGCAACCGCTCGCGCATCGCCGGGTTCTTCACTGCCGCCGCAATTTCGCTGTTGAGGCGGTCAATGATCGGGCGCGGCGTGCCCGCCGGCGCTACCAGGCCAAACCAGACCGTCGCTTCGAATCCGGGAATCGTCTCAGCGACTGTCGGCATATCGGGGAGCCCGCTGGTTCGCTTGGCGCTGGTGATGGCCAGCGCCTTCAGTTTCCCCGTCTTCACGAACGGCATCACGCCGGGCGTGGACGCAAACGTCATCTGGATAAAACCGGCAATCACGTCGTTGGTGGAAAGCGCGGCGCCCTTGTACGGAATGTGCACGATATTAATAGCTGCCGCTGTGGTGAAAAGTGCTGCCGCCAGGTGCGCGCCATTGCCGGTCACGGCGCCATAGCTCAACGCGCCCGGCTTGGCCTTGGCGAGTGCGATCAGGTCCCGGACCGATTTGACCGGCAGCGACGGATGCACGGCCACGACATAGGGCGCAGTCGCCAGCAGCGCGATCGGCGCAAAATCACGCACCGGATCGTACGGCAGCTTGCTGAACAGGCTGACGTTGACCGCGAAGTTGCCTACGCCGGCGATGAACAGCGTATAGCCGTCCGGCGCGGCTTTCGCGGCCATCTCCGCGGCGATATTGCCGGCCGCGCCCGGCCGATTGTCGGTGACGATCTGTTTGCCCAGCGCCTCCGACACCGGTTGCGCGATCATCCGCCCCAGGATGTCGGTCGGGCCGCCCGCCGGCAGCGGGTTCAGCATGCGGATGGTCTTGGTGGGATAGTCCTGGGCGTGGGCAACTACTGTCAGGCTAAGAATAGCGGCGGCGAGACCGCGATAGAACAAACACGAAAATCTGGGAACCGGCAATTTGATCTCCTCTTGGCGTGGCGCGGAATAGTTAATTGTGCAAACAAGGCCAGTGTAACTTTACCTTGGCCGAAAAGCTTGTTCCCGCTGGGATCGTTCGAGTCTCACTCGACACGCCTGGCTCTAAAGCACCCCAGCGGGATTGTTCATCGTTCGCATTGCGTCTGCGATCGATGAATCCCTTGCCGCAAGCAGCCCGGGACCGCGCGCTTAACGCACATAGTCGCAGCAATCGAGGTGAAAATCGGTAAGTAGAACTGGCGGGCGGTGGCGCACGTCCAAAGAAATGTCCCCCGGACATTCGATTGTGTTCGTGCCTCGCCTTAAGGCGATCCACGAATCCCGAGCCGCAAGCAGCCCGGGACCGCGCGCTTAACGCACATAGTCGCAGCAATCAAGGTGAAAATCGGTAAGTAGAACTGGCGGGCGGTGGCGCACGTCCAAAGAAATGTCCCCCGGACATT
>CAMBSS010000121.1 GCA_945870465.1 Bordetella parapertussis | reverse complement strand
CCTCTCGCGCGACATCCGCAAGCGCGCCGCCAAGCCTGAATCGAAGGCGGACTGGGCGCGGCTGGCGATGGAACTCGGTGTCAAAGTCATTCATTGCTCGGAGCGCGACACGCAAGTTGCAAATCCGGGCAAGCGCCGCCTTGAGTTCGTCAACACCTGGTCGGTCGATGGCTTTGTCGGCGAAGGCTCGCAGCCGTGCGAACTCGGCTGGGGCTCGCACGAAAAACATTTTCCACGCGACGCCAAGCAACACAACTTCGGTGGCAAGGCGGCAATTTATCTCACGCGTCCCGGCGCTTCGGTGCGGGTGCGCACGTGGACGCCGGCGGAAGGCAATTTCCATGGCTTTCTGATTACCCACGGCGAAGCAATTTCGATTTCGGATTACTACACGGTGCGTACGGGCAAGAAAGTCATTTATCGCCCGACCTGCCACTACGCTTACCATCCCTGCGACAACACGATATTGTCGTTGCACGAGTACGCGGGCAAGAACTGGGCGCTGCCCGAGAACAAACGCATATTGATGGACGAGATTTTCGACGGTAACGATGAATTGGGCGCATTGCTCATGGGGCACGCCAAGGGGGCGTATTGGTACGGCTCGCGGCTGTCGATACACGAAGCGCGCAAACTGGCACCCTTCAACAACGCGACCAGCCTGCAGGTCGCCGCCGGCGTGATGGCGGGTGTGATCTGGGCAATGGAAAATCCGCTGCGCGGCGTGTGCGACCCGGACGATCTGGATTTTCAGCGCGTGCTCGAAATCGCCAATCCCTATCTCGGCAACGTTGTCGGCACCTACACCGACTGGTCGCCGCTCAACGACCGCGGCAAGTTATTTCCGGAGGACGTGGACCAGGGCGACCCGTGGCAGTTCAAGAATTTCCGGGTGGTCTGACCGCTGTCGCCGGCACCCGGCGCGCGGGATAACCTAGGGCGCGCGCTGCGGCTTCAGCTTGCCCTTGATCTGGGTGCGGTACATCAGGCGCCGCGCTGCCGAATCGAACGGATCGCGCCGGTGCATGGTGGTGCGGTTGTCCCACATCAGCACATCGCCGACTCGCCAACTGTGCGCGAACGCATGTTCGGGCCGCGCCGCGTGAGCCCACAATTCATCGAGCAAAGCTTCGGATTCGTCGCGCGGCAGGCCGACCACCCAGGCATTGCGGCGGCGTCCGAGATACAGCGTGTGCTTGCCGCTCGGTGGATGGATGCAGATGATGGGATGCGGCGTGCCGACCGAATGCACCGGATCGTCTGAATCCTTGAGGCCCGCGCGCAAATAGCCGCCGGAGTTGTAAGTGCCGTCGTGCTTGATGCTGCGCCCTGCTACCTTCTTGCGCAGCGCCTGCGGCAGAGAAGCGCAGGCCGCGATCATGCCGCACAGCCAGGTATCGCCGCCCACCGGTGGAATCTCGACCGAGTAGAGCAGCGACGCGTCGGGCGGCTCCGGCAGGTACGACATGTCGGTGTGCCACACGGCTTCGCCCGCGCCGAGGCTGCCGATCGGCGTGCCGTCCGTCCCCAGGATGTTGGAGACGACGTAGATATCGGGATAGCCTTCGACGAATTTCTTGCCATTCTCGTTGACCGGCGGCGGATCGAGCTCGCCGAAGCGGCGGCTGAACGCGAGCAATGCATCGTGATCGAGCCGCTGGCCGCGGAACAGCAGCGCCGAATGGCGCGTCCACGCGCATTCGATTTCAGCAAACTGCGCGTCGCTCACCTGCGCCAGATCGACGCCGCGGATTTCCGCGCCGACTGCAGCTGTCAGCGGATGGACTTCGACTGCTTGTTTGCCGTTGCGCTGGGTAGTGGCGTTGCCTGCGGTGTCCGGCATGGGGGCTCTCCTCAAACGAGGTGCAATGCTAGCAGAATTCGCCAGGCACGTTACGCGCCGAAAGTTTGCCGCTCCAGCGTGCAGCGGGCCAGTGCGTCAACGTCGAGTCTGGGGCGATAGCCGGGTTCCAGCACGATCGCGCCGCGTTCGAATTTGAGCGGGTTCGCGAGCAAGGGCGCAGTCGGTTTGAGGTAGCCGTTCATTTCGCCGGCGTTGCGGATGCGGCCGCGCGCAACGCAGGCCTCCATCCAGCAGCCGATTTCGCAGGCGACGCCGTTGCCGAGTACCGGTTCCATCCCGCAGTCGCGTATGGTATCTATGGCAGCGGCGAGCCGGGCGAGTCCGCCGAGCTTCATCAGCTTCACCTTGATATAGCGCGCGGCCTTGAGTTCGGCGGCGCGGCGTATGTCGTCAAGTCCGTAAATCGATTCGTCGAGCATCATCGGTACGGTTGCCACGCGCGCAACGGCGCAGGCGGACTCCCAGTCGCCGGCAGCGCACGGTTGCTCGAACAGCTCTATGCCTTGCGGGTCGAGCGTCGCCGCGAAACGGCAGGCGTCGTCGCGACTGTAGCCCTGGTTGGCGTCGAGCCGGATATTGCCGCGGCCGTTGAGCGCGCTTTGCACCCGTTTGACCATTGCGGCATCGCGTATGGCATCCCAGCCGACTTTGACCTTGAGGGTCGTGAAACCGGCGTCGAACAAGGCGGCGCTTTCGCTTTCGATGGCGGCGGTTTCGGTCGCATGCAAGAGACCCAGCACCGGCACATCGGTGCGCTGTGCGACGTTCAGCAATGAATCGCCGGCCAGCATTTCAAGTGCGGTGCCGAATGCGGTGGCGGTGAAGGGCGCGGAATCGTAATGCAACGCGAGCCGCGTTTGTATATCGGCCGCGGCCAGTCCCGCGAATTCGCGCGCGAGGCGCTGCGCCAGCGCCCAGCCGCCTGCCATCGTTTCATCGGTGTAACCGGTCAGGTAGGTCGCTTCACCGATGCCACTGCGGCTGGCGGCATCGCGCGCCTCGACCAGCACCGTATCGAATGCGTGAACAGGCCCGAACGACAATTTGTACGGGGTCGTCAGTGGCACGCGCAGGCGATACAGGGTGAGGGAGGCTATGGTCACATTAAGGTCACGCGGGCATGGGGTGGCAGCCCGTACCTATAATATAGCGCTTTGCACCAACCCCAACGACGGTCATCCAGGGTCATGCGTGACGGAGTTCAGCAGGATTTCGACCTGCCATCGGCGTGGGTGCAGCGCTGGGCCGCGCGCATCCCTGTCGGCGGCCGGGTGCTCGACGTGGCGTGCGGCGGCGGACGGCATGCGCGCTATCTGGCCGGGCTCGGTCACCGGGTCGAGGCGGTCGACCACGATGCGCAGGCGCTCAGCGGGCTTGCCGGTGTCACGGGCGTCCATACCCGTGTGGCCGATCTCGAAGGCGCGGCATGGCCTTACGCAGACGGTGAATTCGATGCCGTGGTCGTCACCAACTACCTGCACCGGCCGCTGTTTGCCAGCCTGCTCGCGGCATTGGCGCCCGGCGGCGTGCTGATTTACGAAACGTTCGCGCTCGGCAACGAGCGCTACGGACGGCCGCGCAACCCGGATTTTCTGCTGCAACCGGGCGAACTGCTGAAGGTGGCGCACGGGCGCCTGGAAGTGATCGCATACGAAAACCTCGCGGTCGAGGCGCCGCGGCCGGCGCTGCTGCAGCGCATGTGCGCGCTCAATGGCGCAGGCAGGCGCTGAAGCCGGATTTTTTCGTTTCCACTGCAACTTTTCGGCGGGTTATGCGTTACTAATTGGCAGGAACTGACTGACTTAACCGACTACGACCATGACTATGAACGCTGAACAGGACAACCGGCAGGCAGCACCGTCTTATGCCGATGAGGTGCTATGCGCCAACTGGCATCCGCTGGTCTTATTGCTGGCGGAGCCGCTGGCACGCGTGCAAAAAACAGCCCTCAACGCCAGCGAAGTTGAGGCATTTCTCGCCCGCTTGTACCTGTGCCAACAGGCTTAGCCGTCGATTTCACCGGCCGTCACCCGCACCTCCCGCGCATCGCCTGGAACCACCTGGAACGGCGTTAGTCTGAAGGTTGTTCAGGGCATGGCGCTAATGCGGTAGAATCCCCGGTTAATTTACGCGGGCTACAGCAGTATCTTCAGGAAAATCAGAAAGATGGCACAACTTACCGGCAGCATGGTCGCAATCGTTACGCCGATGCACGACGACGGCAGCCTCGATTTCGACGCCTTTCGCAAATTGATCGACTGGCACATAGCGGAAGGCACCGATGGCATCGTTGTCGTCGGCACCACCGGCGAATCGCCGACGGTCGATTTCGACGAACATCATCAGTTGATCCAGATAGCGGTCGAGCACGCCAAAGGGCGCATCCCCATTATCGCCGGCACGGGTGCGAATTCGACGCGCGAAGCCATCGAGCTTGCCGCTTACGCCAAAAAAGCCGGCGCGGGCGCGAGCCTGTCGGTCGTTCCGTATTACAACAAGCCCACGCAAGAGGGCCTTTACCGGCATTTTCGGGCGATCGCCGAAGCGGTCGAGATTCCGCAAATCGTTTACAACGTGCCCGGCCGCACGGTTGCCGATTTGCAGAACGACACGATGCTGCGGCTGGCCGAAGTGCCGAATATCGTCGGTCTCAAGGATGCGACGGCAAACCTCGAACGCGGCGCCGAACTGCTGCGCCAGTTGCCACCGCGTGTTGCCGTCTATAGCGGCGACGACGCGACCAGCTTGGCGTTGATGTTGCTGGGCGGGCGCGGCGTGATTTCGGTGAGCGCCAACGTGGCGCCGCGGCTGATGCACGAGATGTGCGTGGCGGCGCTGAAGCCGGATCCGGCGCGCGCGCGCGAACTCAACAACCGGCTGATGGGGCTGCATCGTCACCTGTTTGTGGAAGCCAATCCGATCCCCGTCAAATGGGCGGTCGCCAGTATGAATCTGATCAAGCCGGGCATACGCCTGCCGCTGACGCCGCTCACGGCAAGTTGCTATGAGCAGGTGCGTGCGGCGATGGTGCAGGCGGGCATCAATGTATAGAGGAGTGGCCATGACGATATTACCGCGCTGGAAAACAGCGATCGCTGCCTGCGCGGCCGCCGCGCTGCTTGCTTCGTGCAGCGTGCTGCCCAAGCTCGAAGCCGATACCGTCGAATATAAATCGGCGTCGAAAGCCAAATTGCCGGACTTGCGGGTGCCGCCGGACCTGACGCGGCCGGGCAGCGACGATCGCTACGCAGTCCCCGAAGGCAAGCTGCTGTCCGAATATGAAAAGGACAAACGCGCTGCGCCCGATCCTTCCAGGACCGCGGTGCTGCCGGCGCAGCCCAACGCGCGCGTCGAACGCAGCGGCAACCAGCGCTGGCTGGTGGTGACGGGCGATCCGGATGCGGTATGGAACGTGGTCAAGGAGTTCTGGCAGGAATTGGGATTCATCATCAGCGTCGACAATCCCGAAGCCGGCGTGATGGAAACCGATTTTGCGGAAAGCCGCGCCAAGGTCGACGCCGGCACCGTGCGCAATTTTCTCGGCAAGCTGCTCGACAGTATTTCTTCCACCGCCGAGCGCGATAAATTCCGTACGCGCCTGGAGCGCGGCACCGAGACCGGCACCACCGAGATCTACGTGAGCCACCGCGGCATGGAAGAGGTTTCCATCAGTTCGGACACCAAGGAGACACGCTGGCAGCCGCGTCCGCCGGACCCCGAGCTCGAAGCCGAAATGCTGCGCCGGATTATGGGCCGCTTTGGCGTGCAGCAGGAGCGCGCGAAGACCGCGATCGCGCAGGCGAAAACGCAGGGTCCAGCACGCGCCACTCTCCTCAAAGGGCAGGCGGGCGGCGGCATGCTGTCGGTGAACGACCAGTTTGACCGCGCGTGGCGGCGTATCGGCCTCGCGCTGGACCGCGTCGGTTTCACCGTCGAAGACCGTGACCGCTCGAAAGGGCTCTACTTCGTGCGCTACGTCGATCCCGACGCCGACAACAAAGGCGCGCAAAAAGGGTTGTTCTCCAAGCTGAATCCGTTCGGCAAGAGCGAGAAAAAGAATTCGACCGAGCAATTCCGCATCCGCGTCAAGGACGCTGACGCCATCAGCCAGGTCAGCGTGCTCAACAAGGACGGCGGCGAGGAAAAGTCCGATACGGCGAGCCGTATTCTTGCGCTGCTCTACGAACAGCTCAAGTGAGGCGTAAGGAGTGAGGAGGCAGGCGTGTAACGCCCCAACCCTCAACTCGGAGCCTGCCGGCTCCTCTCACTCTTCACCCCTTGCTTCTCACCGCTCATGATGCGCTTCGCATCGTTGGGCAGCGGCAGCGAAGGCAATGGCCTGCTGGTTGAAGTCGGCGCAACGCGAATTCTTGCCGACTGCGGGTTTTCCCTCGGTGATACGGTGGCGCGGCTGGCCCGCTGCGGCGTTGTCGCTGATACCCTGGACGCGATTCTGATCACGCACGAGCACGACGATCACATCGGCGGCGCTGCGCGCCTTGCCCGCAAATTCAATATTCCGGTGTGGATTACCCACGGTACTTCGCAGGCGGCGGCAAAAGGTTTCGCGCAAGTCGATACCGTGCGCATTTTCGATTGTCACCAGCGGTTTGCGGTGGGTGATATCGAGATCGAGCCGTATACGGTGCCGCACGACGCGCGCGAACCGGCGCAGTTTGTATTCGGCGACGGCGCGCACCGCCTGGGGCTCCTGACCGACGCCGGTTCGCTGACGGTGCACATGCAGGAGGTGTTGAATGGTCTCGACGCGCTGGTGCTCGAGTGCAACCACGATCTCGATTTGCTGTGGGAGAGCGGTTACCCGCAGCGGCTGAAGGAGCGGATCTCGGGGAAATTCGGCCATCTGTCGAATGCCACCGCCGCGCAGTTGCTTTCGTCCATCGACTGCAGCAAGCTCAAGCACCTGGTGGCGGCGCATCTCAGCAAGCAAAACAACACTCCGGAACTGGCGAGCGCGGCGCTGGCGCAGGCGCTCAATTGCGAACGCGAATGGATAGGAGTCGCGACGCAGCAGGAAGGTTTCGGCTGGCGCGATATCGGCTGAGCGGGGACAAGCGCGACTATCAGCGCGAAAAAAAAGCCGGCCCAGTGGGCCGGCTTTTTATTGTTACGACTGCAATTACTTCTTCACTGCGTCTTTGGCGATGCCTTTGGCGGCTTCTTTTGCCGTATCAGCAGCTTTGCCCATGTCGCTGGCTGCATCTTTGGGGGCATCGGCAGCTTTGCCTGTGTCCTTGGCGGCGTCGGCAGGTGCGGGCGCAGGCGCGGGGGCAGGTGCCGGCGTTGCGGCAGGCGCCGGTGCGGGAGCAGGGGCGGGAGCAGGTGCGGGTTTTTCACCGCAGGCGGTCAGGCCGAGTGCCACTAAAGCGGCAAGCAGTAACGAACGATTCATGGTTTTTCCTTTGACAGAGAATGATGACGAGGTAATAAAACAGCAACGGAATTTGTCTGCCCGGGCTGAGTGACGGTCAAACAAGGCATTCATTGTAGCCTTCTTTCGCTGCGAATTCCAGCGCTGCGCACCGGCGCTACAGCCCGATGGTGGTGGCCGCGACGGCAGGTGTGGAGGCTTCCCAGATCTCGTCGAAGCGCTTGACCAGCAGGCTGGTCGCCGCGACATCGCCGACGGTCGCCGCGCCGCGCATGTCGGTGTGATGAAAGCGGCGCACGAAGCGCGTATCGTCGGCCACCGCAAACGGATCGTAAACGCGGCGCGCCGCGGGCAGGGTCTGGTGGATGGCGAGGCCGTGGCTGAAGCGCTTCAACAGCAGTATCAGCCGCGGACAGTCGCGCACGATGTGCGCGGTCTCGTGCAAAACGATTTTGACGCGGTTGGTGCGGTGCGCGAGCAGAAATTTGCCGAGCAGATCATAGCGCTGCGGGGTGTTGAAATTGCGCCCGATACTTTTATCGAATATGCGTATGGTATGCGCGGCATTGGCGATCAGCTCATCGAGCGCCGCGTCGTACGCAACGACTCCTGCGAGCTTGCGTTCACCGGGCATGCGTTCTGGCGGCACGGGCAGCATAGGGGATGAATGCTTAACGGGTCGGTTGGCTCAATTCGATATCAATATAGCCGGCCTGATACCACTGGTAAAGCAGCGCGCGTGTAGCCGCGTCGGTGCGCGTGCCGGGCAGCAGGCGGCGCGTGTCGGCCAGTTCGTGCAGTGCTTTGGTGGCGGTGGCGCGGACAGCGACGGTTTCGTTATTGATGAAAATCTGCGCGCCGCAGGTCAGCATGCGCGTTGGCAGGGCGAGCCGTATGCCGCGCGCGCCGGCAAGCTCCGCGAATCGCGCTGCCGACACGCGGCGCGCGCGCGTGAACACTGTCCCGGGGCGTGGTTCCGTCAGGTATTCGCCAAGGCAGCGCTGCACGTCGGCGTCAGTCCAGCGTACGGCTTCCACCATCGTTTTTATCCTGCGTAGCATGTCCTTGCCGATGGCGGCGGGATGGCGCTGCGGTTTTAGGCCGGGGTCGCGATAGGCGCCGGCGACACGCAAATGATCGCGCACGAAGTCCAGCAATTGTTCCGCCATTTCCTGGCGGTCGGGCGCGCGAAATCCGACTGACCACGTGATGCACTCGTCGACAGCGACGCCGTGGTGCGCGTAACGCGGCGGCAGGTAGAGGAGGTCGCCGCCGTGCAGCGTCCACGCGCGCTGCGGCCGGAAACGGTTCAGTATCTTCAGTGGCGCGCCTGCGATGAGCCGCAGATCGCGCTGGCTGCTGATCTGCCAGCGCCGCGCGCCCATGCCCTGCACGAGGAACACATCATAGCTGTCGAAATGCGGCCCCTCGCTGCCGCCGGGTGCCGCGTAGCTCGCCATGACGTCATCGTGACGCGCGTAAGGGATGAAGCTGAATTGCTGTTGCAGCGCGCGCGCGGCCGGCAAAACGGTTTCGAGCCCGTTGACGAGCAGGGTCCAGCCGCGCCGCGGCAGGCGCGCGAAGTCGCGCTTGCGAAACGGCCCGAGTTCGACGTGCCATACCCTGCGTGCGCCTGTCACCAGCCGCGACTCCACGTCGTCGCGGCAGGCGAGTTCTATCATGCTCGCGCGGTCGAGAGTGTTTGCCGCTGCTGCCAGCGCGCCACGCGCGAGCAGAGGTTTTTTTTGCCAGAAATCCGCCAGAAATTTTTCAATCCCGGTTCGGCTCTCCAGTAGATTATCTGTCATCATTCGATTATAACGTGCTGATTACAATTGTCCGCGTCCACCCGGCTTTGCGCGAGCGAGCGTTGCCGGCGCCACGTTTTTTTGCCGCAAGCCGCGGTATTGACTGTCGCAGTACTTTGCTACAATAAATCCGTGACAACTCAGACTGTATGTGGAGCGCTGATGTTACAGGCGGGCCAGGCGGCGCCGGGATTCGATTTGCCCGACGCCGAGATGGAAGCGGTGAGCCTGGCGGGCTTCAGGAACCGAAAAATCGTCGTGCTGTATTTTTATCCGCGGGACGATACCCCGGGCTGCACGATGGAGGCGATCGAGTTCAGCGACATGCAGGAAGAATTCGCGCGGTTGAACGCGGTGGTGATAGGCGTCAGCATGGACGATTGCCTGAGTCACGGTTCATTTCTCGACAAACATGGCTTGGCAGTGCAGTTGCTTGCCGACGTCGAAGGCGAGGTATGCAACAATTACGGCGTGCTGCACGAAAAAGAGCACGAAGGCCGGAAGAAGACCTGCATTCGGCGGTCGACTTTCATTATCGACAAGCACGGCACGCTCAGACATGCGCTGTACGGGGTCAGCCCGCGCGGCCATGCGGCGGAAGTGCTTAAACTGGTTAGGGGATTGGAGAAATGCAAGTAGCGCAAGACACGGTGGTATCGCTGGATTATGAATTGTTGAACTCCGAAGGCGAGACCATAGAAAAGACCGAGGAGCCGATCGATTACCTGCATGGCGGATACGACGGAATATTTTCGCGGGTCGAAGAAGCTTTGAACGGCAAGGGCGCCGGAGAAACCTGCGACGTCTACCTGCAGCCGACCGACGCGTTCGGCGATTACGATGAAAAGCTGGTGCAGATTGAGCCGCGCGCCAAGTTTCCGCCGAATATCGAAGTCGGCATGCGCTTCGAGGGCGAGGCCGGCGACTCAGGCGAGACGATGATTTATACAGTGACCGACATCGCCGACGACAAGGTGGTCGTCGACGGCAATCATCCGCTCGCCGGCATGGCATTGCGGTTTCATTGCACCGTCAAGGCGGTGCGCGCGGCGACGGCGGAAGAACTCGAGCATGGGCACGTGCATGGAGCGCACGGCCACCATCATTGATCCGGTGTGATGCCTGACCGCGCACGAGCGCGCGGTCATTTCTCTTCGAGTAACTTCTTCAGGGCGTAGAGCGCATCCAGCGCCTCTTTCGGCGTCAGTGCATCGGGGTCGAGGTCGCGCAATTTGTCGATGAGCGCGTGATCTACCGGTGAAGCGGGTTCGGGCGCCACGGCCGGCGCGAACAAATCGGGCTGCTGGCTGCGCGCGACTCCTTCGTGCTCCAGTAACTGCAGATGTTTTTTGGCGGCGCGGATCACGCTGGCCGGCACGCCGGCGAGTTGCGCGACCTGCAGGCCGTAGCTCTGGTTGGCGGGACCTTCCTCGACGCTGTGCAGAAATACGATATGGTCTTTGTGCTCGACGGCGTCGAGGTGCACATTGGCGAGTTGTTTGAATTCCTGCGCCAGCCGCGTCAGCTCAAAATAATGCGTGGCGAACAGCGTCAAGCTCTTGTTGGCGTCGAGCAAATGGCGCGCGATTGCCCATGCGAGCGCCAGGCCGTCGAAGGTCGATGTGCCACGGCCGATTTCGTCCATCAGCACGAGGCTCGCCGGCGTGGCGTGGTGCAGGATGTACGCGGCTTCGGTCATCTCCACCATGAACGTCGAACGCCCGCCGGCAAGATCGTCGGCGGCGCCTATGCGCGTGAAGATCTGGTCGAGCGCGCCGATTTTCGCGCTCTTTGCCGGCACCATCGAGCCGCAATGCGCAAGCAGCGCGATCAGCGCGACCTGCCGCATGTAAGTCGATTTGCCGCCCATGTTGGGGCCGGTGACGAGCAGCATCTGGCGCGTCGCGGACAACTGGGTGCCGTTGGCGATGAAAGTATCGACCTGCGCCTCAACCACCGGGTGGCGGCCGGCTTCGACTTCGATCAACGGCTCGGCGGTCAGCTCGGGCATGCAGAAGTTGAGCGTGTGCGCGCGTTCGGCGAACGTCGTTAACAAATCGGTTTCCGCCAGTGCGCCTGCCACCCGTTGCAACGACGGTATGTCGGGGGCCAGCCGGTCCAGCAATTGATCGTAGAGTAATTTCTCGCGCGCAAGTGCCCGTTCCTGCGCGGACAGCGCTTTGTCCTCGAATGTCTTTAGTTCCGGCGTGATGTAGCGCTCCGCATTCTTGAGCGTCTGGCGGCGGCGGTAATCGTCGGGTACGTTTTCGGATTGCGCGCGCGTGACTTCGATGTAGAAGCCGTGTACCCGGTTGTACTCGACCTTGAGGGTAGCGATGCCGCTGCGCACGCGCTCGCGCGCTTCAAGGTCCAGCAGGAACTGGCCGCAGTTGCGGTCGATGGCGCGCAGTTCGTCGAGTTCGGCGTCGAAGCCGTCGGCGATGACACCGCCTTCACGCACAATGGACGCCGGCTCGGCCAGTATCGCCTGCGTCAGCAATGTCGCCACGGATTCCAGCGGCTGGACGCCGGTGGCGAGTTCCTTGAGGCGCGGGCTGTCGAGGGCCGCGAGTTGCGTGCTCAGTTGCGGCAGGCGGGTGAGCGTGTCGCGCAATCCCGACAAGTCGCGTGGCCGGGCACTTTTCAGCGCGATGCGCGCGGTGATGCGCTCGACGTCGACGCAGGCTTTGAGTTCGTCGCGCAGCGCATTGCATTTTGCGGCGCTGTCGGCTGCCAGCAGTTCGACCGCGGCGAGACGCGCGCGTATCGGCGCGTGGTCGCGCAGCGGGTGATGCAGCGTATGCAGCAGCAGGCGGCTGCCCATGCTGGTCGCGCAGGTATCGAACAACGACATCAGCGTCGGCGCTGGCTCACCGCGTATGGTTTCGGAGATTTCGAGATTTCGTCGCGTCGCCGGATCGATGGAGAGATAAGCGGACGCATGCTCGACGGCTAACGCCGTGACGTGCGCAATCGCGTTGCCCTGGGTGGCACGCGCGTATTCGATCAGAGCGCCGGCCGCGGAAGTTGCTGCCGGGAGTGCGACCAGGCCGAATGCCGTGAGGTCATGGGTATTGAACTGGCGGCGCAGCGCACGCGTCGCCGCTTCAGATTCGAATTGCCATTCGGGCAGGCGTCTCACGGCATAGGTCGCACCCGCCGGCAGAGTGAAATCCGCGGATTCCGCGACCAATACTTCGGCCGGCCGCAGGCGTTCGAGTTCGGCGGCAAGATTGCCCGCCTTGATTTCGGTGGCGCGAAAACGCCCCGCGGCGAGCGCCAGCCATGCAATGCCGACAGTGTTCTGCTTTTGCCATAGTGCCAGCAGCAGGTTGTCGCGTTTGTCGTCGAGGAGTGCCGAATCGGTGAGCGTGCCGGGCGTGACGATGCGCAGGACTTTGCGTTCGACCGGGCCTTTCGAAGTGGCCGGATTGCCGATCTGTTCGCAGATGGCGACGGATTCGCCAAGCTTGACCAGCTTCGCCAGGTATTGCTCGACCGCGTGGTAGGGCACGCCCGCCATCTTGATCGGCTCGCCGTTGGACGTGCCGCGCGCAGTCAGCGTGATGTCGAGCAGGCGCGCGGCTTTTTCCGCATCGCCAAAAAAAAGCTCGTAAAAATCCCCCATGCGGTAGAACACCAGCATGTCGGGATGCTGCGCCTTGATGCTTAAATACTGCTGCATCATCGGCGTGTGCTGCGGGGCGTTCAAGTTGCTGTCATCCTTGCCAAAATGGTTTTTTTGCCGCATGCCCGCATCGATGGTGGGTTTTCGCGCCGTTTCACAGCGCCGCTTCCGGGAATTATCGCCGACATGCGGTGCCATGAC
>CAMBSS010000120.1 GCA_945870465.1 Bordetella parapertussis | reverse complement strand
ACTTTGGTAATGTCATGAATTATGGAAGGCTCAATAATACCAGTCATGACCTGCAGCAGTTCGGCAGACAAATGCGCCGCGCTGCCAATGCCGCCCGAACCGACGTTGAGTTTGTTCGGGTTCGCTTTGGCGAACGCGATGAATTCCTTCACCGATTTCGCGGGGACCGCAGGGTGCACAAGCAGAAAGTACGGGGCCTGAAAGACCAGGCTGACCGGCGCGAAATCCTTGATGATGTCGTGCGGCATGGCCTTCAGTATGCTGGGATTGACCGTGTTCTGCCCGGTGCCAAACAGCCACGTGTAGCCGTCGGCCGGTGCTTTCGCCACGACGTCGGCGCCGATCAGCGCATTGGCGCCGGCGCGGTTATCGACCACCACCTGCTGGCCGAGTATTTCGGTAAGTTTGGGTGTAAGAAAGCGCGCGATGACGTCAGGCCCGCCGCCGGGCGCGGTCGGCACCACGAAGCGGATCGCACGCGTTGGATAAGCCTGTCCCCATGCGCCGCCGACGTAAAACGCGCAAGCCAAGGCCCACGCTCCCGCGCAGGCAATCCGTGCTGTTTGCATCTGGTTGATCCCGACAATTTAATACCCACATTGTAGCGCCAGATGCCGCGGCGGTGGCGTCGGGGCACGGCACCGTCCCGCACGATGCCAATTCAATCGCAGAAAAATTCAACCGGGCGCGCGCGTCCCGCTTATGCCTGCGGGCCGCGCGCCGCCAATGCGATCGCCACCGGCGCGATGCCGAAAAAAATCATGTTGATGGCGGCCAGTGTAAGCGCCCGCCCGCCAGAGGTTGCGTGCGGTAACGTAGATACGGGACACCCGGTCTGCGCTAAAAAGACAGACTGCGGACGCATAGTCAGGATCGCGCCCTTCTGCCGTCAGCAACCCTTCAACACAGGAGGCAAAAATGAATCGAGTCCCGTCAACTCTGCTTATGGCGGCATTCGTCGCAGCAATGGCGGGCTGTTCCACCAATAAACAGTACAGTGTTTCGACTACCAATGGCCGCATGGAAGTCACCATGACCCAACCGCAGGCCGTACCGGGTACCGACTTATATGTGTACTGGGACCGGGTCGGCACCGTGAAGACGATGCGACAATCGGACCCGGCGCAGGTCATCGAGCGCTGAGCGTTTTCGCAGCATATGCCGCGAAGAAACGGGGCTGATTGAATGTTTAACCCGCAGAGGTGATCGCTCAAACTCCGCCCGCTCATCGCCAACGTTCCCATGCGCCCAGCGGTAAGCCTCGCGCAAGCGTTGTGAGCATTTGTAAGTCCGTGTAACTCCTTGTAAGTCCTCTGGCCGAGCGCCGCCTGGCGCGAGTAACTTCCACGCCATGGATGCGGGCGGCGGACTTGCCGCCGGACAAGGAGGCTGCCGTTGATTACCTCGAATTTGCGTCGACTTCATATTGCAGTTCCCACCGCACTGCTCGCCTGCTTGTCGGGCGGCTGCGCGATAACGACAGTCGCGGATACCGCGATCACGATCGCCGCCACCACGGTGAAAGTGGGCGCCCATGTAGTCGGCACGGCTTCTGATGTTGCGCGTGCCGGCGTACGGGCAGTGGTGAACAGCTTCGATCAGAAGAGGTGATGTTTCAGCGAACTGGCAAGCACTAAACAGGTCTAAACGACACGCCCGCGCCGCAACCCGAACGGCGCGGGAGCAGGCAGCACCCATTTTTATACAATAGGAGCTCAAAATGAAAAACATTCGCTGGATAGGAACAAGTATCGTCGCCATCGCCATTCTGTTGGGCGGCTGCGCGGAACCGCAATCGAGTTCGTACAATGCCCCCGTCTACCGTCAAGGGGTCGTCGACCGCATCGAAATTATCAAAAAGGGTGACACCAACAATATCGCGGGAACCATCATCGGCGGCATCGCGGGCGGCCTGATCGGCCACCAGATCGGCGGCGGCAGCGGCCAGACGGCCGCCACCATCATCGGCGGCGTCGGCGGCGCAGTGGCGGGCAACCAGGTCCAGCAGCGGCAGCGGGGTTCCAACGAAACCTTCCGCGTCACGGTGCGCTATGAAAACGGCGCCACCGAAACACTCCGCCAGGACGACATCAGGGACATGCGCACCGGCGACCGCGTGCGTGTTGAAGGCGGGCGCGTGTATCGGATGTAAGGCGTGAAGGACAAAGCGCGCGCGCACATGAACTGTCCTGAAGTTCTGTCCGCGCGCGCCAGATATACCCCGGCCTAAGCGTTGAATTTATCCATCTCTGCGACACCTAGACTAGGCCGACAACCTTAACGCCGCCGAAAGCGACTTGAGATTATGCCCGCAGTCATCAGGTGAAAGCGGGGGGTGATATCTGTGCGGTTGAAAGGCTTGGCGGGAGTGCCTCTGTGATCCCACGCCGTAACCGTTGCTTGCCTGCCGTCCTGCATTTCTGCGGTGACGCGTGCGCCATACTGCGCAAACACGTTGACCTCGGCGTCGAGGTAGCCTTCTACTTGTTGCGCCGTCGCCAATACCTCGCGGTTGGTGAGAATCTGCTCGTCGAATAATCGCGGGTCGGCGCGGTTGTTGCCTGTTGGTTGACTGCCAAATTTTATTCACTCCGGATTGAGGCGCGCAGCCTTGACGACTTTGCCCCACCTTTCGTACTCGGCACGCACGTAGCTTGTCATTTCCTCCGGGGAATTGGATTTTGGCTCCAGGCCTTCGGCCATCAGCCTGTCCCTGACCGCAGGAGATGCGAGCACGCGGGCAATCTCCGTATTGAGCCTGACGATGATTTCACGCGGTGTGTTGGCAGGCGCGGCGAATCCATACCAGCCATTGACTTCGAAGTTCGTAAAGCCGGATTCCTGAGCAGTCATGACGTCGGGAAGAGCAGCGAGCCGCTTGGGCCCCGCCACCGCGATCGCGCGCAGCTTCCCCGCCTTCACCATCGGCATGGACGAGGGGGGGCTCGCAAACATCAGATCCACGTGTCCTCCCACCACGTCTATCATCGCGGGACCGCCGCCCTTGTACGGGATATGCACGATCTTCGTGTGGGTGAGCAGCTTGAACAATTCTCCGGTCAGCTGCCCCGATGACGAGCTCGAAGCATAGCTCAGGCGGTCGGGCCGGGTTTTGGCCAGCGCTGCGAGCTCCTTGAGATTGGATGCCGGCACCCGCGGATTGACGACCACTAGCGGCGGTTGCGAGGTCGCGAGCGTGATATGCGCGAAATCCTTCAGTGGATCGTAGCCGGTTTCCTTGTAAATCCACGGGTTCATGGCGAGCGTGCCGACGAAAGACAGGAGAATGGTATATCCGTCAGGCGGCGCTTTGGCTGCGGCGGCCGCGCCCACGCTGCCCTGCGCGCCCGGCCGGTTTTCTATCACGACCTGCTGGCCCAGGGCAACGCTCAACTCGGTCGCCACATGGCGGGCGACCGCGTCTGAGCCGCCACCCGGCGGAAACGGCACAATCAGGCGCAACGGCTTGACCGGGTACGACTGCGCGGCAACATGCTGCGGCATCGTCGCTGTCGCGCAAGCCACGGCAAAAATAAAAAGAGACGTCCTTGTCATGGGGTTCACTCCTTTGACTTGTTGTTCGAATAACAGGGATTGATCCATGCGGGACCGCACAGGTCAACCCGTCGTTTGGTTAATCCATCGCCTCAAAATAAATTCTGCGCCGCGTGACCGCCATGCATCTTTTTCCAGCGTGAAGCTGAATACGTCATCAACGTTAACGAGCACGCGATAGCACTAGGCGCCTAACGCGACCAGGTCACGAACGTCGGTTAAAGCTTCCAGGTTCCAGATCGATTCGCTCACTCGCCGCGCCCGGCTGGCGCCGAGCCCAAGCGTGGCGTTGGCGTCGAATTTCGCCTGAATCGCCGCATCTGTCATCGGGTTTTGCACGCTTCCCATTGAATGGTCAATCCTGGCCTCGTAATCGACAGTACCGGCCACAATACGCGCATACGCCTGGTCCATGCCCAGCGAGTCGTCCAGGGTCAGGTGAATTTTGCGCCGCAGCGCGGCAACCGCGGGATCGCTTACCCGCGCGTCCGTGTATTGAACGACGCCCGCGGCGCCATCAATCAGGGCCACGGCAGCACTGTGATACGCGCTGAACTTGGCCTGCAATCCGTTGACCGGGTTGTCCAGCAGCCGGTACTTCGACAGATAGGGGTGCGCACGCAGTTCGACGCGCGTAATGTTTGCGGGTTCGATATCGCCGGTGGCGCGGATCTTGATCATCGCGTCGATGACCGGATGCAATCCGATTGCGCACGAGTAAGGTTTGTGTCCGTTGGCTTCAATCGCCCAGCGGCGTCCCAGCATGTCGGTCAGCGCCCCGGGCTTGCTCTCCATGCCATATATACGGCAGAACCCTTGCTTGCCGTCGAGGATATCCGTCGCACTATCGAATCCGCGTGCTGCCAGAAGCGCGGACAGCACGCCATTGGAGGCGGCCCTGCCGGCATGAAGGGACTTGCACATCGTGCCGCGGTTCTGCTGCAAGCCCGCGCTTTGTGTGGCAGCTATACCTGTTGCATACGTCAACGCCTGCGTGTTCAACCCCAGCAGGACGCCGGCCGCAACCCCCGCGGCTATGGTGCCGAGCGTTCCGGTCGGGTGCCATCCTTTGTCATGGTGACCCGGCGCGGCGTGCGCAACGCGTGCCGCCATTTCGAAGCCGGCAACATAGGCCACGATGAACTGCCGGCCGTTGACCATGTTTGTTTCGGCCAGCGCGAACAGCGCCGGCAGAATCGGCGAGCTCGTGTGCAACACGGTGCCGTCCATATAAGTGTCGTCGTAATCGAGCACATGCGCCATCTGGCCGTTCACCAGAGGGGCGTCCAGCACGCCGAGTTTGAGATTGCGGCCAAAGACCGTGGCCTGCGGACGCCCGCCAATGTCCTGCAGCAAATCGATGATGCGCTGAACCGTCGGATGAGAACTGCCGGCCTGCGCACATCCCATCCAGTCAAGCACGCCGCGGCGCGCCTCGTGCACGACGGCAGCCGGCAGATCGTCGAACTTCAAACCTGCAAGATACGCGCATAACTCATGCGTAAGTCTTGCGGGCGCCGCGTCGCCGGTCTCCATTGCTATCGTCCCCGCACGACTTCAGTCTTCAGCCTTGACACCGGCAAGCCTGGCGATTTTTCCCCACTTCTCGATCTCGCTGCCGATAAACGCATGGAACTGCTCAGGTGTGCTGCCTACGGGGTCCGAGCCCAGCTGGACCAGCCGCTCCTTGATGTCAGGCCGCTGCAGGACGCGCACCAGCAGGTGGTTCAAGCGGTCGATTAGCGGCCGCGGCGTGCGCGCCGGCGCGAGAATGCCCGACCAGATGACGGACTGATAGCCCGGGACACCGGCCTCGGCAACCGTCGGCAGTTCGGGCATGAGCACCGAACGTTTGGAGTCGCCGATGGCAAGCGCGCGCAGCTTGCCGGCCCTGACCTGAGGCAGCGTCGCCACGGAAGCGCCGAACGTCAGCTGGATCTGACCGCCCAGGAGGTCGTTCAGCATCGGGCCCGAACCCTTGTACGGAATGTGCGTGATGCTGATGCCGACCATGGACTTGAACAACTCCATGGACAACTGCACCGAGTTTGAACTGGTGCCGTAATTGAGCGCAGCGGGCTTGGCCCTGGCGTAATCGATCAATTCCCGCACGGATTTCACGGGCAGAGACGGATGCACCACCAAGATGATCTGCTGCGACGCCGTTTGCGTGACCGCCGCGAAATCGCGCAGCGTATCGTACGACATCTTGCGGCCTATGCCCGGATTGATCGCGTGGCTGCTCGACGTGATTAGCAGCGTATACCCGTCCGCGGCGGCACCGGCGACGATTTCGCTCGCTATGACGCCGTCGGCGCCGGCGCGGTTGTCGGGAATAACCGGCTGGCCCAGTCCTTCGCTCAAGGGCTGCATGATCATGCGCGCGAGCACGTCCGTGCCGCCGCCGGGAGCAAAGCCGATGACGAGCCGCACGGGTTTCGCCGGAAACGGCTGCGCGCCGGCAACCGGCGATAGCAGCGCCGCGCATACCGTGACGGCGGCGGCGATCCTTGCTTGAAGCATGATTGATTTCTTCACGACTCGCATTCCCCCTGAATCCGGCCGATTCCAATCCGGGTGCCAGCGTTTGCTACAGAGCGGCATAACTGATCAGGCATCGACATTACTCGCCGGAAACGTCAGCAACCCAATCACTTCGCGGCCGAAATCGCCGACCTGATCCAGCTTCCAGATGGTCTCGAGTATCCGCTCGCCGCGGCCGGCGCGGTCACTGCCTGTGAACATGCCGCGAAATTTCTTCTCCACTTCTGCATCGCTCATGACATTCATCGCATGCCCCGTCGGATAGCGCACTTCTGCAGACAGCAATTCGCCCCCTGCTGTTTTTATGCTCACGCGGCTCGGCACAGATTCCGGATACTGCGCACACAGCGCCGCATCCTCGTTGACTTTCACCATGCGCATCAGGCCCTGCACGGCCGGGTCCTGCAACCGCTCCTGCGTAAATGACTGTGCCGTGACTTCCCCGTCGAGCAGCGCAATCGCAACGCAATACGGCAGGCTGTGGTCGGCAGTTTCGCGGGTGGCGGGCGCCCAGCGGTCGGGGTCGCCACCCATCATCATGACAGCCGTGTGATACGTGTCGATGCGGATCTCGCGCACGTCCGCTGCCTTCACGCGCTTGCGCAGATCAAGCGCCGCGATCACCGCGGACTGCCCGTGGTAGCAGACAGGCAGGCTTTTGAGGTGGGTCTGCGTCATCATGTGGGGAGCGGAGCCGGTTGGCAGCGGCACATCAAATCGGCCGACAATACTCCACAGCCCGCCGCGGCCCTCGAACACGTCCGTCGGCCCGGTAAATCCTTCCTTCGCGAGTTGTGCGGCAAATACCGAGTTGCGCGCCGCGTTGGCGCCGGCACATCCTTTCCAGCTCGACAATTCACCCTGGCGTGTGCGGACCAATGCCATGTTCGGCACCAGCGCAAGGGAAACAGCATCGCCCATCTGCTGCGCGGAAAGCTTCATTAGCTTGCCGGCAGCAAGCGCGCCGGCAAGCACGCCATAGACCGGCTGGTCCCAGCCCTTCGAATTGAAATCGACAGCGTTGATAAGACTGCAATACACATCGTAAGCAAGCACAACCGCATTGATCACCGACGGCCCGTCTGCTCCGACCGCTTCGGCGACGGCAAGAACGCCTGCCATCGTGTCGCTCGGATGTCCGCGACACTTGCCCACATAGGTGTCGCTCAGGTCCAGATAGCGCAGCATGATCCCGTTGGCAAATGCCGCTGCTTCAGGCATGGTTCGCACGCCGCTTCCCCATACGCTGGCGCCCCGCGCGCTGACGTACTGGTGCGCGATTTTGCGCGCCGACCGGCTGAGCGGCTCCTCATACGCCCCGATTGCGCATCCGAAGCTATCGATCAGGCGCCGTTTGCACTCGTGCACGACCGGCGCGGGAAGCGAAGCGAAATCGGACTGCATCGCGAAGTCGACGAGTTGCTGGGTAGTGGCATCCATACGATTGTTGCTCCGAAATAAGAGTTTTACGGTCTGCGGTTCAGTCCGCGCGCGCGCCCGACTGCTTGACCACTTTGCTCCACTTGGCCGCTTCGGACTGCATGTAAGCGGCGAACTGCTCCGGCGTGTTGCCCGCGCCTTCGGCGCCCTCGGCTGCCAGCCGCTCCCGGCCTTCCGCCGAGCGCAACACCTCGCCGACTTCGCGATTGAGAAACGCGATGACTTCCTTGGGCGTGCCGGCGGGCGCCAGCATGCCGTACCAGCCGTTCACTTCGTAGCCCGGATAACCCTGCTCGGCCACGGTCGGCGTGTCCGGCAACAGCGCGGCGCGTTTCAGCGTCGTCACCGCAATCACGCGCACCTTGCCGCTTTTCACCTGCGGCAGGCCCGAGATAATTGTCGGGAAGAACGCATCGACCTGGCCCGCGATGGTATCGACGAGCGCCGGACTCGCGCCCTTGTACGGAATATGCACCGCTTCGAAGTTCGCCTGCAGCTTCAGGAGTTCCATGCCCAGATGTCCGAGCAGGCCGGAGCCCGACGAAGCGTAGGTCAGGCCGCCCTTGCGCGTTTTCGCGAGCGCAACGAATTCCTTCACCGTTTTCGCCGGCACATTTGGATTGATCACGAACAAATACGGCTGCGCGGTGAGCTGGGTGATGCCCGTGAAATCCTTGATCGGGTCATAACTCATTTTCGAATACAGGCTGGGGTTGATGACGTGGCTCGCCGTGACGACTATCAGCGTATAGCCGTCCGCTGGCGACCTGGCGACGATTTCAGCCGCGATGTTGCCGCTGGCACCCGGACGATTGTCGATGACGACCTGCTGATTGACCGCCGTGCCCAGGCGCTGGCCCACCATGCGCGCGATGATGTCGGTGCCGCCACCGGGCGCGAGACCGACCACGATACGCACCGGTTTCGCCGGAAAATTTTGCGCCATTGCCGCAAGCGGGAAACCCAGCACAAGCGCTGCTGCCGGGATGCCGCAAACCGCAATACTGAATCTTCGACTCATTTTCTTCTCCTTCGTTTTAATCGAACTGCGTAAGTGATCAGTCGGTCTTCATGCCGGCCGCGCGGATGACTTTGGTCCATTTGGGAATTTCGCTTCGGATGTACGCCGCGAGCTGCGCCGGATCGCTGCCGATAGGATCGGTGCCGAGATCCAGAAACCGTTTTTTTACGTCTTCCGCCGCGAGTGCCTTCACGAGTTCGCCATGCAGCCTCGCAATGATCGGCTTGGGCGTGGCGACCGCCGTGACGATCGCGTACCAGTTGCTTACTTCGTATCCGGGCAGCCCGGATTCCGCGATGGTCGGCATTTCGGGCATCACCGCGCTGCGCTGCGCGCCAGTGATGGCGATGCCGCGCAACTTGCCTTCCTTGACGAAAGGCAGCGCCGCGGAAATGCCGGCGAAGTACATGGCGACCTGTCCTCCCAGCAGATCGACGAACGCAGGCCCGCCGCCACGATACGGCACGTGCACCAGCGTCACGCCCGCCATGGTGTTGAACAATTCACCGGCCAGATGCGGCGCGGTGCCGACGCCTGAGGACGCGAAGGTAAGCTGGCCGGGTTTCGCCTTGGCGGCATCGATCAACTCTTTCACGTTCTTCACCGGCAGCGACGGATGCAGCGAAAGCAGGCTGGGCGCAGTGCCGACCAGGCTCACCGCCGCGAAATCCGCAACCGGGTCGTAGCCGAGCTTCTTGTGCAGAATGGGGTTGATCGACATCGAGGCGGTGCCGCCGAACAGCAGCGTGTGGCCGTCGGGGTTCGCGCGCGCCGCGAGTTCGGCGCCTATGATGCCGCCCGCGCCGCCGCGGTTATCGACCACGACCTGCTGCCCCATCTGCTCGCTCAGTTTCTGCGCGACGACGCGGCCCAAGACGTCATTGGGCCCGCCGGGCGGGAATGGCACTATCAGGCGGATTGCCCGCGCCGGATAGCCCTGCGCATGCGCAGCACCTCCCGCGCAAACGAGCGCAAGCGCCACTGCCCATATCCTTGCCCGCATTGACATTCTCCTCGTGCTTTTCGCGCGGCTGCTTTTTATGTGAAAGGCTGGCCGCAATTTATGCGTCGTTAACGCAATGGCGTGCTGCTCAGAAAGCAAAACGGCTGAGACCGCCATCGACCGGAATCGCCGTGCCGGTGATGTAACCGGCGCGCGGCGAGGCGAGGAAGACGGCGAGATCCGCCAGCTCTTCCGGCTCGCCGAAACGCTGCACCGGCAGCTCGGCCGTGAATTCGCGCCGCATCTCCTCGGTCGGATGCATGCGCAGCATCTGCTCGCTGGTGATGCGGCCGGGCTTGATGCAGTTGAGTGTGATGCCGTATTTGCCCATTTCGCGCGAAAGCCCCTTGGTCCATGCGTGGATCGCCGCCTTGGCGGGATTGGCCGCGTTGATGTTGTACGGCTCGGACGTGCCCGTGAGACTGATCACGCGACCCCATTTGTGTTCCATCATGCCGGGAAGGATCGCGTGCGTGAGCTCGCGCAGGCGGAAGAAATTGAGCAGCATCGATTCTTCCCAGACTTCGGGCGGCGTATCGAACGGAATCGGGCGGCTGCCGCCTGCGGCATTCATCAGGATATCGACGCGCCCGAGCTTGACGCGCGCTTCGGCCGCTATCCGCGCCGGCGTTTCCTTCTGGTACAGATCGCCTTCGATGACATAGGGCTCATGGCCGGTTGCCGCCTTGATTTCCTGCGCGGCCTGCTTCAACAAATCGCCGCGGCGCGCGGTGATGGCCACCTTGACGCCTTCGCGCGCCAACCCGAGCGCAATCGCGCGCCCGAGGCCTACACTGCTGGCGCCCGTGACGAGCGCGGTCTTTCCGGCAAGCTTCATGTCCATTTCAAAAATCTCCTTGAACTCATGTCAAAAATACAACACCGACAAGCAACCGCCGATAAATTCTTTTTAATACCCCCTTGAGGGGTCCGCCGATTGACGCCGATACTATTCCAGACCTTGCCCCGCATTTTGGTCAAATCCCATGAGCTTATCTGCGTTCATCCGTGTTCATCGGCGGTTCCAAATTGTTTTTGAGACGGCTTCTAGTAAATGTCGCCGCGCTCGTATTGCGCGGGCCAATTGACTTCGGCGCGCAGCACTTTTGCCGCGCGCTGCGGCCAGTACGGATCAATCAGCATCGCGCGCCCCAGACTCACCATGTCGGCCTGCCCGTTGGCGACGATCTGTTCGGCCATGTCGGGGCTGTAAATCATTCCCACCGCGCTGGTCGCGATGCCGGCACGGCTGCGCACGGCCGCCGCGAACGGCACCTGGTAGCCGGGATGGATAACCGGTTTCTGCTTTTGCACCAGTCCGCCGCTCGAGCAATCGATGAGATCGACCTTGCCGGTTGCTTTGAGTGCTTGCGCGAGTTGCACGCTGCTCTCGAGGTCCCAGCCGCCTTCCACCCAGTCGGTGGCGGAGATGCGCACGAACAGCGGCATATCGTCCGGCCACTCGCTGCGCACCGCGGCTATCGCTTCGAGCAGGAAACGCGTGCGATTCTCAAAACTGCCGCCATAGCGGTCGGTGCGCTGGTTGGCCAGCGGCGAGAGAAACTCATGCGCGATATAGCCGTGCGCAGCGTGCACCTCGATGAGCTGGAAGCCCGCCTCGCGCGCGCGGCGCGCCGCAATCGCATACAGTTCTATCGTTTTCGCAATCGTGTCGGCATCCATCGCCGTCGGCACCTGGTAGCCGGTGCCGAAAGCGAGCGCCGACGGCGCGATCAACGGCCACGCGCCCTGCTCCTTCGTCAGCGGCTTGCCGCCTTCCCACGGACGTCCTACAGCACCCTTGCGTCCTGCATGGCTCAACTGGATCGCGGGGACTGCGCCCGCCTCCTTGACGAATTTCGTGATGCGCGCATAGGCATCGCGCTGCTCGTCGTTCCACAGACCAAGGCAATGCGAGGTGATGAGCCCGCGCGGCTCGATCGCAACCGATTCGGTAAACACAATGCCGGCGCCGCCTACCGCGCGCGCGCACAGGTGCTGGAAATGCCAGTCGCCCGCCACGCCGTTCTCAGCGGAGTACTGGCACATCGGCGACATGGTGATGCGGTTGCGCACGCGCACCGAGCGGAATTCAATCGGCCGGAAAATGTGCGGCGTGCGGTCGCGCTGAAAGACCTTGCGTTGGTTCTCGCCGCGCGCTGAATGCGGGTTGACTGGTTTGGCGTCCATGCTCTTCCCGCGCGCAATGCGTCCGGCTAGCGGCCGAACAGCACGATCAGCACGCCGAACACCGCGACGAGTATCAGCCACGCCCAGGCATGCGCAGCGATGACGGTCGAGCGCCGCTCCTGTTGCGCGAGCCGCCGTATGCCGCTGTAACCGTGCCCGACGACCAGCAGGAGCAAAGCGGCGTTGAGCGCGCGGTTGTGGCTCAGCTCCGGTATCCACACGTGCAATGCAACCAGCGGTCCGAGCAGCAGGCCGGAGGCGCGCTGCATGACCCACATCCATACCGGCGTCACACTAAAAGCGCGACCGAACACGACTCGACTAGATGCCTGCATAGCGCAGCACCTCCCGTAAACCGAACAGCGCGCTGACGCCGACAATGCCCCAGAACGCGGTCTGGTAGCGGATGGTGAAGCCCAGTTCGCCGGCCAGCAGCTTCAGGCCATAGAGCGTATGGAACGCAATGCAGAAAAACAGGATCGCGTGTATCCAGTTCTGTTCCTGCATCGTCTGCAACCACGGCGCGCCGGCATTCAAAGCAGCAAACATCGGCACCTGCCGCACCGCCTGCACGATAACGTGTACCAACACGAACACGATGATGGCGGCACCGCTGAACCGGTGCAGCGTGCGTGCCACGTCGCCGTACTGCAGGCCCTCGGCCTGGCGCGTGGTGTTGCGCGGCAGCGTGGCTTTACTCATGTTTTTTGCTCCCGCCGAAAATCATGTCGCGCCGGAAGTCGCGTATCGCCTGCGCGGGGCTCAGGTCCGCCGGGCACAATTGCGTGCACAGATCGCAGCCGAAACATTCCAGCATGCCGGCATCTATCGCCTGCTCGAGCCGATTGCCGGAGTCGGCGGGATGCTCGGCCATGTGGCGCAGCTTCAGCATGAACGCCGGGCCGTCGAACGCGCGTTCCTCGACTGCCGGGCAGCCCGACACGCACACCATGCATGCAAGGCACGAACCCTTGTGGCACAGGTCTTCCGCGAGCAAGGGATCGATCGGCTCAGGCCCGCCCGCATATTCGGTCTTGCGCTGCGGTGCATAAGCGTGCTGTTCGTAGCGCGCTTCGATTTCGCTGCGGTCCACCACCAGGTCGCGCAGCACCGGGAACGGCGTCAGCGGCTCGATCTTCATCTCGGGCTTGCAGCGTTCCTGGCACGCCAGCACGGGCACGCCGTTGACCTTGACCGCGCAGGTGCCGCAGCGGCCGACGCGGCACGCGAACTGATAGGCGAGATCGCCGGCCTGTCGCTCGTAAAT
>CAMBSS010000119.1 GCA_945870465.1 Bordetella parapertussis | reverse complement strand
GAGATTTCACGACATATTCAGAACCGACGACACCGCCGCCGCCCGCGCGGTTCTCGACCACCACCGGCCGCTTCCACGCCTCGCTCAATTGCTGGGCGACGCTGCGCGTAAGCAGATCGGTCGAGCCGCCCGCTGCGAACGGCACGACGATTTTCACCAACTTGGCGGGATAAACCTCTGCTGCCGGTGCCGCAACGGCGATCAACAATGCCGCACATCCCACAAGCAAGCTGTAAGCACATCTCAGCATTGAAATTCCTTCGAATGAAATCGAACCCGCCTCAAAATTAAAAAATTATCAGCCGTAGCTAAACGCAGATGCATTCTTTTTAATACCCCATTGAGAGGTACGCAGATAAAAATCCAGTGCTGCCCATTCTCCGACGTTATCTTTTGAACTCATCTGCGTTTATCTGCGCTTATCTGCAGTTCCAAACAGTTTTTGAGAGGTTTTAGTAAAGACTACTGTTTCGCATTCACCGAGTAAGCGCTTTCCGGACACACGAAAGGTTCCGGCACCAACGGGCTGGCCAATACGTCATCGACGACTCGAGCAATAGTCGTGCCGACCGGCTTGATATTGGCCGCCTTGCAGGCTGCGACCACCGCGTCGAGCGACGCGATCAACCGCTTGGTAACCGCATTGCTCTCGTCGCTGTATTCGTAGTGATTGTGCGAAATGATGACGATCACCGGGATCTTGGGCGCGCGCGCCACGGTCTGCGCGAGAATATTGTTCGCTATCGTCTGATAGCTGATGCCGTGCTTGCCCGGCCAATCGGTATCGGGACGCAAGTCGGAATGCATGGTGCGCCCCTTCGCGCCGCTGATCACGCTCGAGAAATCGACCGACACCGGTATGTTGGCAAATTCGAGATTGCCGCGCACCTGGCGGAAGCATGCGTTCGCACGATGCGGGTCCGGCTCCGCCCCGCTCCACACCGTTTCCACATCGGGCCACACGCGCCCGGGCACCGAGCACGAGCCACCGCGGAAACCGGTTTCCGCGAGCACCCGAAATACATCGTCGTTGGCGGAAAACGAACCGGGCCGGAAATACAGGGGCTGATAGCCCATCGCCTGCCGCCACAGCGCCGACGACTCCGCGAGGCAGGCGCGCTGCTCATCGGCGGACATGCCGCCGTAGTTGGCGAGAAAGCGTCTCTGGTCGTAACGCCACATCGAATACTTCCACGGATGCATGTGCAACCCGAGGCAGGCGCCCTGCTTTTCGAGGTCGGCGAAAACGTCCGGCTGGCCGAGCACCGTTTCGGGATGCACGAAATAGCTGGCGGGAAAGCCGTAGCGCTTGCCTATATTGAAATAACCCCTGACGGCGCGTTCGCCGTGCGCCCAATCACGCGGCCCGGTGGCCTGTGCATGCGTGGTCGCCAGCGTCGGCTCGCAATCCATCGTCA
This sequence comes from Bordetella parapertussis, assembly GCA_945870465.1. The sequence continues at coordinate 11,928 of CAMBSS010000119.1, read as the reverse complement.
GCAGGATGTTGATTTCTTTCATTGGCAATACCTTTTCAGTGCGCGAAACGAATTGTGGATGATTTTGGTGCAGGATCGCCGCCATAGACATAGCGCCGAGAGTCCAGCGCATTTTTGCCGCCGCGACTGCGCTTGTCAATCGACACGCGGCGCGCGGCGACCATGATAGTATCGGCTTCCCTGCAGAAATCCCGCGGCACTCCAGGCGCCAACGTGACACCACCCGCTTCCACTCCGCCCCGCTGGCAGTTCTGGATCGACCGCGGCGGCACCTTCACCGACGTCGTCGCGCGCAAACCCGACGGCAGCCTCGTCACGCACAAATTACTGTCGGAAAATCCCGGCCGCTATCGCGACGCCGCGGTCGCCGGTATTCGCCACCTGCTGGGCATTGCGGTTGATCAACGCATACCGGGTGAACTCATAGATGCGGTGAAGATGGGCACCACCGTCGCGACCAACGCGCTGCTCGAACGCAAAGGCGAGCGTACCGCGCTGTTCATCACCCGCGGCTTTCGCGATGCGTTAAGGATCGCTTACCAGAACCGCCCGCGCATCTTCGACCGCCACATCGTGCTGCCCGAGCTTTTGTATTCCCGCGTAGTCGAGGTCGATGAGCGCATGGGCGCGCGCGGCGAAGTCGTGTTGCCGCTCGACGCCGAAAAGACCCGAGGTGCACTCAAACAGGTTTTCGACGAAGGTTTCCGCTCCATCGCCATCGTGCTGATGCACGGCTACCGTTATCAGCAGCATGAAAAAATCATCGCCGACATGGCGCGCGCAATCGGTTACACCCATGTCTCGGTCTCGCACGAAGTGAGTCCGCTGATGAAGCTGGTTAGCCGCGGCGATACGACGGTGGTGGATGCCTATCTGTCGCCCATCCTGCGCCGTTACGTAGACACGGTGGCCAGCGAATTGCAAAACGTACGGCTGATGTTCATGCAATCAAACGGTGGGCTCACCGATGCACGGCGCTTCCAGGGCAAGGATTCGATCCTGTCGGGGCCGGCGGGCGGCATCGTCGGCGCTGTACGCACTTCAGAGACAGCAGGCTTCGGCAAGATCATCGGTTTCGACATGGGCGGCACTTCGACCGACGTATCGCACTATGCGGGCGAATACGAGCGCGCGTTCGAGACCCAGGTTGCCGGCGTGCGCATGCGTGCGCCGATGATGAGCATACATACGGTGGCGGCCGGCGGCGGTTCCATCCTGCATTTCGACGGCGCGCGCTACCGCGTCGGCCCCGATTCGGCGGGTGCGAACCCCGGCCCCGCGAGCTATCGCAAGAACGGTCCGCTCACCGTCACTGACTGCAACGTCATGCTCGGCAAGATCCAGCCGCAATTCTTCCCGCCGGTGTTCGGCGCCAACGGCGATGCACCGCTGGACGCGGCCGTCGTGAAGCAGAAGTTCGCCGCACTCGCGCAGGAAATCCAAAGCAAAACCGGCAATGCCCGCACGCCCGAGCAGGTCGCCGAAGGTTATGTGGACATCGCGGTCGGCAATATGGCCAACGCGATCAAGCAGATTTCCGTGCAGCGCGGCCACGACGTCACCGAATACACACTGTGCTGCTTCGGCGGCGCGGCCGGCCAGCATGCTTGCCTCGTCGCCGATGCGCTCGGCATGACGCGCGTGTTCCTGCATCCGCTGGCCGGTGTGCTCTCGGCCTATGGCATGGGGCTTGCCGATATCACGGCCATGCGCGAAGAAGCGGTCGAAGCGAAACTCGACTCGGCAAATCTTCCGCTGCTGCATGACACACTGGAAAAGCTCGCGGCAACGGCCGGCGCAGAACTGCTGCGTCAGGGCGTGGCGCAGGAGCGCATACGCACCGTGAAGCGCATCCACTTGCGTTACGACGGCACCGACTCCGCGCTGGTGGTGAATTTCGGCGCGCTTGCCGACATGGTCACGCAGTTCGAAGCCGCCTACCGGATGCGCTACAGCTTCCTGATGCCGAGCCGCGCGTTGATAGCAGAAGCCGTGTCGGTCGAAGCCATAGGCGTATCCGATGCGCCGCTCGAGACCGCCGCACCCGCTGCGCGCAGCAGCGGCACTCCGGTCATCGCCAAAACGGTCACCATGCATACCGGCGGCCGTGCGCATTCGACACCAGCCTACCGCCGCGATGCACTGCTGCCCGGCGACCAGGTGCGCGGCCCCGCCATCATCGCGGAACAGAACGCGACCACTATCGTCGAGCCGGGATGGCAGGCGACGGTAACGAAACTCGATCACCTCGTGCTTGAACGCGTCGAAGCCCGCCCGCAGCGCGTCGCCATCGGCACCAGCGTCGATCCGGTGATGCTGGAGATATTCAACAACCTCTATATGTCCATCGCCGAACAGATGGGTTTGCGTTTGGCCAATACGGCGTACTCGGTCAACATCAAGGAGCGCCTGGACTTCTCCTGCGCGGTGTTCAACCAGAACGGGGAATTGATCGCCAATGCGCCGCACATGCCGGTGCACCTCGGCTCGATGGGCGAATCCATACGCACCGTGATCCGCGAAAACACCGGAAAAATGCAACCCGGCGACGTATATGTACTCAACGCCCCCTATAACGGCGGTACGCATCTACCCGACGTAACTGTAATCACGCCCGTCTTCGACGAGAGCGCTCTGTCCGCCTCTTCTCTCTCGCCTCGCGTCTCTCGCGTTTTATTCTACGTCGGCTCGCGCGGCCACCATGCCGATATCGGCGGCATCACGCCGGGGTCGATGCCGCCCGACAGCAAGGTGGTCGAGGAGGAAGGCGTCCTGATCGACAACTTCCTGCTCGTCGAACGCGGCACCCTGCGCGAACAGGAAACCATCGCACTGCTCTCCTCCGGAAAATATCCCTGCCGCAATGTCGCGCAGAACATGGCCGACCTGCGCGCGATGATCGCCGCCAACGAAAAGGGCGTGCAGGAACTGCGCCGCATGGTCGCGCACTTCGGCCTCGACGTCGTACACGCCTATATGCGCCACGTGCAGGACAATGCCGAAGAATCGGTGCGCCGCGTGATCAACGTGCTGAAAGACGGCGCGTTCGAATACCCGATGGACCACGGCGCCATCATCAAGGTCGCGATCCGTTTCAACCAGGAAAAGCGCACCGCGGTCATCGACTTTACCGGCTCCAGCCCGCAGCTCGAAAACAATTTCAACGCGCCGTCTGCCGTCTGCATGGCGGCAGTGCTGTACGTGTTCCGTTCGCTGGTGGACGACGATATTCCGCTCAACGCGGGCTGCCTCAAACCCATCGAAGTAATCATTCCCGAGCGCTCGATGCTCAATCCGCGCTACCCGGCAGCCGTCGTCGCCGGCAATGTCGAAACTTCGCAATGCGTGACCGATGCGCTTTACGGCGCGCTCGGCCTGATGGGCGCTTCGCAGGGCACGATGAACAACTTCACTTTCGGCAATGAGAAATACCAGTATTACGAGACCATCTCTGGCGGCTCCGGTGCGGGCAATGGTTTTGACGGCACCGACGTCGTGCAGACGCATATGACGAATTCGCGCCTGACTGATCCCGAGATACTCGAGTGGCGCTTTCCGGTGCTGCTCGAAAACTTCACCATCCGCGGCAAGAGCGGCGGCCGGGGCAAGTGGCGCGGCGGCAATGGCGCGGTGCGGCGCGTGCGTTTTCTCGAACCGATGACCGCGGCGATACTGTCGGGCCATCGCATCGTGCCACCCTACGGCATGGCCGGCGGCAAACCGGGCGAAGTCGGCTGTAATTACGTGCTGCGCAAAAACGGCCAGCGCATCAAGCTCCAGGGTGCGGACAAAATAGAAATGAACGCGGGCGACGTGTTCGTGATCGAAACGCCGGGCGGCGGCGGCTTCGGCGCGCCTTAACCCTCTTTCAAATACGGAACCGCCGATAGACGCAGATGAACGCAGATAAATTCAAAAACAAAACATTAGCCACAGAGAACACAGGGATCATTCTTTTTAATACCCCCTTGAGGGTTACAGCGGAAAAACAAAACCGAACCATGCGATTAATCCCTGTTCTTTGGCAGTTCTCAGTACTCTCGGTGTTCTCTGTGGCAAATGTTCTGGCTCAGGGCACTAGCTATCCGGCCAAACCCATCCGCATCATCGTGCCTTTCGCCGCGGGTGGTCCCAACGATCTCTTCGCGCGTGCTGTCGGTCAGTTGCTGACGGAAGCATGGGGGCAGCCTGCCGTCATCGACAACCGCCCGGGCAACAGCGGCAACGTCGGCACGGCGGTCGCGGCGCGCTCTCCTGCCGACGGCTATACGCTCAACACCGTCTCGCTTTCATTTGCGGTCGCACCGTCGCTCGAAGGCAAGCTCGGCTACGACCCGGTCAAAGACCTGGCACCCGTCTCTTTGCTGGCCGCGATCAACAATATCTGCGTGGTGCATCCGGCACTGCCGGTGAAGTCGGTAAAGGAGTTGATCGCTTTCGCTGCCGCGCGTCCTGGCCAGGTGACGTTTGCGTCGGGCGGCGCTGGCGGCGCGCAGCATCTGTCCGGCGAATTGTTATCCAGCATGGCGAACGTGAAACTGACGCACATCCCGTACAAAGGCAGCGCGCCCGGGCTCACCGCGCTGATCGGCGGCGAGACGATGATAGGCTTTTCCGATATGGTCATCACCCTGCCCCACGTCAAATCGGGCCGCCTACGCGCGCTCGCCGTCACCGGTTCGCAGCGTTCGTCACTCGTGCCCGACTTACCGACCATCGCCGAGTCCGGACTCGCCGGCTACTCCGTCACCGCGTGGTTCGGCCTGCTTGCGCCGGCCGCTACGCCCGCGGACATCGTCTCGCGCGTCAGCGCCGAAGTTCAAAAGGGCTTCGCCACCTCGCAGATGAAGGAACGCTTTTCCGCCATGGGCGCAGACCCCATCGGCAATACGCCCGAACAGTTCGCCGCTTTCCTGCGAGCTGAAATGGCGAAATGGGCGAAAGTCGTCAAGGCCGCCGGTATCCGCGGCGAGTAGCGGCGCGACGTGGTTACCGGAGTCGCGAGCGCTCTCGCGCCTGCCTAGAAATGGTAGAGACGCGCCGGATTATCTACCAGAACTTTTTTACGCTGCGCTTCATCGGGCACCCAATCCGCGAGCATGTTGACGAGATCACCGTCGTTGGGCATCAGTTGCTTGCCCATCGGATGCGGCCAGTCCGTGCCCCACACGACACGGTCGGGTGCCGCCGCCGCAGCCGCGCGCGCCAGCGGCGGTATGTCCCTGAATGCGGGGGCATCCGTGGACACGAAATAAACGCCCATCAGCTCGGCCCAGACATTGTCGCGTTTGAGCAGCCGCAGGTAAGACTTGAACTGGGGTGACTCGACGCCGTCTTTCGCCGGTGCACGGCCGAAATGGTCGAGCACAATGTCGATCGACAGCTTGCCGAGGATCTCCTCCGCGTCTGCGACCTCGTTGAAATTGATGAAAAACTGCAAATGCCATCCCAGCGCCTTCAGCCGCGGCGCGAGGCGCGGCGCCTGCTCCAGTTTCAGGCCGGGCGTGGCCGCGGCAATGTTAATACGCACGCCGGCGCCATGCATGTCTTCCAGTTCGCGGTCGGTAATCGTTTCGTCGATGACCGCAACGCCGCGGAACGGAAATATTTTCGAGCGCAAGGCGTCGAGCATGGCCGAGTTGTCGGTGCCGTAAACGCTGGGCTGCACCAGCACGCCGCGATCGCAGCCTATGGTCTTCAGCATGCGGGCGAAAGATTCCGGCGCTGCGTCAGGTGGAATATAGCCGGCATGCGGCAGGTACGGGTAACGGCTTTGCGGACCGAACACGTGGGCGTGGCAATCGCACGCGCCCTGCGGCAGCTTGAGTTTCGGCACACGCGTATCGGGATGCGGTCCCGGGATGGTCGGGGCGCGGGGCTGAAACGTCGGCATGGAAGGCTTTCAGGAAAATTAATCAGGGCTTCAGGAGTATCTACAAGTCCGACAACCGCAGTCAATTCCTGATTTCACGCAACGCGCCGCGCCGCACGAAATACCCGGACGCTAAAAAGACGGATAAACCATCCAGCCTTTTTTCAGCGCAACCGACTTATGCTCGAAATCGTTGCGTTGCGGGAAATCACGGATTTCCACCACGTAAGGCACGTTGCGGACCAGCAGGTCCGTTAACTGACGGGCCAACTCCTTGCTCTTGGCAATGACGTAAGTGGGAAAAGCCTCCATCGTCAGCGCGACAAATTCATATCCTGACTCGCGCACATAGCGGTTGACCGCTTCAACGACACCGAAATTCCACTGCCGGGCCTGTACGTGATTCGTGTAGTCGTGCCCAATAATAAAGCCGTCGTCCCTGACCTTGCGCCCATAGGTCGCAAGATCGTTGTAGGCGGCTTCAGCGGTGTGCATGCCGTCGACGTAGATCCAGTCGAGCTGGCCGTCCCTGAAAAATATCGCGGCATCCTGCGAATAATCGCGGTGCACCTTGACTGTCCCGCCGGCTATCTCCGCGCGGAAGCGCGCGAGCACCGCGTTGAAGCGGTCGTCCTGCGCGCCTGCGGCCACGTTACTCGGATCGTTGACATAGTCGCTGCGGTCCTGGTGCTCCCAGGGATCGATCAGGTGCAGGCACTTCGGCTTGTTCTCATGGAGAATCTCCTGCGAGAAATCGCCTTCCGCCACGCCGATCTCGGCCACCTCTCCGCCCTGCGGTAGCAAATGCAGCAATTTGGCCCGCGTCGTCGGACATACCAGCATATCAGTTCAGGCCTTCGGCAAACGGCCGTGGGTTGCGCGCGGACATGGGAGAGACGTTTATTGCGCCGCCTGCGCCATCTGGATCACGGGCGTCGCGCCGGATTCCGACAGCAGCACGGTCATCATGTTGGTGACCAGCACCGCGCGCTGCTCCGGCGAGAGTGAAACGATTTTCTTTTCCTCGAGCTGCTTCAACGCGCCTTCAACCATGCCGACCGCGCCTTCCACCAGCCGCTGGCGCGCCATCACCACCGCCTCGGCCTGCTGGCGCCGCAGCATGGCGCCGGCGATTTCCGGCGCGTAGGCGAGATGCGCGATTTTCGCCTCTTCGATGACGATGCCGGCAACATCGACGTGCTGCTGTATCGCCTCGCGCAACAGCGCTGCGATGGCTACCAGATCCGTGCGCAGGCTTTTCTTGTTGTCGCTGCCGCCGTCGGCGATATCGTAAGCATGGCCGCTCGCGACCTGACGCACGGCGGATTCGCTCTGCACCTGCAGGTAATTGACGCAGCTCTCGACGTCGAACACCGCTTTCGCCGTGTCCTGCACGCGCCACGCGATGACTGCGGCAATTTCGATCGGGCTGCCGCGCTCGTCGTTGACCTTCAGCACCGGCGTGTTCCAGTTGTTGATGCGCAGCGACACGCGGGTCTTGGAGTAAAACGGGTTGACCCAGAAAAATCCGCTGTCGCGCACGGTGCCGGCGTAACTGCCGAAGAAAATCATCACTGCGGCCTGGTTGGGCTCCAGCGTGAACAAGCCCTTGAGACTGAACGCGGACACCGCGAACAGCAGCACGCCGGCGACGAATTTTATTCCCCCACCCGGCACCACCGCGAGAGGAACTGCCAACGCCAGCGCCACCAGCAATACCGCCAACATCACCCAACCGTTGGCGCCCCGGACTACCTGCTCATCGGTACTAATGGCGCTGCTGCCGCGATCTTCCATGTTCTACTCCTTCACGGATTATTCGGAGGCCTTCTTCTCCACGTCAGGGTCGAGACCGAGCAAGCGCAATATCCACACCAGCGCGAAACCCGCGGCCAGCGGCCACCAATGCGTGAGCACGACGGCCAGGACTGCGGAAATCGCATAGGCAAGCGCCAGCAGGAATACCCCGTAATGGCGAGTACGCTTGTACGTGATCATGAGCGCCGCCGCCATGAAGACGAATGACGCGGCGAAAAAATAAATAATGATGTCCATTTGCCTGGGCTCCGGGGAATGCTTGATTTTACACCGACCCGCCTGCCGGCACATGCGGGCGGCAGCATCGCCTGTTATGATGGGCGGATAAAAATATGGGGTAATCCGTGTCGCAAACCTCACCCAAACGCACGCTCTCGACCTGTTGCACCGCGCACATACTGCACGACGGCCTGTCCGACGTGAGTTACGTACTGCTGCCGATACTGGCGCAGGCATTCGGCCTCTCGCTCGTGCAGGTCGGCGTGATCCGTTCGGCGTGGCGCGGCGCGACCGCGATCTTTCAGACCCCGGTCGGCCTGGCCGCCGAGCGCCTCGGTGCGCGCAACCTGCTCGCTTTCGGCACGGCCGCGAGCGGACTCGCATTTATCGCGCTCGGCCAGGCGGTGGGTTTCGCGGCGATCCTGGTGGCGCTTTTTTTCGCCGGGTTCGGCTCCGCGTTCCAGCATCCGTTGTGCTCAACCCTTATTTCGCACGCCTACCCCGGCGGCGGCCGGCGCATCGCGCTCGGCACTTACAATTTTTTCGGCGACGTCGGCAAATTCGCTTTCGGCGGCGCAGTCAGCCTTTTGTTCGTCGCCGGCATCCCGTGGCAGGTGCCGATCACGGTGTTCGGCGCGCTCGCCATCGCCTGCGCTTTCCTCATCCTCGTCGCGCTCGACGCCACCGCCGGCCGCAGCGCGCTTGCGAAGCCCGCAACAGGCACGCCGGCTAAAACGCTGGGTTGGGGCATCAAGAACCGCGCCGGCTTTACCGCGTTGTGCCTGATCGAAATCGTCGATGCCAGTGTGCGCACCGGCTTCCTGACTTTCATCGCGTTCCTGATGCTCGCCAAGAACCTGCCGGCCGGTTGGGCCGCGCTGTCGGTTCCTCTGCTGCTGATCGGCGGCATGGCCGGCAAACTTGCCTGCGGCCACCTCGCCGAGCGCTTCGGCATCGTACGCACGGTGGCGCTGACCGAAATCGGCACCGGCGCTGGCATCCTGCTCATGCTCGTTTTACCCGACGTCGCCGCATACCTGGTACTGCCGCTGCTCGGCATCGCGCTGAACGGCACCTCCTCCGTCCTCTACGCCACCATCGGCGATCTCGTCGACCCGGACCGCCTGCCGCGCGCGTTCGGCCTGTTCTATACCATCAACTCGGTATGCGGACTGATCGTGCCGCTGGTGTTTGGCTTGATCGGTGACCTGTTCAGCGTGTCGGTGTCGATTGCCATTTGCGGGATATTGGCGTTTGCGACGCTGCCGCTGTGCATCCCGCTTGCGCGTGCTTTGCATCCGACGCACAATTGAACTCGGGAAATGCACACCGCAAAGGCGCGAAGGCGCAAAGAACCACAAAGACAATGCGTTGCGAAAAACGGGTGATTCTCCTTTCAGTTAATGTGTGGATTCCGCGTCTCCTTCGCGCCTTTGCGTCTTTGCGGTTATGAACTGCCGTTGTAAAGTTGAACAGGGTCTGTCACGCCACTAGAGGAGCCATGCGATGGCCAAGCAACGCATCAGCTACGTCCCGCTCGAGCAAATGGACGCTGCGCAACGCGCCGAGATGGAACGCTGCGCGCGCGAAGGCACGCCGCGCCCAGAAAGCACCGCTGTGCGCGCCCATGTGCCCGCATGCTTCTGGTTTTTTGCCAATTCGTGGAACGACGTTTTCCGCAACGGCATCCTCGACCATCCGTTGAAGGAATTGTGCCGCGTCTACGTGTCGCGCTCGGTCATCTGCGAGTTCTGCGGCAACCAGCGCTCGGTCAGGGGCTCCAACGAAGGTTTGAAGGAAACGCATTACGACGACCTGATCAATTTCGAAAAGTCGGCCAAGTACGACGAGCGCCAGAAAGCCGCCCTCGCCTACGCGGAAGCGATTACCTGGCGGCTCGATACCGATGACGCTTTCTGGGAGCGCATGCACAAGCATTTCAGCGAACCCGAACTCGTCGAGCTCGGCTGCGCGATCGGCCTCACGCTGGGTCAGCAAAGCTGGCTGCGCCTGCTGAACATCGAGCATCATCAGGTGATGCCCGGCACCGGCGCATCGATGGCGCCCGGCTTCGAGACGCCGGAAGCGCTCGCCAAATCCAAAGCGTCGCCTGACTACTGGGCGAAGAAAAGCGCTCAGCCTAAAAAGAACGTCGCGTAGTCGGTTTTCAAAAGCACCCTCAAAAGCAGTTTGGAGCCGCCGATAAATTCTTTTTAATACCCCCTTGAGGGGTACGCGGATAAACGCAGATGCGTTCCAAGTGCTTAACATCGATTAGAGGGCGGCCTTGGAATTTCATCTGCGCACCCCTCAAGGGGGTATTGAAAATAATGTATCTGCGTTCGTCTGCGGCCGATTGCCGCTTTTTGATTTTTTGAGATGGGTTCTCAGCAATGGGCGTACTAATTACTGACGCTACGGCGGACCTGCCGGCTGGCAAGGTCTTTTATCGCGATTCCGGCGGCGCGGGCGTGCCGGCAGTGTTCCTGCATGCGGCATCGGGCAACAGCATGCTGTGGGAACATCAGATTGCGCCGTTCAGCGCGGCGGGATTGCGCTTTATCGCGATCGACCATAAAGCCACCGCGCGCGGCGGCAACTCGTCGGCGCTGATCGATGGCGTGCTGGCTGCACTCAAAATCGACCGCTGTCATTTGCTGGGTACTGCGGCAGGCGGCGGCGCCGCGCTGCAATACGCGCTCGCGCATCCGCAAAAACTGCGCAGCCTCGTCGTCGCCAACAGCATAGGTTTCGTCACCGACAGCGAATACCTTGAAATGAGCAGCCGCATACGCCCGTCACAGTTTTTTAATCAATTGCCAGTGGATTTTCGCGAACTGGGCCCGTCATACCGCGCGGCCGAGCCGGCGGGCACCGCGCGCTGGCTCGCATTGTCGGAGCAAAGTCAGGCCAGCGCCGGCGCCACCACCAAGGACGGCGACAACGTGGAAGTCACGTGGGCCAAACTGGAAACTTTAAAAGTGCCGACGCTGCTGATGACGGGCGACGCCGACCTCTATACGCCGCCATCCGTACTGCGCATGTTCACCGCTCGCATGCCGCATGCCGAGACGGCGGTCATTGTGGAAACGGGCCATTCGTCATACTGGGAAAATTCGCAGGCGTTCAACGCTGTGGTGCTTGCGTTTATCCGCAAGCACTGACAAAAATGCAGTAGCAATAATCGAGCATGGGCCATTTTGATTCCGCATTCGGACAATTTCCGTGCCGCTGACAATGTTTCCGCTTTCGACCCTCCGCGGACCAACATCTTGATTCTCGTGAGTGGCTGGTGTTCGACCGAAGCGTTCGCTGGTAGCCAGTGGCCATTGAATTTCAGGATTGTCGATTCCAGTGTCTGCTGTCCTATAGCGCCAGATCACACTTTCGACCGATAGCGGACAGTCAGGCTTCCCGAAAGCTGACGCTTAACCAGCGCTTGCCTTTCGACCCTACCGACCTCTTTTATTGATCTTCATTTCAAGATCAATCCTTGACCAGTCGGGAGCTCCAACACATTCAACCCATTCGCTTTTATTATTGGATCCAAAGCGATTTTTTGGGCGCGATAACCCCACCATCCATAGTCATCAAGAATAACAGCACCACCCTTTGACAACTTAGGCAATACAGCGTTCAGAGCCCCCACCTCTGGATCGGGGTGGTTCATATCAATATGAGCAAAGGCAATTTTGTCAGGAAACCCATTACTAAAAGATTTAGGTACAGACCCTTTGATTATTTTTACAAAGTCGAATTTGGCAAACCGTTCTTGGACATCTTCAAACATTCTCGGATTATCATGACCTGCAAGGTGCGTATGCTCATCGCCTTCAATCCATTCGAACAGGTCATATAAGAAGTATTTTTTTGGCGCTTCGTTGAATTCACTGTGATTATTTCCTAGGCCGTTGCCAAATCCAACTTTCCACAATGAAACAGAATCCTTGCACGGTAGTTAGTGAAGTTGCGAAACCCACGCGCATTGGCCTTGATGAGCTGGATGGCACTGTTGAAGC
>CAMBSS010000118.1 GCA_945870465.1 Bordetella parapertussis | reverse complement strand
GCAGGAGCGTTGTTTGCGGCTTGCCTGATTGCGGGCAGTGCGGCGGCGCAGGAGTTTCCCGCACATCCGATCCGCATGATCTCGCCCAATCCCGCCGGCGGCGCGAACGATACGATCGCGCGCATCGTGGTCAACAAACTCTCCGAAATTCTCGGCGTGCAATTGGTGATCGACAACCGGGGCGGGGGCGGCGGCGTAATCGGCGGCGAAATCGCCGCCAGGGCGACGCCCGACGGTTACACGCTGCTCGCGGGATCGGTATCCACGCATTCGTTCGCGCCGCTGATCCACGCGAAGCTCGGCTACGATCCGGTCAGGGATTTCGCGCCAATTTCCTTGTTTGCGATTGCGCAAAACCTGCTGGTGGTCCATCCCTCGGTGCCGGCAACGAACGTGCGGGAACTCATCGCGCTTGCGAAGGCGAAGCCCGGCACATTGAATTACGCTTCCGGCGGCAACGGCTCGACCAGTCATTTTGCCGTGGCGTTGTTCGTCAGCACGGCTGACATCGGCAAAGAAACGGTACACATCCCGTACAAGGGCGGCGCACCTGCCATCACGGCGACGATTGCACGCGAGACGCATTTTTATTTCGGCCCGATGGCCGGCGGTAGCGTGCCGCACGTCAAGGCCGGGCGTCTCAATGCACTGGCAGTGGGCGGCACAAAGCGCTCGCCGGTCCTGCCTGATGTGCCGACGGTTGCCGAATCGGGACTCCCCTCGTACTACGCGGCTGGCTGGTTCGGCTTGTTTGCACCGGCAAAAACGCCGCGCGCTATCGTCTTGCGCCTCAATCAGGCAGTCGTCAAAGCCATGAACGCGCCGGACGTCACGCAGAAGTTCGTCGATCTCGCGGTCGATCCGGTAACTGACACGCCGGAAGAGTTCGGCCGTTTTGTGCGGGAGCAGCTCGATACACATCGCCGCCTCGTCGAAAAGCTCGGCATCCGGTTCGAATAATTTTGAGGAGAATTTCCATGCGCCAGGTCCTTTTGCTCACAGTGTTTTTCCTGGTGGCCGCTCCCGCGCTGGCCCAGTCCGACGCATTGCAGGCAGGCCAGCGCAAAGCGGGCGCTGCGTTCAGCGAGCTGCAGAAAGCGGAATACGAAACCAAGCGCGTCGAGCAGGAGTTCCAGCAGAGCGACAACGACTACAAGACCGCGCAAAAACGCGCCGACGAGCTGAAGCGCCAATCCGAAGCGGCGCATAAGAAGCTGGATGTGGCGAAAGCCAAAGAAGCCACTGTGCGCAAGACCTACGACGCGGCAGTCGAAGCGGTGGACAAAATCGCACATCCGGCGGCGAGTAAAAAGTAAGTCACGGCTTTGACTGGAACTCATCTCAAAAATACAACACAGACAAGCAACCGCCGATAGACGCCGATTAACGCCGATATAATTCCAGACTTGTCCCCGAATCAAGGTCAAATCCCTTGAGCTTATCGGCGGTCATCCGCGTTCACCCGTCGATACCTCAGGGCGAACGGCTTTTGCGAGAATACTAATCCAGCTGGACGCCGGTTTCCTTCGCGACTTTCGTCCACTTCGCGATTTCTGAGCGGATGTAGGCACTGAACTCTGCGGCCGTGGACCCCGCGCGGTCTATGCCTTCGCGCGCGAGGGTCTCCTGCACGTCGGCATCGCGCAGCAGATTCACCATGCCGCCGTTCAGCTTCGTGATGATCGCGCCCGGCGTGTTCGCTGGCGCCAGCACGCCCCACCAGTTGATCACCTCATAACCGGGAACCGTTTCCGCGATTGCCGGCACCTTGGGCAGGGATGCAAGGCGCTTGGCCGTGCTGACGCCCAGCGCGTTCAGCTTGCCGGTTTCGACATGCGGTTTGACGAAAGCGAGTGTGGTCATCATCACCTGCACGTGGCCACCGAGCAGGTCGATCACGCCGGGCGCGGCGCCTTTGTACGGCACGTGGATCATCACGGCCCCCAGGCTTCTGAACACTTCCATGCCGAGGTGCGTCGGGCTGCCGTTGCCGGCGGAAGCGTAGGTAATTTGCGCTGGCCGCGCCTTGGCAAGAGCAATCAGCTCTTTCACGGACTTCACGGGCAGCGACGGGTGTGCGACGAGCAGCAGCGGCGACGTCGCGAACAGCGTGACCGGAGCAAAGTCCCGGATGCTGTCGTAAGGCAGTTTCTTGATTCCCGTCGCGTTGATGATGAAAGACGGCGTCACCATGACGAGCGTATAGCCGTCGGGCGGCGCCTTGGCCGCGATCTCTACGCCGATGATGGTGCCGCCGCCGGGCCGGTTTTCCACGATCATGTTCTGGCCCCATGCTTCCTGCAGCTTGCGCGCGATAACGCGGCTCAGGAGGTCGGTTCCGGCGCCGGCCGAAAACGGCACGATCATGCGCATAGCCTTGTCCGGATAGCTTTGCGCGTACGCAGAGGTTGTTGCAAGCACCGCGAGCGGCATGATGAGGAGGCGGGCGAACATGGGGATTGTTTTGGCGGCGTTCATTTCGGATATTATACGGACGCGCGCCGGTAATAATATTTCGCGCGATACTTTTCCGGAGGAACATGCAAGATATCCATGCCGAGACGGCAAAGCTGGCGGACGCCTGTGACTGCCACATGCATATTTACGACCCGCGCTTTCCAATGGCGCCGGAGGCGCACGCGCCGGCGCGCAAGGCGACCGTGGCCGATTACCTCGCCTTACGTAAGCGCCTGGGGCTCGGTCGCGTGGTCGTGGTGCAGTCGACCGCATATCGCACCGACAATGCGTGCACGCTCGATGCAATGAAACAAATGGGCGATAGTGCGCGCGGCGTCGCCATCGTCGGTCCCGAGGCGCCGGATGCGGAACTCGAACGGCTGACCGCCGCGGGCATGCGCGGTCTGCGCTACGTGATGCTGCCGGGCCGCCCGATGGAGTGGGAAACCATGCCGGTGATGGCGCAGCGCATTGCGCAGTTCGGCTGGAACATCAACCTGCAATTGCCCGGCGAGCAGATTGCCGACCGCGCTCCTATGCTCGAAAAGCTCGCGTGCGACGTCGTCATCGACCATATCGGCCGCTTCACAGCACCTTTTGACAACAACAGTCCCGGCGTGCGCGCGCTCTATCGTCTGCTCGATGCCGGCCGCTGCTGGGTGAAATTGTCGGCGCCGTACCACGGCTCGAAAAGCGGCCCGCCGCATTACGAAGACAACGGCGCGATCGCGCGCGAACTCGTGCAGCGCTGGCCGGAGCGCCTGTTGTTCGCGACGAACTGGCCGCATCCGTCGGTTAAAGGCGAGGCGCCGGACGATCTTCCGCTGATGAAATTATTGTGGGAGTGGGCGCCCGACGCACAAACACGGCGCCGTATTCTGGTCGACAACCCGGCGCGGCTTTATTTCGGTGCATAGCGGCGCGGTTTGCCGGCGGTTCGCGGGTGAACGCGGTTTGTTTGACACGCTTTGCCCGCTAGATTATAAATAGCTTCGTTAGATCAACCCCGCGTTCCGTGCGGACACGGGCCCCCCGCAGCAATCACCCGCGCTTTGATTTCCGGAGAATTCATTTGGGCCGTATCGGTTTGCTGGTTCCGTCTTCCAACACCACCGTCGAGCCCGAATTCTATCGCGCGTTGCCTAAAGACGTGACTCTGCATGTGGCGCGGCTGCCGCTCGTGCAGATCGCCGCCGATTCCATCGCCGGCACGGCCGATCATATCGAAACGCAGAGCCGCGCGCTGGCAACGGCCGACGTCGACATCATCGTGTTGGGCGCCGCGGCGCCGAGTTTTCTGAAAGGCCTCGGTTACGACCGCGAAATGGCGAAGAAAATCGAGGCCGCATCGGGCAAGCGCGCAACCACGACTTCGACGGCGCTGATCGAAGCGCTTAAACACCTGGGCATATCGCGGGTGGTGCTGGGCGCGGCCTACGACGACAAAGTGAACGCCATCGCCAAAGAATTTCTCGAAGCAAACGGCTTCAACGTGCTGGGTGCGCACGGCCTGGGGCTGGTGGACAACCTGGTGGTCGGCCGGCTCGACGCGTCGAGCGCCTATGACCTCGCAAAAAAAATCGACCGGCCCGACGCCGAAGCGATCGTGCTTGCCTGCACCAACTGGAAAACCATGGACGTCATCGAGCGGCTCGAAAAGGAACTCGGCAAGCCGGTGCTGTCTACTACACAGGTCAGTATCTGGGCCGCGTTGCGCGCTCTGGGCCGCACCGAGGGCGTGCCGGGCTTCGGCCGCCTGCTGCGCGACCTGACGGCGCCGAGCAAACAGACCCAATTGGCTTAAAGCATTAAATCTTATTAGCCGCAGATGAACGCAGATAAACGCAGATGCAAATCCATAAACAAACAACCAGATCGAGTTTCGCTTTTGATCTCATCTGCGTTTATCTGCGTTTATCTGCGGTTCCGAATTGTTTCTGAACTAATCTTGAGATAATTAAGGAGAAAGACTATGTACGGATGGCGTGGAAGGATTGGTTTGCTGGTGCCGTCGATCAACACGACGATGGAAACGGAGTTCTGGCGCATGGCGCCCGAGGGTGTCTCGGTGCACAGCGCGCGCATTGCGGGCGGCCGCCACGGTACGCCCGAAGAACTGCGCGGAATGGAAAGCGCGAGCAAGCACGCTGCGGCGGAAGTGGCAATGGTCGAGCCCGACGTCGTCGTCTACGGCTGCACCAGCGGCAGTTTTTTCGAAGGCCCGGCGTGGAATAAAAAGATCTGCGACCAGTTGACCGAGATCACGAAAGCGCCGACCGTCACCACCGCGGGCGCGATGGCGGCCAGCATGCTGGCGGGCGGCTACAAGAAAATCGACGTGGTGACGCCGTACGTGGACGTCACCAACGAGCGCCTCAAGCATTTCCTCAAGGCGCACGGTGTTGAAGTGTTGAAGCTCGGCACTTTCGACATGCTCGACATGTTCGATCACGCCAAGGTCCAGCCGGAAGAAATCTACGCCAAGGTCAAGGAAATGACGACGCCGGACTCGGAAGCCGTGTTCGTGGCGTGCACGCAATTGCGTGCGCTCGAAGTGCTCGACATGCTGGAGCGCGATCTCGGCAAGCCGGTGTACTCGGCGGTGCAGGCGTCCGCGTGGCAGGCCTACGCCGCGATGAACGTCGATCCGAAGATCATGAATTGCGGCAGTCTGCTGAGAAAACTTTCCGAGCCGGATTCGCACAAGATCGCGGTCAAGCACCTGCGCTCGGCATAATACGTCTCATACAAGTACATAACGAATCGGGGTCAGCATGACATTCCGCAAAAAATGGATTGCCGCTGTCAGCGCCGTATTGCTATGCGGCGTTGCGCAGGCGGAAGTAAACGAAGTGCGCATCACCAAGCAGTTCGGTTTGGGATTCCTGCCGTTGATGGTGATGGAAGACCAGAAGCTGGTCGAGAAGCAATCCAAGGCGGCGGGGCTGCCCGAGGTCAAAGGTGTGTTCATGACGCTCAGCAATCCGGCGGCGATGAACGACGGGCTGCTTTCCGGGCAGATCGATTACGGCACCAACGGGCCACCCGCGGTCATCACAATCTGGGCGCGCACCAAGGGCTCCGGCAATGAAATAAAAGGCGTCGCGGGCATGGTGCTGACCCCGATGTGGCTGAATACAAACAATCCGAACGTGAAAAGCATCCGCGATTTCACCGAGAAGGACAAAATCGCGGTGACTGCAGTCAAGGTTTCCATCCCGGCGATCATCATGCAAATGGCTGCGGTGAAAGAGTGGGGCAAGGACAATTACGCGAAACTCGATCCGTTGACGGTATCGATGTCGCATCCCGACGGCATGGCCGCATTCCTGTCGAAGCGCGACGTCACGGCGCATTTCACGTCGCCGCCGTTCATGTACAAGGAACTCGAGCAGCCCGGTGTCCAGCGCATCATGAGCTCGGACGATGTCATGGGCGGGCCCACGACTTTTTCCAATCTGTATTCAACCAGCAAGTTTCACGATGCCAATCCGCGTGTCTACAAGGCGGTGCTCGCGGCGTTCATCGAAGCCATCGACCTTATCAACAAGGACAAGAAGCAGGCGGCGGAGATTTACCTGCGGATATCCGGCGACAAGAAGAGCACGGTGGCGGAAATCCAGAAGCAGATCGAGGACCCCAACCTGGTGTTCACGGCGACGCCCAGGAACATCCAGAAATACGCGGATTTCATGTTCGACGTCGGCTCGATCAAGACCAAGGCCGCGTCGTGGAAAGACATTTATTTTCCCGAGATCCATCATTTGCCGGGGAACTGAGCCGCTGCGCGGCGGTAAGGCGAGAGGGGGGCGGGCGTTGCCCGCCTTTTTATTTACAGAATTTGGTTAGATGGAGGAGTCATTGGCTGAAGTAACTCACACCGACGTCATCGTCGTCGGCGGCGGCGGCACCGGACTTGCCGCGGCGTCGGAAGTCGCGCGGCTCGGCCGCAAGGTGATATTGCTGGAAAAAAATCCGCAGACCGGCGGCTCGACTTCATGGTCGGTCGGTTCGATCACGGCGACCAACACGCCGCACCAGAAAAAAGCCGGCATTGTTGATTCCGCCGACGAGCATTTCGAAGACCTCGCGCTGCACGCTGGTGCGCTGGCGCCGCGCGACAATCTTGCGCTGCGCCGCATCCTCGTCGATAACACGACCGAAATGCTCGACTGGCTGATATCGCTGGGCGTGGTGTTCGTCGGCCCGATGCCGGAACCACCGCACCGCTACAACCGCATGCACAACGTGGTGCCGAATTCAAAATCGTTCGCTTATCACCTCACCAAACATTGTCGTGCGCTGGGCGTGGACATCCGGCTCAACACGCCGACACAGCGCCTGCTGACTGAAAATGGCCGCGTGGTAGGCGTCGAAGCAAAGTTGCCTGATGGCACGACACATGAGTTCCGCGCGCGCGGCGGCGTGGTGCTCGCAGCCGGCGATTACAGCAACGGCCGCGACATGAAGGCGCGCTACGCTTCGCCAGACGTCGTCGATGTCGATGCGGTGAATCCGACCGCGACCGGTGATGGCCATCGCATGGCATTGGAACTCGGCGCCACGGTCATCAACGGCGACATCGTGCGCGGGCCCATCATGCGTTTCATCCCGCCGACGCGGTCCAACTTCATCCAGAACCTGCCGCCGATGAAGCCAATCGCGAAAATGATCGCGTGGGCGATGGACCACGTGCCGCAGTTCCTGCTGCGGCCGTTCCTGATGAGCTTTCTCACTACCGCGCTGGGACCTTCGCCGGACCTGTACAAAGAAGGCGCCATACTGATCAACAAGAACGGCCAACGCTTTACCGACGAACTCGGCAAGCCCAACCTCGACACTGCCAAGCAGCCCGACCGCATCGCGTGGATAGTGTTCGACCAGAGGCTCGCGCAAAAATTTTCCGGCTGGCCGTACTTTGTTTCAACGGCGCCCGGCGTCGCGTACGCATATCTCGCGGATTACCGCCGTAACCGCGCCGATATTTTTCATCAATCCGAAACCGTGGCGGGGCTGGCTGCGAGCATGGGCGTAGCGCAGGAAGCCCTCACGCGCTCGCTCGCCGATTACAACTCGGTGCGCGAAACGCGGCCGGCAATCGATCAGGGCCCGTACTACGCGCTCGGTCCGGTGAAAAGCTACGTCGTATTTACCGACGGCGGACTGAAAGTCACCGACCGGCATGAAGTCGCGCGCGCCGACGGCAGCGTGATTCCCGGCTTGTATGCGGCGGGCTCGACGGGGCAGGGCGGCCTGTTGCTCGAAGGCCACGGCCATCATCTCGGCTGGGCGTTTATTTCGGGACGCCTCGCGGGACGCAACGCGGCGCAGGCGGTGGAAAAATGATATTCATCAGCCAGAGCGGCATCACTGACAATTCGCGTGCGGCGGGTTGGGACGCATGGTATCTCGAGCATTTGCGCATCATGGCCACGGTGCCCGGCGTTTCGTCCGCGCAGCGCTTCAAGACCGACACTCCCGGCTCGCCACCGTCGCTCGCGATCTACAGCATGACGTCCGGCGATATCTTCAAGGACCCGTACTATCTGAGCGTGCGCGGCATGGGTGAGTGGCAGACGTTGATCGACAAGAGATACTACAAGCGCAACTTGTTTTCAGGGCTCGACTTTGCGCCGCAGGTCGCCGACAACGCAGTCATGTTGGTGGCCGATCGCGGGAAGCCGGAAGGCGACATTGCCGGCCTCAAATTTACCTGGCTGAAGTGCGAGGCCATCGATCATTCGACGCCATATCGCGGTCTGGCAGTGATCGACGCCAAAGCGGTGCCGGCACTCGCTGCGACCGTAGCAGTGTATCGTCCCGCTTCGCCGCGCATGACGCCGCCGCATTGACCGGTTTGGGCGGGACGCAAGCGGGCAAAGATCGTGGTGACTGCGGGTAGATTAAAGTAATTTTTTGCGAGGAACTCCAAAATGACAAAGTCGAAATTCTGTAGCGCAGCCGCCTGTGCAATGCTGCTGGCCGGCGCCGCATTCGCGCAAAACTATCCGCACAAGTCGATCCGCTTCATCGTGCCATGGCCACCGGGCGGCGGCGCCGACGTACTGTCTCGCATCGTCAGCCCCAAGCTCGGCGAGGCGCTCGGCCAGCAGGTGGTGATCGACAACCGCGGCGGCGCTGCCGGCAACATCGGCGCCGAGATGGCGGCGAAATCGCCGCCGGATGGCTACACGATAGTGTTCGCCTACGCAGGCACGCATGCGATCAACCCCAGCATCTACAGCAAGCTGCCGTTCAAGGAGAGCGATTTCGCGCCCATCATCTGGACGGCGCAAGTGCCGCAGGTGCTGGTGGTGCATCCATCGCTGCCAGTGAAGACGGTCAAGGACGTGATAGCTCTGGCGAAAGCGAAACCCGACCAGTTGAGCTACGGCTCGAGCGGTAGCGGCGCGATGAACCATCTGACCGGCGCGCTGTTCACGATGATGACGAATACGAAAATAACGCACGTGCCGTACAAGGGCGGCGGGCCGGCGGCCATCGCGCTGTTGTCGGGCGAAATCAGCATGATCTTCGGTGAGCCGGCCACTGTCGTACAGCAGATCAAGGCGGGCAGGGTGCGCGCGGTCGCGGTGACGAGCGCGAAGCGCGCGCTGGCGCTGCCGGACCTGGTTACCATAGCCGAAAGCGGAGTGCCGGGTTACGAAGTGACGTCGTGGAACGCGATACTCGCGCCGGCCGGGACGCCGAAGGAGATCGTCGCGCGGCTCAACAGCGAGTTCAATAAACTCATCGCCGCGCCTGACATGAAGCAGCGCATGATAGACAATGGCTTCGAGCCGGTCGGCGGGACGCCCGAGCAGGCCGGCGAGAAAATCCACAGTGAAATCCAGAAGTGGGCGCCGGTGGTCAAAGCTGCGGGCATCAAAGTCGATTAGTCGCAACGCAGGGGGCGGAGCAGCATGACGGAACCAATGGGCCTGCTGGTCGCAGGATTCAATTTTTCGTCTATTGCGACGGATGAATTCAACGCCTGGTACGACTCTGAGCACGTGCCTGAGCGCCTGCGCGTGGCGGGCTTCGTCAACGCGCAGCGCTGGCTGGGCGCCGACGATCAAAAAATTTCCATTGCGACCTACGATCTCGACACGCTCGCCATACTGAAAAGCCCGGCTTACACCGCCATCGCCGGTCCGAATTTATCGCCGTGGTCGAAGCGCATCGTCGGCAAAGCGCAGCGCGTCTGCCGCGTCGAAGCCGTGCAACTCGTGCCGGGGCGGCTTGCTGCGCCGGTGCACGCCGAGGGCATGCTGATGGTCGCCATGAATGTCGCGCCGGAAGCAGAGACCGAGTTCAACGCCTGGTACAACGAAGAGCACGTGCCGGCGCTGGCGGCGGTATCCGGCTGTTTGTGCGCGCGGCGCTTCAGGATGGACGGCGGCAAGCACCAGTACGTGGCGCTCTACCATCTGGATTCGGCCGCGGTGCCGGCATCGCCCGCGTGGAAAAAAGCGGTCGACACGCCGTGGACCGTCAAGATGCGCCCGCATTTCCGCGATTTTCTGCGGATTGTGCTGCGGCGCCATGCCGGTCAGGCCGCATAGGTTCTGACAGGAGCGCGCAGATCGATTGACGATGCTTAAATTTGTCGTCATGCCCGCGCAGGCGGGCATCCAGAAGCATTGCACCTCCCTGGGTTCCCGCCTGCGCGGAAACGACGAAAGCGGGGTGCGTTTGCGCAGCGTTTACTTGCGCGCGCTGGCGCCGCCGTCGATGGTGAGCACAGTGCCGGTCGTATAAGACGAGCGGTCCGAGCACAGGAAAGCGACGGTGTCGGCAATTTCGGCCACGCTGCCGAGCCGCCCGAACGGAAATCCCTTCGTGAGTTCGCGCCAGCGACTTTCATCGCCGAGTTCTTTTTGCGCGCGCGCTTTCCAGCGCACGACCTGGCGGTCGGTTTCGATCGCGCCGGGGTTGAGCCCGATCACGCGCACTCCGAAATCCGGGCTTTCGGAACCGATCGCGCGCGACATGGCCATCAACGCCGCATTGCCCATGCTGCCGGCGATGTAGTTGGCGAGCGGCCGTTCGCCGGCGACGCCGATGATGTTGACGATGACGCCGCGTTTTTTGTCGCACATGTCGCGGAAGACTTCGCGTGTGAGGTTGACGAAGCCGAATACTTTCAGGTCCCACGCTTCGCGCAGGGTCTTGTCGTCGATCCCGATGACGGTGCCTTGCGGAATTGCGCCCGCGTTGTTGATCAGGATGTCGAGCGGGCCGCAGGCCTTGACGAGCGTGAGCACGTTGGCCTGGGTCGAGAGGTCGAGCGCGTGTACCGTGACTTTGACGCCGTACTTGTCGGCGAGCCGCTTGCGCGCAGCCTCGAGGCTTTCGCCGCTGCGCGATGCGAGATGCAGATTGCAGCCTTCGGCGGCGAGCGATTCGGCGACGCCGTAGCCGATGCCGCGCGAGCCGCCGGTGATGAGCGCAGTGCGCCCTTTGAGATTCAGATCCATGTGTTTGTGCCAGATGGGGAAGTAAATGGGAGATGCTAATATAGGGAAAATCGCGCGCGCTTACCAGCGGCGCCGTTTTTTTTCACTTAAAGGAGGTTATCGATGGCATCCGAATTGTTCAACAAGGGTCTGGCCGTGCGCAAGGAAGTGCTGGGCGAAGCGTACGTGGAAAAATCGATCAAGGGCGCCGACGAGTTCGCGATGGCGATGCAGGAGTTCGCGACCGAAGCGGCGTGGGGCTCCATCTGGACGCGCCCGGGTTTGCCGCGCAAGACGCGCAGCCTGCTCAACATCGCGATGCTCGTCATCATGAACCGTCAGCACGAGCTGAAGCTGCATATCCGCTCGTCGTTCACCAACGGCGTGACCAAGGATGAAATCAAGGAAGTGCTGCTGCAGGTCGCCGCGTACGCTGGCGTGCCGGCCGGCATCGATGGTTTTCGACTCGCGCGCGAAGCATTTGCCGAGATGGAAGCCGCAAAGAAATGACTTTGCGGGAATGCGGACGCAGCAAAGAAAAGACTTTGCAGAAGCGCGGACGCGGCAAAGAAATGATGTTGAGCAGGACGTCACCGCCGCCCGCGCCGCAATGATGCCCGTCAGCGCCACCCGGCGCCGGCACTGACGCGCGCAATGTCGATACGTCATGTCCTTGCGCTGACGCTTTTCAGCATGACGGGCGTGCGCGCGGGCCGCGTACTGCTCGCGCTGTATGCGCTGCATCTGGGCGCGACGCCGGTCACCGTCGGCGTGCTGGCCGCGACGTTTTCGGTTTTCCCCATGCTGCTGTCGCTGTTGGCGGGACGTGTTGCCGACCGTTTCGGTTCGCGTTGGCCGCTCGCCATAGGCGCGGCCGGCGGCGCGTGCGGCATGCTGGTGCCGTACCTGGTGCCGGGAATGCCGGCGCTGTTCGTCGCCGCAGCGATGAACGGGTTTTCCTTCACGTTCATCAACGTCGCGCTGCAGAACCTGGTCGGCTTGCTGAGCGGGCCTGACGAGCAGGCGCGCAACTTCAGCAATTTCAGCCTTGTGTTGGCCATCGCGAGCTTCATCGGTCCGCTGATGGTCGGCTTTTCCATCGATCAAGCGGGCTACGCTTACGCCTGCCTGTACGTGGTCGGCGTGTCGCTCATCCCGGTGGTCCTGCTCGTCGCCAGGAAGATGGCGGTAGCCGCGGCGAAGCCGGCGTCGGCACGCTCGGGCAGCATCCGCGAAGCGCTCGCGCGGCCCGGCGTGTGGCGCGTGCTGGCCACCAGCAGCCTGGTCGTGACCGGCATCGACATGTACCAGTTTTACCTGCCGATCTATGCGCATTCGATCGACCTGTCGGCATCGGTCATCGGCATGGTGCTGGCGACGTTTTCTGCGGCGGCGTTCGTGGTGCGGCTCGTGATGCCGCGGCTGCTGAAAATGTGGAGCGTGGAGAGGTTGCTCGCCTGTTCGTTTTATCTCGGCGCGGTCAGCCTGATGCTGGTGCCGCTGTTCGAGAACGGGCTGGTGCTGGCGCTCACCGCCTTCATGTTCGGACTCGGCATGGGCTGCTGCCAGCCGATCACCATGATGCTGACATTCAGCGGGTCGGCGGAAGGGCGCTCGGGCGAGGCCCTGGGGTTGCGGTTGACCATCAACCACCTGACGCGGGTGATCGGCCCGGTGGTGTTCGGCGCCCTCGGCTCGGCGTTTGGCCTGCTGGCGGTGTTCTGGGGCAACGCCGCCCTGCTGGGCGGCGGCGGGGTGGTGACCGGCGCGCGCGCGGGCAGGCGGCCCCCCCCTGCCTAGGGTTGTCAACTGCCGTCGGGGACGCGCGTTATATGCTCATCCGGACCACCGGATTAACCAATGGAGAGAACAAAATGAACAAGCTGTTAGCCACCCTGATCGCCGCAGCATTTGCCGGTACCACCCTGACCGCGGTAGCGGCCGATGCGCCTAAAGCTGCCCCGGCGGCCCCTGCGAAAGCGGAAGCGCCTAAAGCTGCCGCGGCGGCCCCCGCAAAAGCGGACGCCCCGAAAGCGATGACCAAAGAAGAGAAGAAAGCCAAAGCCGACGAGAAGAAAGCCGCCGCGAAAGCCAAGGCTGATGAGAAACAAGCAGCGGCGAAAGCCAAAGCGGAAGCGAAAGCCAAAGCCAAAGCCGATGCCAAAGCCGCGAAAGCCGCCAAAGCAGATGCGCCGAAAGCCGACGCACCGAAAGCAGCCCCGGCAGCTCCCGCGAAAGCAGAAACGCCGATGAAGAAGTAATTTCGCCTCGCCCTTGCAAGGGGGCGATCGAAGCAACGCAAAAAGGCGGGGGCTCCCCGCCTTTTTGTTTGTACGGCGCCGCCGTGCCGCGGCGCAATTTGCTAATATCCGGCGTTTCGCAGATCCAGGAACAGCAATCAATGAAAGCACTCGTCGTCAGAAAATTCGGCGCGTCCGACGCGCTGCAAGTCGAAGAGTGGAGCGTGCCGGCGCCTGGCGCGGGTGAAGTGCTCGTCGACGTGCGCGCCGCGGGCATCAATTTTCCCGATCTGTTGGTGATCGACGGCAAGTACCAGTTCCTGCCGCCGCTGCCGTTCGTGCCG
>CAMBSS010000117.1 GCA_945870465.1 Bordetella parapertussis | reverse complement strand
CGTCTGCAAAGCCCTGAAGAGCGCGACGAGCTCAACGGCCTCTACGAGTGCATCTTGTGCGCCAGCTGCTCGACCAGCTGCCCGAGCTTCTGGTGGAACCCGGACAAGTTCGTCGGCCCGGCCGGCCTGCTGCAGGCTTACCGCTTCATCGCCGACACGCGCGACGAGGCGATCAACGAGCGCCTCGATAACCTCGAAGACCCGTACCGCCTGTTCCGCTGCCATTCGATCATGAACTGCGTGGACGTCTGCCCCAAGGGACTTAACCCGACGCGCGCGATCGGCAAAATCAAAGAACTCATGGTCAAGCGGACGGTTTAGTTTTTATGGCACTCGCGGCCACGCATGGTGAAATGGGCAGGATCAGATGGGATTGCCGGCGCGGGTTGCTTGAACTCGATCTGATACTGGAGCAGTTCAACGCGCGGCATCTGGCCGCTCTGGACGCTGGAGAGCTTGCCCGCTTCAAGGAATTACTCGTTTTACCCGATAATGATCTGTTGGACCTGGTCATGGGGCGTACTGCGACACCAGACCAGCGATTTGACACCCTCCTGCAGTTGTTGCGGACGCCCTGAAAACGGGGCGTTAGTTGCCGGCGCAACGGCGTTTCGTTGACGTATAATTATTTCTTCCAAGTTCAAGAATCCGTGGAGAATTTTATGGCTGAAAAGCTTGCAACCCTGTCTTTTACCGATGGTACCCCGCCAATTGATTTCCCCGTAGTGGCAGGTTCGGTCGGCCCCGATGTTATCGACATCCGGCCGCTGTACGCGAAGACCCAAAAATTCACTTACGACCCCGGATTCCTGTCAACCGCCAGCTGCTCCTCGAAAATCACCTACATCGACGGTGACGAGGGCATCCTGATGTATCGCGGCTACCCGATCGAGAACCTCGCCGAAAACTGCGATTTTCTCGAAGTGGCCTATCTCATTTTGAACGGAGAACTGCCCAACCCCACGCAGAAGGTTGAATTCGATTCCACCGTAATGCACCACACGATGGTGCACGAGCAATTGTCGCGTTTTTATTCCGGCTTCCGGCGCGATGCGCACCCGATGGCGGTGTTGTGCGGCGTGGTCGGTGCGCTGTCGGCTTTTTATCACGACTCGCTCAACATCAACGACCCGCGCAGCCGCGAAATCTCGGCGTTCCGGCTGATCGCCAAGCTGCCGACCATCACTGCCATGTGCTACAAGTACAACGTCGGCATGCCTTTCATGTATCCAAAGAACAAGCTGTCGTACGTCGACAATTTTCTGTACATGATGTTCGGCAACCCCTGCGAGGAATACAAGCCCAACCCGGTACTCACGAAGGCGATCGACCGCATCCTGATTCTGCACGCCGATCACGAGCAGAACGCGTCGACTTCCACCGTGCGCACCGCCGGCTCGTCGGGCGCCAATCCATTTGCCTGCATTGCATCCGGCATCGCCAGCCTGTGGGGCCCGGCACACGGCGGCGCCAACGAGGCGGTGCTGAAGATGCTCAACGAAATCGGCGACGAATCGAAAATCGGGGCATTCATCAAACGCGTCAAGGACAAGGGCGACCATTCGGTGCTCTACGGCTTCGGCCACCGCGTTTACAAGAATTACGACCCGCGCGCGAAGCTCATCCAGAAGACCTGCCACGAAGTACTGGCCGAACTCGGCCTCAAGGACGACAAGCTGTTCAAGCTGGCGATGGCACTGGAAAAAATCGCCCTTGAAGACGAGTATTTCGTCACCCGCAAGCTTTATCCGAACGTCGACTTTTATTCGGGCATCGTTTACCAGGCGTTGGGGATTCCGACCACCATGTTTACCGCGCTGTTCGCGGTGGCGCGCACCGTCGGCTGGATCGCGCAGTGGAACGAGATGATCGGCGACCCTGACCAGAAGATCGCGCGTCCGCGCCAGCTTTACACCGGGCACAGCAAGCGCGAATTCGTGCCGATGGCGCAGCGCAAGTAAGCGCGCGCCGGCGACCACCTAGCGTCATGGCCTATAGCGAACTGCGCGGCAATTCGTACCTGTTCGGCGCCAACGCGCCGTTTATCGAGGCGCTCTACGAGCGCTATCTCGAGGATCCTGCCGCGGTCGAGCCGCGCTGGCGCACCTACTTCGACGAGTTGCAGAAACTCGACGATGGCGCGCGCGACGTCGCGCACGCACCAGTGCAGGAATATTTCGCGCAACTGGCCAAACGCCCGCGCGTTGCGGGCGTTGCCGTCTCTGCGGGCGGCAAGTCGCAGCTTAGCGAAAAACAATACGGTGTTCTGCAACTCATAGGCGCGTATCGCTTCCAGGGCGCGCGCATCGCCGATGTCGATCCCCTGCGGCGGCACGAAAAGCCGGTAATGGCCGAACTGGAGCTCTCGTTTTACGGCCTGAGCGACGCCGATATGGAAACCGTGTTCGGCACCGGTTCGCTGGTCGGGCCGCGCGAGATGAAGTTGAAGGATATCGTGCAGCTGCTGCAGGACGCCTATTGCCGCACCATCGGCACCGAATACATGTACATGAGCGATGTGCCGCAGAAGCGCTGGATCCAGGAACGCCTGGAAGCGTCGCGCGCGATGCCCGCCTACGACGCGGCGTACCGCAAGCACATCCTCGAGCGTCTGACGGCGGCAGAGACGCTGGAACGCTATCTGCATACCAAGTACGTCGGCCAGACGCGATTTTCTCTGGAGGGCGGCGATAGCCTGATTCCGATGCTCGACAAGCTGTTGCAGCACGGGGGCGCGGCCGGCGTGCAGGAGCTCGTGATCGGCATGGCACACCGCGGGCGCCTCAACGTGCTCGTCAATACGCTCGGCAAGATGCCGAAAGACCTGTTCGCCGAATTCGAAGGCAAGCAGGATGAATCGATGATGCTCGCGGGTGACGTCAAATACCACGACGGTTTCTCGTCGAACGTCATGACGCCCGGCGGCCCGCTGCATTTGTCGCTCGCCTTCAATCCGTCGCATCTTGAAATCGTCAATCCGGTGGTCGAAGGTTCAGTGCGCGCGCGCCAGCATCGCCGCCGCGACAAGACCGGCGCGCACGTGCTGCCCGTGCTTATCCACGGCGACGCTTCGTACGCAGGGCAGGGTGTCGTGATGGAAACGCTGAATCTCGCGCAGACGCGCGGTTTTGGCACCGGCGGCACGGTTCATATCATCATCAACAACCAGATCGGATTTACCACGTCCGATCTGCGCGACTCGCGCTCGACCCTGTACTGCAGCGACGTGTCGAAAATGCTCGAGGTGCCGATTTTTCACGTCAATGGCGACGACCCGGAAGCCGTCTGCCTGGTGACCGAAATCGCGCTTGATTACCGCCTGAAGTTCAGCAAGGACGTGGTAATCGATCTCGTCTGCTATCGCCGGCTCGGTCACAACGAGCAGGACGAGCCGATGGTCACGCAGCCCCTGATGTACAAGAAAATTCACCAGCACCCGACGTCGCGCAAAATTTACGCTGAACGCCTGGTCAAGGCCGGCGTCATCAGCGAGACTGATGGCGATGATATGGTCAAAAGCTACCGCAGTGCGCTGGACGGCGGTTACCACACGAACAAAACAATACTGTCGAATTTCAAGCCGCCGTTCGAAGCCAACTGGAAGCCGTATATCGGCACCAAGTGGAACGAGAACGACGACACGCGACTGCCGCTTGAACTGCTGAAAGAACTGGGCGGTAAAATCTCCGTGGTGCCGCCGAATTTCAAGCTGCATCCGCGCGTCGAGAAAATCATGGCCGACCGCCGGCTGATGGCGGAAGGCAAGCTGCCGCTCGACTGGGGGATGGCCGAGAACCTCGCCTACGCGACGCTCCTTAACGAGGGTTTCTCGGTGCGCATCTCAGGACAGGACGTTGGCCGCGGCACGTTCTTTCATCGCCACGCGGTGCTGCACGACCAGAACCGCGAGAAGTGGGACCAGGGCACTTACATGCCGCTGCAGCACATCAGCGAGAAGCAGGGTGACTTTGTCATCATCGACTCGGTTTTGTCGGAAGAGGCGGTGCTCGGTTTTGAATACGGCTACGCAACCTCAGGGCCGAAGGAACTGGTGGTCTGGGAGGCGCAGTACGGCGATTTCGTCAACGGCGCGCAGGTCGTGATCGACCAGTTCATCGCCTCGGGTGAAATCAAATGGGGCCGCCTGTGCGGGCTGACGATGATGCTGCCGCACGGTTATGAGGGCGCGGGACCGGAGCATTCATCAGGCCGCATCGAACGCTTCCTGCAACTGTGCGCCGACTACAACATGCAGGTCTGCGTGCCGGCGACGCCGGTGCAGATGTATTACCTGCTGCGCCGCCAGATGGTGCGTCCGTACCGCAAACCGCTGATTATTTTTTCGCCGAAAAGCCTGCTTCGCCACAAGGAGTCGGTGTCGCCGCTCGAAGAATTCGCCAACGACAATTTCAAACCGGTCAACGAGGAGTGGGACAACACCACCAATGCCGCGAAGGTAAAGCGGGTAGTGGTCTGCAGCGGCAAGGTGTTTTACGACCTGCGCGCAGCGCGGCGCGAGCGCGAGTTGAAAGACATTCCGTTGGTGCGTATCGCGCAGCTTTATCCGTTTCCGCACGATGTCTTCAAGACGCAGATCGAGAAATACAAGAACGCGACCGAAATCGTCTGGTGCCAGGAAGAACCGCGCAACCAGGGGGCGTGGCACCGCATCCAGCACTATCTGCAGCGTCACTTGCTGCCGCATCAGAAACTCACCTACGCCGGACGCGATTCCTGGGCGACCCCGGCGGCAGGCTACAAGGCGCTGCACGATAAGCAGCAAAAAGAACTGGTCAATCTCGCGCTGACTCTGGGCGCCGCCTCGCGCGCCGACGGCACGAAGTAAGCTACTGAACTGGAGCAAGCATGTTAGTCGAAGTCAAAGTGCCGCAACTCTCGGAATCTGTGGCCGAGGCGACACTCGTATCGTGGCATAAAAAAGTCGGTGAATTCGTCAACCGCGACGAGAACCTCGTTGACATCGAAACCGACAAGGTCGTGCTCGAAACGCCGGCGCCCGATTCCGGCGTGCTGGTCAAGATCGTCAAGGGCGATGGCAGCACCGTGGTCGCCAAGGAAATCATCGCCACCATAGATACCGATGCCAAGCCGGCTGCCGCGGGTGCTCCTGCGGCAACTGCTGTTGCACCGGCCGCAGCCACCGCCGCGCAGTCTGCGACGCCGGTTGTGATGCCCGCTGCGCAAAAGGTCGCGGCGGACAACAATATCGATGCGGGCGGGCTCGCCGGCAGCGGCCGTGGCGGCCGCGTGACCAAGGGCGATGTGCTCGATGCTATGCAGGGCGGCCAACCGGCGGCTAAAGCACCGTCCGCGCCGGCTCCTTCTTTGCGCGCTGCCGCGCCGCCGATCGATCTCGGCGCGCTGGGTGAACGTCCGGAGCAACGGGTGCCGATGTCGCGCCTGCGCGCGCGCATCGCGGAGCGCCTGCTCCAGTCGCAATCGACGGCAGCGATACTGACCACGTTCAACGAAGTCAACATGCAGCCCGTGATGGAGTTGCGCAACCGCTACAAGGACAAGTTCGAAAAAGAGCACGGCGCCAAGCTGGGCTTCATGTCGTTCTTCGTCAAGGCCGCGGTCACCGCGCTCAAGCGCTATCCGGTGGTCAACGCATCGATCGACGGCAACGATGTCATTTATCACGGTTACTTCGACATCGGCATTGCAGTGGGCAGCCCGCGCGGGCTGGTGGTGCCTATCATCCGCAACGCCGACCAGATGTCGCTGGCCGACATAGAAAAGCAGATCGCCGACTTCGGCAAACGCGCGCAGGACGGCAAGCTCACCATCGAAGAGCTGACCGGCGGCACCTTCTCGATTTCGAACGGCGGCGTGTTCGGTTCCATGCTTTCCACGCCCATCATCAATCCGCCGCAAAGCGCGATCCTCGGAGTGCACGCGACCAAGGAGCGTGCGGTGGTCGAAAACGGGCAGATCGTGATCCGGCCGATGAATTACCTTGCCATGTCGTACGATCATCGCATCATCGACGGCCGCGAAGCGGTGCTGGCACTGGTGGCGATGAAAGAAGCGCTGGAAGACCCGGCGCGCATGTTGCTGGATATTTAAAACGTGAAGGAGTAAAGGCGTGAAAGAGTGAAGGAGCGCGCGTTCGCGCTAGCTTCCTGCCTGTTCACTTCTTCACACATTCACCCTTTCACGAAAAGAAAATGGCAAAAACATTTGACGTCGTAGTGATCGGCGGCGGGCCCGGCGGCTACATCGCTGCTATCCGGGCTGCCCAACTGGGTTTGAAAACTGCCTGTATAGACGAAGCGAGCACGTCTGACGGCAAGCCCGCGCTCGGCGGCACCTGCACCAACGTCGGCTGCATTCCGTCCAAGGCGCTGCTGCAGTCGTCGGAGAATTTCGAGCACGCCGGCCACCAGTTCGCGGAGCACGGCATCCAGGTCAAGGGGCTGAGCGTCGATATCGGGCAGATGCTGGCGCGCAAGGACAAGGTCGTCAAACAGAATAACGACGGCATCATTTACCTGCTCAAGAAAAACAAAGTCGAGTTTTTCCACGGTCGCGGCAGTTTTGTGAAAACCGATACCGAAGGCTGCGAGATAAAGGTCACGGGCAAAGCGGCGGAGACCCTGCTCGCCAAACACGCCATCATCGCGACGGGCTCCAATCCGCGCGCGCTGCCCGGCGCCGATTTCGACGAGAAACTCATACTTTCCAATACTGGCGCGCTCGCTATCGGCGAAGTGCCGAAACGCCTCGGCGTGATCGGCGCCGGTGTGATCGGGCTCGAAATGGGCAGTGTATGGCGCAGACTGGGCGCTGAAGTCACGATACTCGAAGCGCTGCCGGTTTTTCTCGGCGCGGTGGACGAGCAGATCGCCAAGGAAGCCGCCAAGATTTTTACCAAGCAGGGCCTGGCAATACATACCGGCGTCAAGATCACCAAAGTCACCGCCAAGAAAACGGTCGTTGTCGAATACAACGACAGCGCGGGCGCCGCGCAAAGCGCGACGTTCGACAAATTGATCGTCTCCATCGGCCGCGTGCCGAATACCTCCGGGCTGGAAGCCGCCGCTATCGGGCTCAAGCTGGACGAGCGCGGCTTTGTCGCGGTCGACGGCGATTGCAAAACGAACGTGGCCAACGTGTGGGCGGTCGGCGACGTGGTGCGCGGGCCCATGCTGGCGCACAAGGCCGAGGAAGAAGGCGTCGCGGTGGCCGAGCGCATTGCCGGACGCCACGGGCACGTCGATTTCAATACCGTGCCGTGGGTGATTTATACCTCGCCGGAAATATCGTGGGTCGGCCAGACCGAACAGCAACTCAAAGCGGCCGGCGTCGAATACCGCGCCGGCACATTTCCTTTCATGGCCAACGGCCGCGCGCGCGCGCTGGGCGACACCACCGGCATGGTCAAGATGCTGGCGGACGCCAAAACCGACCGCATACTCGGCGTGCATATCATCGGGCCGATGGCTTCAGAGCTGATCGCCGAGGCGGTGGTCGCCATGGAGTTCGGCGCATCGAGCGAGGACATCGCGCTGATCTGCCACGCTCATCCCTCCCTGTCGGAGGCGATGAAGGAAGCAGCACTCGCGGTCGATAAGCGCACGTTGAACTTCTAGTAGCCATCTTAAAAACACCACCCCGACAAGCAACCGCCGATAAACGCGGATAACGCCGATATAATTCCAGACCTTATCGCGAACCAACGACAAGTCACTTGACCTTATCTGCGTTCATCCGCGTTCATCGGCGGTTCCAAATTGTTTTTGAGATCGCCTTTAGTAGCGCGTTCCGATGAACGGGGACGCGCGCGCCGGAGCTGCCAACCGCTACGGCCATTTTGCCCTTCCCGAAGACAGCTCCGACATTGCCGCCTGGGTGCGGCAGCACGGGCAGGAGCACGGTTTCGAGCTCGATGCATCGCAGGCCGCCGCTTTGCAGATCCTGCAGGGCGTCTACGAAGACCTGATCGCGCTGGAGCGGCTGGAAGCTTCGCTGATTCGCCTGCTCGCGCGCAAGCAGACCGTGCAGGGCGTCTACCTGTGGGGCGGTGTCGGCCGCGGCAAGAGCTTCCTGATGGACAGCTTTTTCAACTGCGCGCCAGTCGCGCGCAAGAAGCGCATACACTTTCACCGTTTCATGCAGGAAGTCCACCAGGGACTGAACCGCCACCAGGGCAAGGAAGACCCGCTCGCCATCATCGCGCGCGAAACGGCGAAGGAAACTCGCCTGCTGTGCCTCGACGAATTCCACGTCACCGATATCACCGATGCCATGCTGATGCGGCGCCTGCTGGAAGGCCTGTTCGCGCACGGCGTGGTGCTGGTCACCACGTCCAACCAGCATCCGGATCAATTGTATAAAGACGGCCTGCAGCGCAGCCAGTTCCTGCCGGCCATCGAGCTCATGAAGCGGAATTTGCAAGTGGTCAACGTCGACGGCGGCACCGACTATCGCTTGCGTGAACTTGAGCGCGCGGGCGTTTACCATATCGGCGACAACGCGGACGAACGGCTGGAGCAGGCCTTTATCGGCATCGCACGCCACGAGTCGGCCGAATCCGCTGAGCTGGAGATCGAGGGGCGTATCATCCACTCGCGGCGGCTTGCGCGCGGGGTGGCGTGGTTCGATTTCCGCGAGTTGTGCGACGGCCCGCGCGGCAAGGCGGACTACATCGAACTGGCGCGCCGCTATCATACGGTGCTGTTGTCGGGCATTCCCGAGTTCAAGGTCGACGAGGCGGACATCGTGCGGCGCTTTACCTGGCTGATCGACGAGTTTTACGACCGGCGCGTGAAGCTGATCGTTTCCGCGGCGGTGCAGCCGGCCGAGCTTTATGCGTGGGCGGCAGGCGGCGACCAGTTCGAGCGCACCATCAGCCGCCTGATCGAGATGCAGACGCGCGATTATCTGAGTGAGCCGCACTTGCCGTAGAGCAATTAACGTTGGGGGAGACCAGCATGGAAAAATTCAAGGCATACCGCATCTTCGAGGAGAACGGTAAGGGCCAGGGGCGTCTCGTCGATCTGACGCTGGACGAACTCGATGCCGGCGAAGTCGTCATCAAGGTCGCCTATTCAAGCGTCAATTTCAAGGACGCGCTGGCAGGCACCGGCGCCGGCAAGATCGTGCGCCGCTACCCCTGCGTCGGCGGCATCGACAGCAGCGGCACCGTGGTTTCGTCGAGCGACAGCCGCTTCAAGCCCGGCGACGAAGTGATTTGCACCAGCTACGATTTCGCGATGTCGCACGACGGCGGTTACGCTGGCTATGCGCGGGTGCCGGCCGCCTGGGTCGTAGCGCTGCCGCCCGGGCTGACGCTGTTCGATGCGATGGCGATAGGCACCGCCGGCTATACGTCGGCGCTGGCCGTGCATCTGCTCGAACATAACGGTATGACGCCTGAGCAGGGCAAGGTGGTGGTCAACGGTGCGACCGGCGGCTGCGCGAGCATTGCCATCGACATGCTGGCCGGGCGCGGTTACAAAATTACCGCGGTGACCGGCAAAGAGAGCGAGCACGCTTATCTCAGGAAAATCGGCGCTGCCGAAGTGGTGGGCCGCGAAGTATTGAAGCTCGGCACGAGGCCCATGGAAAAAGGCGTGTGGGCGGCGGCCTTCGATTCGGTCGGCGGTGAGCAATTGTCCGCGTTGACGCGCAGCATGCAACAGGGCGGACTGATCGCGAGCTTCGGCAATGCCGGCGGTATCGAACTCAACATGACGGTGTTGCCGTTCATTCTGCGCGGCGTGCGGCTGATCGGGATCGATTCAGGTTATACGCCGATGGATATTCGCCGTCGCGTGTGGGCAAGACTGGGCAGCGATCTCAAGCCGCGCCATCTCACGGACATCGTGCGGACGATAACGCTCGATCAATTGCCCGCAACGTTTGCGGCCATGCTCAAACAGGAAACCAAAGGCAGAGTGGTCGTTAAAATAAACTAGCACAGGGCAAATCCGGTCGGCAGACAGGTCAATACATCGGGGGAGAGCATGGTCAGTTACAAGGAGTTTCACCGCCGCTCGATCGACTCGCCCGACGCCTTCTGGGGCGAGCAGGCCAAGCTGATCGACTGGCACAAACCTTTCGGCAAGGTCCTCGATTACAGCCGGCCGCCGTTCGCGCGCTGGTTCGTCGGCGGCGAAACCAATCTGTGCCACAACGCGGTCGACCGCCATCTCAAGGACCGCGCAGAGCAGAACGCGCTGATCTTTATTTCGACCGAGACCGGCCAGAACACGACCTACACGTTCCGCGAACTGCATACCGAGGTCAACCGCTGCGCCGCGGTGCTGCGCGCACTCGGCGTGGGCAAGGGCGACCGCATCCTGATTTACATGCCGATGGTGCCGGAAGCAGTGTTCGCGATGCTGGCGTGCGTGCGGCTCGGCGCGATCCACTCGGTCGTATTCGGCGGGTTTGCCGCGCACAGCCTTGCTTCGCGCATCGACGATGCGAAACCCAGGCTCATGTTCACCGCGGATGCGGGCATGCGCGGCGGTAAAGCGATTCCCTATAAAGGGCTGGTCGACGAGGCTATCCGCCTGTCAGAGCACCCGCCGCAGCACGTTGTGATTGTGAATCGCGGTATCGACAAGGACTTCAACCGGGTGGCGGGGCGCGATCTCGATTACGCGCAGTTGCGCGCACAGCAGATGACTGCGCAGGTGCCGGTGGTGTGGCTGGAAGCGAGCGAGCCCTCGTATATTCTTTACACCTCGGGCACCACCGGCAAGCCCAAGGGCGTGCAGCGCGATACCGGCGGTTACGCAGTCGCGCTGGCCGCCAGCATGCAGCATATTTATTGCGGCAAACCCGGCGAAGCGATGTTCACGACCTCGGACATTGGCTGGGTGGTCGGGCATTCCTACATCGTATACGGCCCGCTGATCCATGGCATGGCGAGCGTGATGTACGAAGGTTTGCCGATCCGTCCCGATCCGGGCATCTGGTGGAAAATCGTTGCCGATCACAAGGTGACTGTGATGTTTTCATCGCCGACCGCGATCCGCGTGCTGAAAAAGCAGGACCCCGCGTATCTCGCCAAGTACGACGTCAGCACCTTGCGCCATTTGTTTCTGGCGGGCGAACCGCTCGACGAGCCGACTGCACGCTGGATTTCGGAGGCATTGAACGTGCCGGTGATAGACCATTACTGGCAGACCGAAACGGGTTGGGCACTGCTGTCGTGCGTGCCGGGGGTCGAGGCGACGCCAACGAAATACGGCAGCCCGAGCTTTCCCGCCTACGGCTACAACGTGAAATTGCTTGACGAAACCACCGGGCAGGAGATCGGCGCGAACGAGAAAGGCGTGGTTGCAGTGGTGCCGCCGCTGCCGCCCGGATGCATGTCGACGGTGTGGGGGCAGGATGAGCGCTTCGTGCAGACTTACTTCACGAGCTTCAGGGGCCAGTTGATCTACACCACGTTTGACTGGGGCATACGCGACAGTGACGGTTATTATTTCATCCTCGGTCGCACCGACGACGTCATCAATGTCGCCGGTCATCGCCTCGGCACGCGTGAAATCGAAGAAGCGCTCAGCGGGCATCCCAACATCGCCGAAGTCGCGGTGGTTGGCGTGCGGGACGCGATCAAGGGCCAGGTGCCGTTGGCGTTTGCCGTGCTCAAAGACACCACCAAAATCGAGACAGCCGCCGGACGCGAGGCAATGGCGCAGGAAGTGCTCGCGGCCGTCGATAAATCGCTCGGCGCCATCGGGCGTCCGGCGCGCGTCCATTTCGTGACGCTGCTGCCCAAGACACGCTCTGGTAAAGTCCTGCGCCGCAGTATCCAGGCGATCGCCGAAGGCCGCGACCCGGGAGATCTGACCACGCTGGATGATCCGGCAGGCATCGAGCAGATACGAGCTGCCGTTGCTGCGATGACGGCCAAATAATAAGGGAGAGAGCAAAACCTTTCTCTATCTGGTCGCAACGTTGTTACCGCCGATTAGAATTTTATCAATTCGGCAGGTGGTGCCGATCCGCGCTTGACCACCGCCGCCATTCGACAGCCACTGGACAATGCACCATCGGCACGGGTCGTCAATTTAGGGGCGGCGGGAACACCACTTTACTCAGCGACCAGTAAAAGTAATGCAAAACTTTAGAGGTTGAGAGATAGAGCATGCAAAGCCATTTTAAAGATGAATTTAATGTTACCTTTTATTGATTTTTTCGAAAATTCGGCTAACAAGTTATTGTTTTTTATTCTATTCGTACTCTTGATTTCTAGCATATACGCCAACGCTCAACCTGCTGAAGTTACACCTCGCCGTGCCGCTGGTGACATGGCAACTGAGTTCAGGAATTATCGTTTTTCACCAAGCACTTCTCCATCGCCATTGCCAAGACGAGAGCCGCAAGGAAAAGAAATTGACATAGTTCGACAGGCTCAAGCTATTGCCAATAACAATCCCTTGCTCAGTATGGTGCTGGTTGATCAAGGGAAAATCATCTTTGAAGTCTATAACGCACCAGCAAGAGAAGACCGCCCCAACTTTTCCTGGTCAATGAGCAAAAGTCTGACGGCTTACACCATGGGTTTGGCCAATTGTGAAACCCCTGCGATTGACTACAACCAGCAAGCTGAAATTTACAGTGACGAATTGAAAGGTACGGTTTATGGCGAGGCCACTGTACGCAATTTACTCACGATGAGTTCTGGTGTTAGAGAAGCAATTTCGTCAGGCGATCATTTGTTCAGAAAAGATAATTGCACAAATGGTATAGATTGTGATGGTTGGCAAATGGCGCGTTCACAGCAATTGTCAGGCGTTGAGTATTTGCACAAGGTTAAAGAGAGGGATATTTCCAGCGGTAAGGAATTTAGATACTCTGGCACGGATACTCTTGCACTTTCCAATATCGTTGATAAAAACGGCGGTTTTATCAAGCAATTTGAACAACAAATTTGGAGCAGAATTGGTGCTGAAAGTGCAGGATTCTGGTTGCTGGATAAAGATAACAAGGCCATTGCACAAGCTGGCTTTAGTGCGGTAAGCCGTGATTGGGCACGACTGGCCATGTACACCATCAAACTGAAGAAGTCAGGCACCACTTGCCAGCAGCAGTTTATGAATGATGCTACCAGTCCCCAGATTCCCAACCATGGCAGCGTTGGTCGTTTGCATCGAGCATATGGCTATCAAACCTGGATCAATACAAGTGGCCCACGCATCTCTTATTGGTGGCTAGGCTATGGTGGTCAACGTGTGGCAGTTGATCCTGAAAAGGAAAGAATATTGGTGGTCACAAGCTTCCGCGAAAGCTACATGGATCAAGTTGGTGATTTATTTTCCAAGTGGCAAAGAAATTAATGGTCAGCACAGGCAAATGTTTAATCTGAATAAAGTAAAAACCAGGTTTGCTCAATGACATATTCACGATTCTGGTTAGCTTCGTTGTCAATTTTATTGGCTATTACCAATTTATATGCACAACACAGTGCGGAATCAGTGGAGTTGGCCAAGAATATTCCAATTGCGGATGTCCACATGCACACTTACTCCCGTGGTGGACCATCAAGTGCTGCATTCCTGGAGCAAATGGACAAGAACAATGTCAGATGGGGTGGTGCAGTAGGTGACTATAGGGCTGATGTTGCAGATAAATTGAAAGAACGATATATCCCTGCAATTGGTCAAATTGAATTCATGGAAGTTTTCTTCAGTCGTGGCGCTTCTGCTCTTACAGATGAAGAAAACTGGACTTTCAGGCGTTTATATAAAAATGCAGAAGAACAGTTTGCCAATGGGACTGTTAAAGGATTTGGCGAGCTCCATACGGATAACCATTCAAGTGGA
>CAMBSS010000116.1 GCA_945870465.1 Bordetella parapertussis | reverse complement strand
GACCTCCCCGGCTGATATCGGCGTGATAGTCGCCGGCGGACCAGGTACTCATTCGGTCTACGTGCCTAGTTTCGGTGATACGCGAGCGGTAACCCGTAGAATCATGTAGCCCCGATGCCGACCGCGAACGAGGAGATGCTCGATGCGTGCTGATCGGGTTGTCACACACACTACCGGTAGTATGTTGAGCGACCGCATCAACGTGGGGCTACCGTGGCGATCGATGTTCTTGAGCGGGGCGATTTGGCGTTTCCGCACTCGTTGCCGGATTTTCAGCGCCTGTTTCCGAACGAGGCAGCCTGTGCGGCCTACCTTGAGCGCGCCCGATGGGGCAATGGCTTCGTCTGAACGGGTTGGCAATGCCAAACGCACAGCTAATTATAATTCGTAATAGAAGTTTCATTAATAATCCAATCCCAGTTGCAAATTGACTGGACGAGGGCGGGGTTATTTTCGAGGCTGAGCAAAGCATCAACGAGGTGCTCTTCAAGCGCATCAAGGCTCTCAAATGCCCGATTGTGGAAGTGCTTCTCACGCAGCTCATCCCACACATGCTCGGCCGGATTGAGTTCCGGCGAATAGGACGGCAGACGCAATAACCGGATGTTTTCGGGGATTGGCATGGATTTGTTTTTGTGCCAACCGGTACCGTCGAGCACCATTACGATATTGTCATTTGGGTACCGTCTTGATACTTCCGCGAGTTAAAGGCCCATGCAGCCGCCATTGACATGCGGCAGCACCAGCGAATCAAAGTTGCCCTGAGGGATGCTCACAGCACTATAGGCATACACGTACTGGTGCACGAGCATCACCTTGACGGTTGGCCGCAGCGGAAATTTGGCCCAGCAGTAACGGCACCGGCTCAAGCGGCCAAAGCGGGCCTCATCCTGGAACATCAGTCGCAGCGGGCGATGCGCGAGGGCAGCCGGAAATGTCTTCAGCGTTTCTGCCAGATTGCCGGGAAGTTTTTTTTAAACTCCTCGCGTCGTTCGGGGTCGCCTTTGGGGTGCGCAGTATCGGGCGCCAGCTTGCGCCAGCCATGACGGGCGAGCATCCGATAGAGCGTTGATGGTGCAACCTTACGCCCCAGTGCCTTCTCAAATGCCGGTTTGAGGCTGGGAATGACCACTATGCCCCCGCCGCTCGCATCGGCGAGCACCTGGTCAAGCAACGCCGCCTCTTGGGCAAGGCTCGCCCCTGCTCGGTTACGCAATTCGCGTTTGGCCCTCCTGACCGGAATTTCGTTGGCGCGTTCACGCCGCTTTCGATTGCGCAGCTTGCAGGTCAGGCTCACCGTGCGCCCGATTGCCAAGGCAGTTTGCTCCAGACTCAATCCGAGTTCTAGCGGCAACAGAATCGCTTGCGCGTGCCGCAAATCGTCTGCGCTACGCGCCTTCGAAACTTGCTCGCGCGCCCAAGCCAGATCCTTATCCCCTCCAGCCGTTCGTGCTATGACAGACTCCTGCGCATATGGAAGCCATATTATGGCACTTTCTAATGCAAATTATAATTATAGCAACTCAGGAACACAATATCGGCAGAGTCGGTGTGAAAGTCGAGCTCGGCGTTCGACGAATAGCCGCGGCCCGTGCCGGTGCGGTACGTGGTGCCGGCATCGCGCACGGCGGAAATGTAGTGCGTCGCCTTACCCTGCGGCCGTGCGACGCCGGCATGCAATCCGATTGCCCACGTCAATAGCTCGAAACTCTTTTCATCGAGGCCGCGAATCAGCGCCACGCCGCATCTGCGCTTGATCTCCGCCAGGGCGGCTGCGATAACAGGCCATGCAGTTCCCAGTTCGAAATCCTGGCGGCGATAGTCGAACAATCCCTTGGCGGGATCGCGCGCTTTGTTGAGCGCTGCCACCAAGTCGCGCCGCGCGGTGTCGTCAAGCCTGAACGTCCAGCGCGGGTCGCTTGCGAGTTGCTCGGCGCGCCACGCCGCCGGGGTGTCTGTCAATGCGGTACCCATCCCGACAATAGTACGCATCGCACGGAAATAATTCAATGCCGGCAGGTCGCGCAGCGTGCATCCCGGCAAGCGTGGTGATCAGTGCATTGGGTTGCGCCGGTTCGCCCCCCCTCGCGCTCCGCGTGTCACTCGGCACGGGCGCCCGAGTCGCGCACCACTTTCGACCACAGCACGATTTCCCGCCGCAAGTGCTGCGCGAATGCATCCGGCGTGCCGCCCGCCGCCTCGATGCCGTCGGCGGCGAGCCGCTCGCGCAGATCCGCCGACTGCAACGCGCGCGCAATCTCGCCATTGAGCAGTTGCACGATAGGCTTTGGCGTGCCTGCCGGCGCCAGCATGCCCCACCAGCCGGTCACCACATAGCCCGGCACGCCGGACTCGGCCACCGTCGCGACCTCGGGCAGCACCGCCAGCCGCTTGGCGCCCGTCGTCGCGATAAGCTTGATGCGGCCCGCGCGCGCAAGCGGCAGCAGGACCAATGCGCCGCTCGGCGTGAGCTGCACTTCCGCACTGAGCAGCGCAGTGAGCACCGAGCCGCCGCCTTTGTACGGCACATGCGCGAGATCGATTCCCGCCATGCTCTTCAACAATTCCATCGAGAGATGACTGGGACTGCCGCTGCCGCCCGACGCGTAGCGGATCTCGCCGGGCTTCGCTTTGGCAAGCGCAATCAGCTCGCGC
The DNA here is from genome assembly GCA_945870465.1 of Bordetella parapertussis. The sequence goes on along the minus strand of CAMBSS010000116.1, from coordinate 11,552 downwards.
ATGGAAGACGCCGCAACGGCGGGGTGCGCGGCGATCAGCAACGGCGCCGAACCGATCAGCGCGACCGTCGCAAAATCCCGCACGGGATCGAACGGCAGCTTCGCATAGAGACTGGGATTGATGGCATGACTGCCGGGAACAACGGCGAGCGTATAACCGTCCGCGGCGGCCTTGGCGACGATGTCGGTGCCGATGTTGCCGGCCGCCCCCGCGCGATTGTCGATGACCACCTGCTGACCGAGCGCCGCCGTGAGCTTCGTTCCCAGCAGACGCGCCAGCGTGTCGGTGGTGCTGCCCGGCGCATAGGGAACCACCAGGCGAATGGAGCGGCCCGGATAAGCTTGCGCAGCGCCGCTCGCGGCGTGCAACACCACGCCAGCGAACAGCAGCCACCCGCATGGACCACGCATCGTCATTTTATTTCCCTTCTTCCGAATATTGGAGCAGACCCGGACTCTATCAATGACGCCATCCAGGCGCAATGCGCGGCACGGGTTAAAATGCGCGGGATCAGACCAGAAGGAGGAAGCAATGCCAATTGAAGTCACCAAAGCGCTCGCCGGGTTCGCCGTCAATACGCGCTATGCGGATATCCCGGATCACGTGCGTGAGAACGCGAAACTCGCGATCGCCGATGCGCTCGGCGCGGTACTCGCCGGAACCGGCGAACCGTCCACCGTCATCCTGCGCGAACGCGCCGCGGAGGAATCACGGCCGGGCAAGGCAACCGTGCTGGGATGCGACATGGCGCTCACTGCCGCGCATGCGGCGTTCGCCAACTCGGCGGCGGCGCACGCGCTGGATTTCGACAACATTTCCCTCACGGTAAGCGGCTTCGTCACCACGCCCGTTTTGTTTGCGCTGCTCGCAGTCGCGGAAGAGGAAGGCGGCGCGACGGGCTGCGAACTGATCGAAGCGTTCGTCGCCGGGTATGAAGTCGAAGCCGGCATCGCACGCGGTCTGGGCGTGGCTCACTACGCCGAGGGCTGGCACTCGACCGCCACGCTTGCGCATTTCGGCGCCGCCGTGGCGGTCGCCCGGTTGTTAAAGTTCGACATTGCAGAGATGCGCTGCGCGATCGGCATCGCGGCATCCGAAGCCTCCGGCCTGCGCAACATGGTCGGCAACATGCTGAAGGCGTTTCACATTGCCAAGGCCGCGCGCAACGGCGTCACCGCGGGCCGGCTCACCCAAAGCGGCTTCACGGCGCATCCCGCGGCGATCGAGATCGACTGGGGCTTCTGCAATGCGTTCAATGGCAAGGGCAACTACGACCTCGCCGCCATGCTGGCGCAGCTCGGCCGCCCCTACGATCTCGTCGATCCGGGGCTGGTCATCAAGGTGTACCCTTGTTGCGGCCTGATCCACTCCGCGCTCGACGGCGTGCTCGGCCTTGCCACGGAGCACGACATCACGCCGCAGCAGGTAAAGCATGTACGGATTTCGGTGCATGAACTGGTCCCGCCCACCATGGACAACAACGATCCGCAAACCGGTTACGGGGGCAAGTTCTCCACCGCTTTCTGCGTTGCCACCGCGCTCGCCGAGCGCTCGGTGCGACTGCAGCATTTCACCGACCAGCGCGTGCGCGATCCGGTGCTGCGGGCGCTCATGGCGCGCGTCGAAATGGTGGTGCATCCAGATCTTCATGGTTACGCCACGTTCCTGCAGAAAGAATTCTCGGAGGTGAAGATTGAACTCATCGACGGCCGGGTGCTCGAGCGCCGCGTGATGCGGATCAATAATCGCGGCAGCAAGGGCCGGCCGCTGTTGTTTCCGGAGTTAAAACTCAAATATACCGACTGCACCACCGGCTACGCGGGGGGGGCGCGCGCGCTGGAGGCTTTCGCTCTGCTGGAGAAACTCGAATCCGTGCCGGACGTACGCGAAATTACGGCTCTTCTCAAATAAAGGATGCCCGCATTAACGCCACCACCAAACTGCGCCGATTGATCGAAGCGCCCGAGATTCTCGCCCTGCCGGGTATTTTTGACGGCTACAGCGCGCGCCTGGTCCAGCAGGCCGGATATCCCGCCGGCTTCATCACCGGCGCCGGTCTCAGTGAAGCGCTGCTGGGACAACCCGATGTTGGACTCATGGGACTGGAGCCCAACGTGAACGCATGCCGCGCGCTCGCCGCGTGCTGCGACATACCGCTGCTCGCCGACGCCGACACCGGCTACGGCAATGCCGTGAATGTCTATCATGTGATACGCGCGTTCGAACAGGCGAGTATCGCGGGCCTCATGCTTGAAGACCAGACCTGGCCCAAGCGCTGCGGACACATGAGCGGCAAGTCCGTCGTGAGCGCCGAAGAAATGGTGGAAAAGCTGCACGCCGCGGCCGCCGCGCGCAGGGACCCCGACTTCATCATCAAGTCGCGCACCGACTCGTTTGCAACGCACCGGATCAAAGAGGTCATACGCAGATTGAACCTCTATGCCGAAGCAGGCGCCGACCTGCTGTTCGCCGATGCGTTGCTGGCGGAGAGTGACATCGAAACGGTCGCCCGTAATGTCGGCAAACCGCTGTGCGTAAACATGGGCTTCGGCATCCGCAGCCGCGCCACCACGCCGTTGATCAGCGCTGCGCGGTTGCAGGAACTCGGCGTAAGCGCGGTGATCTATCCGCGGCTGCTGACCGCGTGCGCGGTGCAGGGCATGAAAAACGGCCTTGCCGCACTCGCCGAACAATTGCGCACGGGCAACGTGGCCGAGCGCCCGGAATATGCGGTGTCGTTCGATGAAATCAATGCCGTGGTCGGCTTTGCCGACGTCCGCGAACTGGAGCGCCGGTTCGTCACGAAAACCTAGACGGCCGCGAGCAGCCGCGCGAATTCGGCGGCGGTATCCTGTTCCATCCCGAGCACCGCCGCGCAAATGGCATCGGCCCGGGCCTTGCCGACCGCCAGTGCCGCATTGTCGAAGTATTTGCGCTCGATCTCGGCTGTACTCAACGCGCGGTCGCCGGCGCCACGGTTGACTTTCTCGTGGTGCCGAAGTTTTCTGCCATCGCGCAGATGGATCTCGATGCCTCCGGAAAAATACTGCGGGTAGGCCGCATCGGGGTCGGCGATGCATTCGACTTTCGCCGCCAACGCGAGAATCGCGGCGTCATGCAGGGTGTCCTCGAAGAGTTCAGCCAGACCGAAGCGGCCTTTCACGAGACAGGTCGCGACGACAAACTGCGTGCTGAACTTGGCGTCGTACTCGTTAGCCGGGCGCAGCTTGTTGGCACGGGGCTCCGTGATGATGTGGAGTGTCGGCTCCGGCACGAGCGCGACGATGCGCTCGATATCGTTTACCGCGATCGCATGCTGGTCCCGGAGAATTATCGCCGAGTCGGCGCACGCGTGGATGAGATGGCAGACGGGGTACGGCTTGATGGCCGCGCCATGCAGCTCCCAAGTCTTGCCGAGAGTCGCATACACCACATCATGGCGGACATTCGCCGCCAGCTCGCCGAGATGGCTCTTGTAAAGACCGAAACGGCCTTCATACGGCTTGGTCGGGCCCTGAAACCCAGCGCGCGCCAGTTGCGCGGCGGTGATACCCGCCGCACCCGCCCACCCCGGGTGCACGCGCTTGTTCCACGCGCCTTCTTCGAGGAACTCCTGGCTGGCGGCAGCGGTGCTGCCGGCAAGTCCCTGCGCCATGACGAGCTGGCGCGGCGTCAGCCCGTAGAGCCAGCCCGCCTGCAGCGCGCACGAGAAATGCGCGGCGATGCCGGTCGGGTGAAAGCCAAAATCGTGGAAGTGGCCGCCGGCTGCATCGGCGACCCGGATGGCGGTTTCCATGCCCAGCACGTAGGCAGCAAGCAGCGCGCTTCCCGGTGCATTGATCGCTTCAGCCACGCCTAGGGCGCATGGAAAGGCACTGGCGGTGGCATGGATGATTGCGCGAATATGCGTGTCGTCATAATCCAGGCCGTGCACCAGCGCGCCATTCATGATGACTGCGTCACGCAGCGAGAGCTTGCCCGATAGTCCGATCAGGCTCGAACCGCCGCCTTCATTCAGCGCGTTAAGCCCGTTGCGTATGCGATGCGCGAAATCGTACTGGGTCGACGCCAGCGCGATGCCCACGGCATCGAGCATGAGCAGTTTCGCGCGCTCGCGGGTGGCCTGCGGAATGTCTTCATAGCGAAAGCCGGACACATAATCCGCCACTCTCTGGGCGACGGTCCCGGCTGCGGCGGCATTATCCGTGGTTGCGACTTTGACATGCGGTGCGTTCATCGTTTTCTCCGTTTAGTTGCCTTTCAGTCCTGCATCCCTGATCAGCGCGCCCCATTTGGCGACTTCGGCGCGCAGAAAATTGCCCAGTTCCTCGGGCGTGCCGCCACCCGGCACCAGGCCGTCTCCGGAAAAACGCTTCTGCGTCTCGGCCAGCTTCAGCACGGCGTTGATCTCGGTGTTGAGCCTCGCTATGATCGGCTTGGGAGTGGCGGCCGGCGCGAACAGACCGAACCAGCCGATCACCTCGAACCCCGGCAGACCCGACTCCGCCGCCGTCGGCACCTCGGGAATTAGCGGCACGCGCCGGGTGGCGGTGACCGCTATGCCGCGCAGGCGCCCGGCCTGCACCTGCGCCAGCGCCGCTGGAATGGTGGAAAAGTAGACCTGCACCTGCCCGGCGATGAGATCGATCACGGCCGGCCCGCCGCCTTTGTACGGCACGCTGACGAGATTCACGCCGGCCATTTTCTTGAAGAGCTCGCCCGCCAGGTGCGCGGTCGTGCCGTTGCCTGAGTTGGCATAGTTAAGCTGCCCCGGCTTCGATTTGGCGACGGCGATGAGTTCGCTGACTGATTTCGCCGGCACCGCGGGATTCAGCACCAGCAAGAGCGGCGCCGAGGCGGCGAGCACGATCGGTGTAAAGTCCGTAACGGTATCGAACGGCAGCTTGTCGTAAAGATGCGGATTGATCGGGAACGAGGTAATCGGCATGACAAGCGTGTAGCCGTCCGGGCTCGCCTTGGCGGCGATATCGACGCCGATATTGTCCGCGGCGCCCGGCCGGTTATCGACGATCACGGTTTGCCCGATCGCTTCGCCCAGTTTTTGTGCGATCGTGCGCGCGGTGAAATCGGTACCGCCGCCCGGTGCGGTCGGCACGATCAGGCGCAGCGGCCGCGTCGGGTAATCTTGCTGCGCAATACCTGGCTGCGGGGCAAGCGCAGAACTCAGCGCCAGCGCTGCGATTGCTACTACTTTGTTACCCATTTTCCCTCCAAAGATTAGCAGTCCGCAGCGTGCAGGCGGCCGTGCGTTCAGTTCTCATTGCAGGCAATCCCGTCATGCTGCGAGATGAAATTCAGGAGATGCCCGGCACAGTGGGCCGGCGCAATGTGATGGATCATATGGTAGCTCGTCGGTAAATGCTTGAGCCGGAAATCGCGCAGATTCTCCACCATCATTTGTTCCTGCTCGGCACCCGTGATCGCGCCGGCCGTCGGATAGAGTCCGAGCACCGGCGCCTGAATGCGGGGCAAAAAAGCGGCCGCGTTGACGCCGTTGAGGAGCCGCGCGTAGGCCAGTTGCACGTCGGCGCGGCCTTGCGCGTATTCAGCCGAATACCAGTCGAGCAGCCCGGGATCGCTGTCCGGCGGAAAGCGCGTGCTGCGATTGGTGGCTTTAAGCCACGCTTCGCGCCCCATCGCCTGCATCGCTGCAATCCGCGACTCGTGCCCCATCGAATAGGTTTTTTTCATCTTGTCGCTGATATACACCGGCGCCGACACCAGCGTGAGCGTGAGCGTGCGCACGCGCGCCGGATGCAGCGCGCTGAAAGCAAGACCGAGTATTCCGCCCATCGACTCGCCGCAGAAATGCACTGACTGCGCGCCGAGGGCATCGCATATCGCCGCTAGGTCGTCGACCAGCGCTTCCACCGTAACTCCGAGCTCAAGATCGAAATCGGCGGACGATGCGCCACGACCGCGCGCATCCGGGCGTACGACCTTGTAGAAGCGGCTGAGATACGGCACCCAGCTGTACCAGAAGCGTGACGAGCGGCCATTGCCGTGCTGCAGGATGAGATACGGCGCGTTCTTCCAGGGATCGGTGTAATCGTCGATGACGTAGTGCAGCTGAGGTTTGCCCGCTCGTTTCAAATCAGCCATAAAATCTGCCCCTGTTTTTGCTGCGCGACCGCCTCGCGGCTGGCCACCGCGCAATCGCCGTTCCCGCACCTCGCGCAGCAGTCACGAGAATACTCTCGTCGCGTGCAGGGCGGCGACGCGCTCGTCCGAGTATCCGAGTACCTCCCTCAATGTATATTCGTTATGCTCACCCAACAGCGGCGCGCGACGCGTAATCGGCACCGGCGCGCCATCGATGTGCCACGGCAGCCGATACACGGGCAGTGCGCCCAGCACCGGGTGTTCCACCATTTCGAATAGTCGCCGCTCTGCGAAATGCGCATCCGTCGCCAGCTCCGACGCGTCGCGCAGCGGTGCCGCGGGAACACCCGCCACCGCCAGCAGCGCTGCCAGCGCGTCTGCTGCGTGTTTGCGCGTCTCCCGCCCGAGTTGCTGATCGAGTTCGGCGCGCGCGGCTAGCCGCTCTGCTGCGGTTGCAAATTTGGGCAGCGACATCCACTCAGGGTCGCCCAGACAAACCCGCAGCGCCTGCCACTCGGCATCCGTCGTCACGGCAATTGCGATCCACCGGTCATCGCCGCGCGCGGGATAGTTGCCATGCGGCGCCTTCGTCGCGTGCGCCGTGCCGCACGGTCCGCCGACACAATCATGCATCGCATAGTCGGCGAATTGCTCACCCATGACGTTCACCGCGGCTTCCCATTGCGACAAGTCGATATACGCACCTTGTCCCGTCTGCTGGCGCCGCCACAAGGCCGCCAATATTCCGAGAGTGGCGTGCAGGCTCGCGTTCGGGTCCGCATAAGACGATTGCGAACCGAGCACGCGGCCGCCGGGGTAGCCGATGAGGCTGTCGAGTCCGGCGAGACTCGCGATCATCGTCGCGTAAGTGCGAATGCCGCGCAAAGGACCGTTTTGCCCCACTGCCGACATCGCGCACATCACCAGGTCCGGCCGCACGCGCTGCAGGTCGGCATAGGCGAGTCCGAATTTCGCCATCACGCCGGGCGAAAAATTTTCGATCACGACATCGCTTACCGAGATCAGATCCTGCAGAACACCGCGCGCCGCGGGGTGATCGAGCCTGATGCGCAAACTCAACTTGCCGCGGTTGACGTTCTGGAACATCGGGTTCTGCTCGGGATCTTTCTGCGTGCCGACGATCGGGCGGCCCTGGCGCATGTAATCGAGCGGACTCGCGCTCTCGATCTTGATCACCTCCGCGCCCATGTCCGCCAGTATGTGGCCCGGTACCGCGCCGGCCCAGACCCAGCCGAAATCGATCACCCGCAGCCCCTTGAGCGGCCGCACCCGGTCGGTAGACGCGGGAGTCTCATTGCGGCGCGCAGTCATCAGCGTTGACACTGCATTCGGCGGCGGGTGAGCATCGATATCACCAAGGTTCGCCTGCTCCGCTTCTGACGTGAGTCCCGCAAATGGATGCCCCGGCATGACCACGGAGCGATTGCCAACCGTGACCGGCACGAAATAGGCGCGTTCCCTCAGATGCGGATGCTGCGCAACTTCCCGGATATCGTACACCGGCGCGCCCGGTATGCGGTGGCGCAGACAATGCTGCAGAATATCGGCTTTGGTGCGGCTGAGAAACCACGGTTCGATCAGCGCGTCGCACGCATCTCCATACTCGTCATTCGCTTTGAAACGGTTGGCGAACAGCGCATGAGTCGCCAGATCTGCGCGGCCCAGCATGCCGAGCAGGCTTTGCCAGTGTTTGCTTTCCCCGCACTGGATGGCGAAAAAGCCGTCTTTGCAGCGGTAGAGTGTGCGCGGATAAGGTTGACCTGCAACGCGATGCCCGGCGCGCCGCTTCTGGTGCCGCTTGAAATGCGCCAGCGCCACGTCGACACCGCTGTAGAACGCTGCCCATACATCGGCGGCGGCCACGTCGACCAACATGCCGCCGCACGTGAACAGCCCCGCGGTCCCGGCGATCGCGGCGGCGAGCCCAGCCTGAAACGCGCTCTGGTCGCCGGGCAGTTTCAGCGGCGCCTGATCCGGCAGACCCATGCCGATCGAGATGCCGCCATGCGCCTGCAATGTCAGGTCGTCTGCCGGCCATGCGCGCGCGGCGCCGGTGAGCCCGTAGGGCGTCACCGCCACGACCACGAGATCCGGAAATTTACGCGCCAGTTCCGCGGGCCCCGGCAGGGAATTCACCGGCGCTGGCCCAGCCGGGGCATGGAAAAGCACGCGGCTGCGCGCCATCAGTGCCGACAGCGCCGCAGCGCCGGCAGGACCGACAGCAACGTGTTGCTTGCGCGCATCGAGATACAGCGCGAAAACGTCCGCCTGTTCGTCGGCGCCCGGCACGATGCGTGTCACTTCTGCCCCGAGATCGGCACAGAGCTTCCCCGCATACGCGATTGCCGGGCCGCCGCCCACTTCGATCACGCCGATGCCTGCCAACGGGGGCCGCATCAATAAATGACTTTGGCCGCAATGAGTTCTGCAATCTCACCGCCGCCGAGACCGAGCAACTCGCCGAACACGTACTGATTATGTTCGCCGAGTTTGGGTGTCCAGCGTTCGAGCTTTGCCGGTGTCTGCGCAAAACGCCACGGTGGGCCGACGACTTTGCGCGTTTCACCCTCAGGGCTCACCAGCGTCTGGATCGCTCCGCGCGCGCCCAAGTGCGCGTCCTCGGCGATGTCCCGCGCCGTGTACGACGAAAACGCCGCCACGCCCGCCCCCTGCAGCGCGCGGGTAACCTCGTCACGGCTGCGTCGCCGCGTCCACGCGCTGATCATGGCGTCAAGTTCGCGCCGATGGCTCCAGCGCGTCTGCGCCGACGTAAAACGCGCGTCGATCAGCCATTCCGGCTGTCCCAACGCGCGGGCGAACGCGCGCCATTCGTCGTCGGTCACCACGACGATGGATACCCAGGTATCGTCGTCCGCGCAGGGGTAGACGTTGTGCGGCGCCATTTGCGGCGCGTCGTTGCCGGTGCGCAGCGGCGCAACACCCGTCGCCGCAAACTGCAACAGCGCATCGCCGATGAAACCGCACGCCACTTCACGCGCGGCAACATCCACATGCTGCCCCTCGCCGGTGCGCATTTTTTGCAAGTAGGCCGCCAACGCGGCCATTGCCGCCGTGAGGCCCGTGCTGTGATCCATGACGTGCCGGATCTCGGTCGGCGGCCCATCCGCATACCCGGTCAGGGTGCCAAGTCCGCCGGCGGCGCCGAATAATGGCGCATAGCCCGCGTAACCGCGCTCCGGGCCGGTCTGCCCCGACGCCGACACCGACACCATGACGAGGTCGCGCTTGACTGCTTTGAGCGCCGCGTAGTTCAGACCCAGCCGGTCCATCACACCGGGGCGGAAACTTTCCGCGACGATGTCGCTCATCGCGACCAGGCGCTTGGCCAGTTCCTTGCCGCGCGGCTGCTTCAAGTCAAGTTGAACCGACAGTTTGCCGGACGCAACCTGATCGAAGGTCGCGGCGTCCATGCGGCCGTAGACCGGATGCGGCTTACGAAAGATATCAAGGCGCCCCGCCGTTTCGATCTTGATACATTCAGCACCGAGCATCGCCAGCAGGTGCGCACAGAACGGGCCCGCTGCGTGCAGCGTGAAGTCCGCGACCCGCACCCCATGCAAAGGCGGCGGCGCCGGTTGCGGCGTCTGCGCGCGACTGCCGGAGTGAAGTTCCACCGACTTGTGAGCAGGAACATGGCCAAGGATCGCCGCATTGTCGGCGCCGGGCGCGGCCGCCGCGCCGGTGAGCGCAAGCGCCGCCCCATTCAACTGGAACGGCGCGATAAACGCCGGCACCGCTCCGAATCCGGCCAGTTCGAGTGACGCAAAAATGCCGCGCGCGCGCGATTGCGCCGAATCAATTATATCGGCAGGCTGATTGTATTTCGCGAGCGGCACGCTCAGCGCTTGGCCTTTGCTGACCACGTCCTCGACGCGTTGGCTTTTTGCCCACGCGCGCAAATGCCGGTTGATTTCCGCGCCACGCCGGCTGCGCTCGAGCGGATCGCGCCACGCCGGGTCATGCGTCCATTCAGGTTCCCCGATCAGCTTGACCAGGCCTTCCCACTGCCGCTGCTCCAGCGTCAGCAGCCCGACAAAACCATCGCTGCATTCAAGCACGCCGCCGTACTTAAAAGAACGGCCGTGCCGGTTCTCAAGCACGCCGTCGCCCAGGCGCTGAATGGCAAAACAGCCGACAGCGACATTCGCGTCCTGCACCGACACGTCGACGAACTGGCCGCCGGCGGCATCGCGCACCAGCAGCGCCGCCACGCCGGCGCAGACCGCCGACGTGCCGCCGATCAGCTCGGCAAAGTGCCCATAGATTTTCACCGGCGGGCGGTCCGGAAACGTCTCGAGCGTTAGGCCGTTCGGCATCAGATAGCCTTCGCCGCCGGCATGAAAAACGTTGAGTTCGTAGCCGCGGTAGTCCGCATGTGCGCCGGTGGCTCCAAACGGCAGCACCGACAGAAAGACCAGCCGCGGATGCCTTCCGGCCACGGCGTCAGGGTTCAGTTCAAAGGCGACGCGACGCAGCACCGGAGTATCGTCGATGAAAACTTCGGCTCCGCTCAAAAGCGCGTCCAGTTGCCGGCGGCCGGACCCCGACTCGACATCACAGGTCACGAATTTCTTGCCCGCATTGAGGTAATGAAAAAGCGCAGTTGCCGGCGGTTCCTGCGTGAGCAAAGGCCCGGCGCGCCGCAACGCGCTGCCCTCACCGGGAGGCTCCACCTTGATGACGGTCGCGCCCATCACCGCCATCAAGCGGCCGGCATAGGCCGCCGCCACGCCTTCGGCGTTCTCGATGACCGTGAACCCTGCGAGCGGTGCCTTAACTGGGTTGCTCATGGCTCAGATCGCGTACTGCAGACCGCCGTCCACATAAATGCGCTGGCCGGTGATATAACGCGCCTTCGGCGAACAGAGAAACGACGCGAGATGCGCGAGGTCTTCAGGGTCGCCGAAGAAGCCGATGGGAATGAAGTTTTTTGCAAACTGCTCCTGATCCTGCGTGGTGGGATGCAGCCGCTGGTCGATCTGGTCGCTGTGGATGCGGCCGGGCTGCAGTGAATTGATCGTCACGCCATCTTTTGCGATCACCCGCGAGAGACCTTTCGCCCACGCGTGGACGCCCGCCTTCGCCGCATTCGCCGCATTGTACATGCGGGGTTCCATCGAACCGGTGATGTTGAGAATGCGGCCCCACTTGCGCTGCCGCATCTGCGGCAGCAGCGCCTGGGTCATTTTCCGCACCGCGGTGAAGTTGATGGCGAACGACTCGTCCCATACGTCATCTCCCGCGTCGGGCGTAAGCGGCCGCGAACCACCCGCATTGTTCACGAGTATGTCGGCGTGCCCGAATTCACCCAGCACCTGGGCGGCGATCCGCTCCGGGGTCGCGCGGTCGTATAGATCAGCCGCGATGGCCATCGCTGGTTTGCCCCC
>CAMBSS010000115.1 GCA_945870465.1 Bordetella parapertussis | reverse complement strand
CCGGCAATTCTTGTTGCGGGGCTTGGCGGCCGTGCAAGGCGAGTGGACGCTGGTCACCATGGCATGGAATATCAAGAGAATGGCGATATTGGCAGGATAAACGGGCACCCAGCGGTGCGCTCACGATCCGCTCAAACCATTTAGCCCTCAATTCACTGTTCCGCTCGATTACCATGATCAACATCGCTCAAATCATCAACTCCAGTCCGACAGGCTGCTAGTCTGCTTTTGATGGTTTGGTGAGTCCCGGCACTTGCCTGACGAACGACATAACGCACAATATACAAGATTTAAAGAAGCGAAGACTCATGATTTAATTGGTCCTGGCAACACGGAAACCGATGTCGTAGTACCGGTCCGCAATGGTGGTCCTGATGCGGAGCGCGGAGCGCAAGTGCTTAGGGAGGTCGTTGCTCCAAGCCCCCCCCCGCACCACATTGAACAACACTTTAGAACCTGCAACTTTAACCTGCTTCATGTTTTGCAGTCCCCTGCGTCCTTGCTCGGACGGCAGGAGATGATCACAATTAACGCCGCCGTTTGGAGTCCGCACCTCGATCCAGTTGCGGCAGCGGCAGCGGCACCCCCGGCGGGAGCTCATATCGATGCGCATTGAGCGTCATCGCGATCGTCGTGTATTCGCCGATGAGCGCCGTGAGCTCGATCACACCCACGATACCGAAGCGATCGAGCACGCGCTGATAGTTTGCGTCATTTACGAAATGCGTCTCCTGCAGTTCGCGCACGTACTCGTAAATCATCTCGTCATCCGGCTCCTCGAACTCAGGACGCTTGCCGGCGCGAATCGCTTCGATGATCGCCGGCGGCAAACCTCCCTTGATTGCGTGCGGCTCATGCGCGAGCCATTCGTACTGGCAGTCCCAAAACCGTGCCGTAACCAGAATTGCAAGCTCGCTCAAACGCGGCGACAGGCTCGTACGATAGCGCAGCAGCAACCCAACCTGCTGCCATTTCTCGAGCAGCTCGGGATGATGCAGCGTCAGATGATAAGGCGGGCCAACCCGGTTGTCGTGGCTGCGCGCTTTAACGAGATCGTGCACGCGTTTGTGCTCACCAGTCAGACTTTCCGCCTGTAGCAATGGAATGCGCGGCATATTTCTCTCTCTCTTTCAATTTTGAATCCGGCCGTGAATGTTATCAGATGGTGATTCCAAACAGCACCGCGCCTGATAGCGCGCGTCATCATCTTGACAATCTCGCGATGCAATGCGAGTCTCCGAATATGAACGACAACACACAAATAAATCACACTGCGATGCTTTGCGCAGCGCTTGCAGGGCTCACTTACGAATGCATCCCGCCGCGCATCATCGAACGGGCAAAGGATCTTGTCCTCGACCATCTCGGCGTCGCTTTGCATGCAAGCCCACTGCCGTGGTCGAGCATGGTGCGCGACCACGTGTTGACGCTCGGCGATCGCGCAGAAAGCACTGTCTATGGATACGGGGCGGCGCTGCCCCGCAATGCGGCGCTCGCGAACGCCACCGCGGCGCACGGCATCGAACTCGACGATACCCACGACGAATCAATGAGCCATCCCGGTGCAGTCGTCATTCCTGTCGCCCTTGCATTGGCCGAATCACGCAAGCTGGGAGGACGCGAACTTCTCGCCGCGATCGTTGCCGGCTATGAAGCGCAATGCCGCGTGGGGTCGGCAGCAACCGAGGCCCTGATCGCACAGGGGTTTCATCCAACCTCAACGGCGGGCGCGTTCGGCGCCACCGCCACGGCAGCGCACCTCCTGCATTTGAACGCCGATCAGTTGGAGTCGGCATTCGGGTTGGTGGCATCCATGGCTTCCGGCACCATGCAATTTACCGAGGATCCCGACGGCACGATGGTCAAGCGCCTGCATGCGGGCATTCCGGCGCAAAACGGAATTCTCGCGGCAGAACTCGCCGGTAAAGGCTACCGCGGACCGCGCGCCGCCATTGATGGCCGCTATGGATTTGTGCGCGTATTTGCACGCACCGAGCACAATATCGGGAGACTCACGCGCGAATTGGCCAAAACGTGGGAAATTGATCAGGTCAGCATAAAACTTTACGCCTGCTGCCGGCTCTTCCACTCGTTTATCGATGCCATTCGCGAATGCCGGGAAAAATCATCCTGGCAAGCAACCGACGTCGAATCCGTGCAGGTGCTGGGGCCCAAGGCAATGTACGAAGGACGCATGCAATACCGCCCACGCTCCGTCATGTCGGCACAGTATTCGATCCCATATGCGGCGGCGGCGACGTTGTTACTCGATCCGCGCGATCCGCGCTCATTCAACGAGGAGACGATGGTTCGCGCCGACGTGCTCGCTATGATCGACCGCGTGTCACCGCAACATACACCGGAACTCGATCACTATTTTCCCGCGCGCTGCCCTGGCGGAGTGCGCATCCGCCTGAAAAGCGGCGAAGTCATCGAGCACACGCTCATCGATTCGATCGGCACGCCGCTGCGTCCACTTGACCGCGCCGGCATTAAAGACAAGTACCGCACGCTCGTCGCCGATTGTCTTGAGCACGAGCGGCTTGAGCGCATAGCCGATGCGGTGCTCGCCATCGATGAGACGGACGACATCGCGCAGGTTATGAGTCTGCTGCGTAACCCACTCAAAACAAACAGCGAGGCATCATGAATAAATCGATACTTTGGGTCATGTTGTGCGCGGGCTTCGGCGCGCTCGCGATCGCCCCGTTCGCCATCGCCCAAAGCACTTATCCTTCTCGCGCAGTCCGTCTCGTGGTGCCCTTTCCACCGGGAGGCGGCACCGACGCCATTTCGCGGATTGTTGGACAGCGGCTCGGCGAAAGCCTGGCCCAGCAGGTCGTCATCGACAATCGCAGCGGCGCCGGGGGCATCATAGGCACCGACATCATTGCAAAGGCCGCACCCGACGGACACACGATCGGCATGATCATCAGCGCGCACTCGGTAAATCCAGTGCTCTACAGTAAGCTGCCCTATGACTCGGTCAAGTCATTTGCACCAATCTCGCTCGTCGCATACGGGTTGTATGTCGTCGTTGTGCACCCGGCGTTGCCCGTCAAGTCGATGCAGGAACTGATTGCCCACGCGAAAGCAAATCCCGGTCACATTAACGTCGCGCTTGCCGGTGCGGGCTCGCCCGGCCACCTCGCGGTGGAGCAGTTGAAGTCGGCCTACAACACCAACCTAAACAGTGTTCTTTACAAAGGCAGCGGGCCGGCGGTGACAGATCTCGTGGCGGGACAGGTGCAGCTCTTGTTCGCCAGCTTTCCGGCAGTGCAGCAACTCATCGCGGCGGGCCGGCTCCGCGCTCTTGCAACGACCAGCGCGAAACGCTCGCCGGTGGCGCCCGACCTGCCGACGGCTGCTGAAGCGGGAATACCCAACTTTATCATCAGTGAATGGTATGGGCTAACCGCCCCCAGTGGAACAGACCAGGCAATCATCGCGCGTTTGAATAAAGAAATCGTCAAGGCGCTCGCGGTCCCCGAGGTAAAGGACCGGCTGCTCGGGTTAGGCGCGGAGATCGTCGGCAGTACGCCTCAAGATTTCGGCAAATTCCTGCAGGCGGAGATTACCAAACAGGGCAAACTCTTACGCGATGCCGGCATCAAGGTGGAGTGACTCGCTGCCAAGCTCCCGCCTTGGCCCCACCTGCCGCAAGCTGTCCCGCGCCCCCGGCACTAACGCAGGGTTTCCACGCCCCCGCATATCGCGAGCGACTGCCCCGTGATGTGCGCCCCCATATCGGAGGCAAGAAAGAGCGCCATCGATGCGATCTCCGCAGGACTCACCCGCTGGCGCATGGATGTTTTCGCAAACATGCGCGCCTCGCATTGCTCGACTGTTTCGCCCAGCGCTTTCGCCTGCGCCTCACGCAAACGCCGGCTGCGCGGTCCATCGACGAAACCCGGCTGCAAACAATTGACACGGATGTTATCGGGGCCCAATTCCATCGCGAGACTCTGCGTAAAACCGACCACCGCCCATTTCGAAGCCGCATAGGGCGTGCGCAGCGGGTAGCCAAGACGGCCGGCGGAAGAAGACATGTTGATAATCGAGCCGCCGCCCGCCGCTTTCAGCATCGGCACCGCGCGCCGGGCGCAAAAAAATTGCCCGTTGATGTTTACCGCCATTGTGCGCTCCCAATCCTCGGGCCGGATCTCCTCGACCTTGGTGAAGGTCGGCCCCGTGATGCCGGCGTTGTTCATCAGCACATCGAGACCGCCGAGTTCTTTTTTTACATTCTCGAACAGGCGATCGACCTGTTCCAGGTTGGACACATCGCAGAGCGTTGTCGTGATCGACGGCTCCGCCTTGCGCAGCGCATCGAGCGCCTGCTGGTCGATGTCGCAGACATGCAACCGCGCCCCCGCCTTGGCAAATGTATCGACAAACGAACGGCCGATTCCCGCCGCACCCGCGGTCACGAGAATGCGTTTATTTTTCATTGACAATTCCACGGCATATCCTCCGGATCAGTAAAACTTTAAGAGTCCCCGAGTGTATCAGCAGTTTTAACTCTGGCGTGGTTCGAATGCCCGCCAGAACCACCACTTGCGCTCACTCACCCAATCGGCCGTATCGGCCCGAAACTTCAGGTAATGCGGCGAAGCGCGATGCAAGTCGAGCGCTGCCTGATCGGCGTAAACCTCGAATAAGAAAAAGAGCGCGGGATTTTCACTGGACTGGTATACGTCGAAGCGGTGACAACCGGATTCCGCATCCAGCGTGATTTGCGCGTGCTGCTCGAGACGCCGCTTGAATAGTTCCAGCGCGTCCTGCCGACAGGTCAAATGGGCGGTATGTACCAGAGCCATCGCATTGCCTTACGAATTAAATGAACGAACCGCCTTTGAATTATATCCGAGCACTCTGCGCTACAGCGCGGCGGCCCGGCCGACCTCGCCTGCATCGTCCAAGTCGGCCACTTGCCGGCAAAGCATAAGTACTTGCGCTGCTCGCTCGTCACTCAAAACACGCTTCGCCAGCAGTCCAAACTTATGCCAGAGCTGCGCCTCGCTCATCGGCCGGTGGATACTGCCCGTCGCGTGCAGGATTTTCGCGCGGTATACGGCACCATCTTTCATACTCACTGTCGCGCGCGCCTGGTCCGTCGCCAGTTCATCCTTCTCGACGGCAGACATACGCGATTGCAACGCCCTCACCTGCTTGTCGTCAACGCACTTTAGCTCCCCTTGCGCAATACCTGCCGCGCCAAAAACCAATACCGCACCCGCCCAGTGATAAAGACTCACCTGCGCCTCAAGCGCGGTCGTCGGCAACTTCCGCCACGCAAGTTTGAGCGCGCCGGGATTCACTTCAAGCTCGATCTGCTCGATCTCGTCCGGGCGTGGCGAATGCCTGGCGGCGATTTCCAAACAAGCATCAATCGCCGGATGAATCACGATGCCGCAGGGATAGGGCTTATAAGCGTTTTTCAGCATCTCGAAATCGGTTCCCAGATCACGGGTTATGTCGGCAACATCAGCGCGCGGCGCCATCACCTCCAATAAGCCGTTGCGGCCGTCGATCGTGAAGTCGTTGCAGGTCAATCCGGCCGCGGCCATATAAGCGGCGGTTAACCCGTTGCGCGCGGCGAGTCCCGGCACGTAGGCGATGCCCATGCTTCCGTGCGTTGCGCGCACGCCCGCGGCCTGCGCGGCGGCAAGCGCCAGTGCGGACACCAGCCGGTCGTGGTCAAGATCGAGCAGACTACCCGCGGCGGCGGCGGCACCAAAGCCGCCGGCAACGCCGGTGATATACCAGCCGCCGTGTGCAGCCGCAGCTGGATTGGTGATTGCCAGCGCAAGCCGGCACTCGACTTCTATGCCGAGCGCAAGCGCGGTCAGAAATACTTCCCCGGAGAATTTATTCATTTCCGCCAGGGCGAGTGCCGCGCCGGCAACCGGGCCGGTCGGATGCGTGATCGTTTTCAGATGCGTATCGTCGAACGCGTGGGCGGCCGAACTCATGCAGTTGATCACGGCGGCGCTGGTTGGATCCAGCTGCTCACTTCGCCCGAGCAACGGCACTGCGCCGCGACAACCGCTCGCCAAACTGCCGCGGACGGCGGCGTCGACCATCTGCGTATTCGAACCACCGAGCGTGCAGCCGACCCAGTTAACGAATGCGCGCACGGCCTCGCGACGCACCGCCTGCGGCAAATTATCCCAGCGCGTGCGCCGGATGAAATCGGCAAGCACATGAGCGACGGGGGCATGAGCGGTGCTAGTCATCGGGATTTCCGGTTGGATGCGCAAGTATTTCAAGTAGCATGCACGCTTGGGGAGTGTCAATACTCGCGATGGAGCGCCCGAGGTGACGCGGGCCATTTCCTGTCGCATTGTGCGAGCGACTTCAGCCGGCGATTGGCCGCGCCTCCTAGTCGGTGGGCGGCGGATCTTCTAAATTGCCTGTTCATTATGAAACGATCGCAAACCAACCGGATGGCGGCGTGACCGCTTCCGCTGCAGCCGCAACCGGGCAGTGGGACGTGGAATACGACTTTGTCGTCCTCGGCGCCGGCGCCCAGATCGGGCCGGCAATGACCTTCGGCTACCTTGCGGCCATCAGCGCTGCGGCCGACAAAACATCATGAACCGCTACGCCATTCCAAAAAAACATAATTTTTTTGCAAACCTTGTGCACGGTGGCAGACCATGATGCGCCCGTTGCCAGCCCCTCGCTTTTTCCAAGCGCTTTGAAACGCCAATACCGTGCTGGTATTGAAAATACGATGCTGGCAATGAACAACCATTTTTATTCCGGGCTCGCCACTCGCGGGTCATCGCGCTCCCGAGAAGATCTGCAAAAAGTCGTTGCCACGCTAGAATAAGCGTAAGCTGAAAAACATTTCAGCAGGCGTTCATTGTCCAAATCACGGGGAGAGTATGAGATCACTGCACCTTGGTTGTATTGCGCTTCTATTGCCGTGGACGCACATCGCTGACGCCCAGCCCGACGCCAGATTTTCGGCCAAGCCGGTCCGTATCATCATCCCGTTTTCGCCGGGGGGCAGCACCGATATCATCGTGCGAATGCTGCAGCCCAAGCTAAGCGAGTTCCTTGGCACGCCGGTCACGCCGGATAACCGCCCGGGCGCGAACAGCATCCTCGGCATGGACATCGTGGCCAAGGCGCCTGCGGACGGCAACACCATCGCAATTACCAGCACCGGACATGTGATCAATCCGAGCGTCTACAGCAAGATGCCCTACGACACCATGAAGGACTTCGCCCCCGTGGGTCTGGCCACGGTCGCCGCCTCGATTCTAAGCGTGCCGAAGACGCTGCCGGCGTATTCACTGAAAGATCTGATCGCACTGGCCAAGCGGCGTCCCGGAGAACTGAACTATGCCTCCTCGGGCATCGCGAACGTGCAGCACCTTATGGGCGAGCAGCTTGGGACAGCGACGGGAACGAAGCTGGTGCACGTGCCGTACAAGGGCGGCGGGCCGGCACTGCTCGAATTAGTCGCGGGCCAGGTGCATTTCATGTTCTGCTCCCCCTCTGCCATGCATTACATCCGGCAGGATCGGCTGCGCGCGATTGCGATCGGCAGTCAACAACGCCAGGCTCACTTGCCCGAGGTGCCGACCATGATCGAATCCGGTTTGCCCGGCTTCACCGCCGGAGAATGGTGGGGCATATACGCACCGGCCGGAACCCCTGCCGCTACCGTCAACCGACTGAACACCGAGTTTGTAAAAGCGCTGGCGGTGCCAGATCTCAAGCAACGTTTGACCGACCTGGGTTTCGAGGTGGGCACCCTCTCGGCCGCCGAGTTCGATCAGTATCAGCGCGCGGAATACGAGCGCTGGGGCAAAGTCGCCCGCGCGGCGAAGGTTCGCGTGGATTAACTATGGCGGCACCCGATCCGAAGGAGCCACCCGGCGCACCCGGCAAGTACGTTGCTAAGAGTGCGCCGCCCATAGGGGGGCACGGCAGTCTCCACTCAAAGCGGCGGGCCGGCTTGACCATTCTCGAATAAACGTTAACTTTGAACTGAGGCTCTTTGATGAATTTCTCCACCGCGCTCGTGCGAAGCGGTCAAACGGCGTCGGCCGGAGTCGATGCGGGCCGGTGAAGGGTGCGAATGGCCATCGGGAGAGGGTGATTTTCACCGAACACCGCGCGATTGACCGCTTGTCGGGCCGGCGATATATTCGCGGGCAGCCAAAAGAAGCGTTTAAATTTCCTATTCGCGCATTAAACGCCTTAGATAGCTGGCGGCACACATCAATCTCGACTAGAATTTTGCCTCGCTCGACTTCAGGGAGAACGCTATGTGGAAACCTCTGCTTTGTGCACTGACCTTGGCGTGGGCGAGCGGCGGCGCGTTGGCCGCCGATGCATTTCCGACCAAGCCCGCAAAAATCATTGATGGATTCGCGGCGGGCGGCAATACGGATTTTGTCGGGCGCGTGATCGCGGCCAAAATGCAGGAGCGATCAAACCAGACGGTGCTCGTCGACAACCGCCCCGGCGCGGCAAGCACCATTGCCGGCGAGTTCACGGCCCGTTCCACGCCGGACGGCCACACGATGTTCATCACGTTGGGCACGATATTATCGTCAAGCCCTTTCCTCTATCCCAAGCTGACCTACGACATCATGAAGGATTTCGCCTACGTCTCGCTCGTGGGAATGGGCAACTACGTAATGCTGGTTTATCCCGGCGTGCCTGCCAAGAATGTGGCGGAACTCGTGGCGCTCACGAAATCCAAACCCCTGGCGTTTCGCTATGGCTCCGGCGGCGTGGGCAGCCCCGTCCATCTGTCGGTGGAATTGCTCAAACTGCTGACGGGAATGCAGATCCTGCACGTGCCGTACAAAGGCGGCGCGCCCGCGGTGATCGCGGCGGCGGGAGGCGAAGTCGAAATGACGGTCGTCAGCGTGCCGTCGGCGGCGGGCATGGTCAAGTCCGGCAAACTCAATGCGCTCGCCGTCACGGGCCCGACCCGCATCGGCGTGCTGCCCGACGTTCCCACGATGAAGGAATCGGGCGTTGCCGACTTCGTGGTGCTTGATGCGGTTGGCATAGTCACGCCCGCCGCGACTCCCGCGAACGTCGTCGCCGCGATGAACGCGGAGATCCGGACGATCATGGCGATGGACGACGTGAAAGCGCGCCTCATTGAGCAGGGTATCGAAGCGCGCGGCAGCACGCCCGATGAATTCCGGGCGATCATCCTGAAGGAACAGCAGCGCTGGGGCCGCGTCATCAAGGATGCGAACATTCCGCCGAATTTGTAGCCGCCGGGACGACGACGTGGGCCGCGTGATCTGATGACGGAACTGAACAAGCTCAGCGCTGTGGCGGCCGCTGCCGAAATTGCTGCCGGCCGCATTTCGTCGGAGGACCTCACGCGCGCCTGTCTTGCCCGCATCGATGAGCGCGAGAGCGACGTAAGAGCCTGGACGTGGCTTTCCCCCGAGCAGGCGATCGCCGCGGCGCGCGCGCGGGATCGGGAGCCGCGCCGCGGCCTGCTGCACGGCGTGCCAGTCGGCGTCAAGGACATCATCGACACGGCGGACATGCCAACCGAATACGGCACGCCGATCTACCAAGGCCATCAGCCGCGCTGGGATGCAGCGTGTGTCGCGGGCGTGCTCGAGCACGGCGCCGCAATTCTCGGCAAGGCGGTCACGACCGAACTGGCCAACACGCATCCGGCGGGCACGCGCAACCCGCACAACCTCAATCACACGCCGGGCGGTTCTTCGAGTGGGCCCGCCGCGGCGGTGGCCGACTTCATGGTGCCGCTTGCGTTCGGCACGCAAACCGGCGGCTCGCTAATCCGGCCCGCGTCGTACTGCGGAATCGTCGGCTACAAGCCCACGCACAATTTCATCAGTCCGGCAGGCGCCAAGGCGCTCTCGGCGACGCTCGATACGATCGGCGTCTATGGCCGCACGGTTCCCGACGCAGCGCTGATCGGGCGCGCGCTGATCGGCTTTGCCGCCTTGGACTTCGAATCCAAACCCGCGACCGCGCCGCGTATCGGCATGTACCGCACGCCACAGTGGCCGCTTGCCGAACCGGCGATGGCGGCCGCTTTCGAGCAATCCGCAGCCGCTCTCCAGCGCGCCGGCGCTCATGTCGCGCAAGTCAACGCGCCGCCATTGATGGATGAAATCATCCTCGCTGCCGACGTTATCAACGACTACGAAACTTACCGCACGCTGGCCTTCGAGCGCACGCGCCACGCGGAACTGTTGAGCGCGACGATGACTGCCAAACTCAGGAAGGCCGCTGGCGTGACGCGGGAAAAATATCTCGCGGCAATCGAAACCGCGCGCAAATGCCGCACGCTGCTCGATGAACTCTTTGACGGTTTCGACGTCATGCTCGCGCCCAGCGCCACCGGCGAAGCGCCGGCCGGTCTCACGGCCATCGGCCCCAAGGGCAGCCTCGGTCCAGCCGCTTTTCAGCAGATGTGGACGCTGCTGCACACGCCAGCGGTCTCCGTGCCGGTCTTCACCGGACCGCACGGCTTGCCAATGGGCGCCCAGATCATTGCGCCTCGCGGGTGCGACGAGCGCGCCCTCTTGTGCGCGCATTGGGTCCATCAGGCATTGACTCGATAACTGCGGATTCTTTTATGCGTAATCACCCGCAGATCGTGCTTGCTTGCGTCGTCTTGGCAGCAAACCTTGCGGCCAGCGACCTCGCCGCGCAGCCGGCATCGTTGAGCGCAGGGCAGGCGTATCCCGGCAAGCCGATTCGCGTCATTGACGCTTACCCGCCCGGCGGCTCGACCGACGTCGTGGCCCGCATCATCGCGGTGAAGTTCCAGGAGAGCACGGGGCAGCCGTGGATCGTCGACAACCGGCCCGGCGCGCAGGGCATCATCGGCTCGGAATTCGTTTCACGCGCATTGCCCGACGGCTACACGCTGCTCATGTTCACCGGCAGCCATACCGTGCATCCGAGCATCTACGCGAAACTCCCGTACGACCTCCTGAAGGACTTTGCACCGGTGACGCTGACCTCGGCGACCACCAATTGCCTCGTCGTGCACTCTTCAGTGCCGGCGAGGTCGGTGCGCGAACTGATTGCGCTGGCGAATGCGAAGCCCGGTCTGCTCAACTATTCTTCTTCGGGAATCGGGTCGACGACGCATATGGGGATGGAACTCTTCAAAAGCGTGGCCGGCGTGGATTTCCGCCACATTCCGTACAAGGGTGCTGCGCCCGCAGTGCTGGATCTCGTCGGCGGACACGTCGACCTCGCGTTTGCGCCGTTGCCGGTCATGCTGCCGCACATCAAGTCCGGCCGCGTCAGGCCGCTGGCGGTATCCACCGCCAAACGCTCGGGCGCGCTGCCGAACATTCCCACAGTTGCTGAAGCGGGTGTCCCGGGATATGAGGCGACCAACTCGGTCGGCGTGCTCGCGCCTGCCGCCACGCCACGGGACATCATCGTGAAACTGAGCACGGAAATCGTGCGCATACTCGCGCTGCCCGAAATCCGCGAGCGGCTGTTGGGGTTAGGTGCCGAGCCGGTGGGCAACTCCCCCGAGCAGTTCGCAGCGTTTCTCCGGGAAGACATTGCGCGCTGGGCCAAGGTCGTCAGGGACGCGAAAATCCCGCTGCAGTCGTGGTAGTTGTGCGCGTTGAGCGTTCACCACACGCAGTGAACGCGCCGGATATTCCTGCGCTCATGCACACACGCTCAGCGTCAGCAAGACCGCCAGCATGGCTGCGTATCGAGATATCCTGTTGCGGTATTAAACCGTCCAAGACGGCAGAAATATCTGCGTTCTCATCCTTGAAAGATATGCAGTAGAGGGCCCACTGACAGAGTAGCGCGTCAATAAAACGAGCACCATCTCGGGTATAGAACTCAAAAATTAAGAGAGCAATTTTTTTAGCTTGTGTGTTTTCTGTTGAATTGCCCAGAACCGCGGTTCCAGTCTCCTCAACGACCCTAAACGACGGGAGCAGATTCCTAGCTGTAAGGGTTCGGAGCCGGAGTTCGTGCGGGCGTAAGCAGCCTCTACTGAAGCGTGATCTTTGCGTCCTTCACCACCTTTGCCCACTGCCTCACTTCCGCTTCCATCAGTGCCCGATGCTCCGCGGACGTGCTCGAGCCGGGATCGACGCCTGAGGAGGCGAGCTTCGCACGCACGTCTTCCATCGCGATGATCGATCGAATCTCGCTATTGAGCAGATTCACGACCGCCGCCGGTGTTTTCGTCGGCGCGAAGATGCCGAAGGTGTTCTTCACGTCGTATCCCGGATAACCCGATTCGGCAACCGCCGGCACGTCCGGCAGCGCCGCAGTGCGCTTCGGGCTCGTTACCGCAAGCGCAACCACGCGCTTCGTGCTGATGAGCGGAATCCCTGCCGGGATGCTGGTGAACCCGACATGCACTTCGCCGCCCGCGAGCGCGACCGCGGCACCGCCACCGCCTTTGTAAGGCACATGGACGAGCTGGGCGCCGACGCGCGCGAGCAGGAGTTCCATCGCGAGATGTCCCGTGCTCGCGAGCCCGGCCGATCCGTAACGGATCGAATCGGGCTTTGCCTTGATGAGCGTCACGAACTCCTGAAACGTCTTTACCGGCACCGAGGGATGCACCATCAGGACGTTCGGCCCGGACGACACCGTCGAGACGTATGCGAAGTCCTTCAGCAATTCGTAGCCGAGCTTGGGATACAAAGTGATGCTGGAGGCAAGCGTGAGCGTGCCTGCGAGCATGAGCGTGTAGCCATCGGGGCTCGCGTGTGCCGCAAGTTCCGCGGCAAGGTGCCCTGACACGCCCGAGCGGTTATCGACCACCACCGTTTGCCCAAGGCGCTCGGTCAGCTTCGGCGCCAGTACGCGCGCGTTGTAGTCGTCTGTCGTGCCCGGCGGAAAGCCGACGATGAGGCGGATTGGGCGGTTCGGATACGCCACCGGGCCGCTCGCGGCAGCGGCCGTGAAGCTCAAGGCCAGCATCGCGACAAGAGCCAAAGCGCAACGCGGCAATCGCGTGCACCTCACGTCACTTCCCATCCGCGTCAATCACCGGCGCCACCGCCGCGCCGATCGCCAACAGCCGCGCATCCGAAAAGCGCGGGCCAACAATCTGGATCCCGACTGGCAAGCCTTTCGGCCCCTTGATGCACGGAATCGCCAGACACGGCATGTGCATGACGGTGAACATCGCATTGAATACCCAGTCACCGGTGGTGTGCAGCCCCTCGGGCGCCTCGCCCGGCGCAGCCGGTGCGACGACGACATCGAAGTCGCTGAACAGCGCATCGAACGTCTTAGCGCACTCGGCCGCGAGGTCGTAGGCGTCTACCATCATCTTCCCTGTGATCGCCTTCCTGTTCTCCGCCATGTCGCGAAACTCCTGATGCAGCCGCTCTCCGTAGGCAAGCAACTCCGGGAGAAACGCCGTGCCGCCTTCGCCAATCATGACGGTGCGCTGCGCGTCGTTGATGCCGCTGAACTTCGAAGCCAGTTCCAGATCCTGCACGAGCGCGCCAGCTTTCTCCAACCGCCAGGTCGCGGCCGCAAACGCCTTCTGTGCCGCGGGCTCCGCCTTTTGCCAGTATGGCGTCCTGCACATCGCCACACGCAGTCCGCGCACGCTCACCGGTGCCTGTGCGGCAAGATCGCGCAACCGGAACGCCTCCGCCACGAGCGCGAGATCCGCGACGCAGCGCCCATACCAGCCGACCGTATCGCAGTACGCCGAGAGCATCTTTGCGCCTTCACGCGACACCACGCCCCACGTGGGCTTGAGCGCATACACGCCGTTGAAAGAGGCGGGACGGATCTGCGAGCCGCCCGTCTGCGTACCGAACGCGAGCGGCACCATAAAATCAGCCACCGCGGCGCCTGAACCGGAAGACGAACCGCCCGGCGTGTGCGCGAAGTTGTGCGGATTGCGCGTGAGCGCCTTGCGACCGCCGGCCGCGAACTCTACGGTGTCGGTCTTGCCCAAAATCAACGCACCGGTATGGCGCACCGTAGCCACGCACGCCGCGTCCTTCGACGGCCGGTGATTCACGTAGTGCGGAGAGTTCTGCCCAGTGGGCATGTCCCAGGTGTCGATCACGTCTTTCACGCCGAACGGCAGCCCGTGCAGCGGGCCAACGGCAGGCCGCTTGTCGAGTTCGCGCGCTTGAGCGATCGATTGCTGCGGATCAATATACGACCACGCGCGTATGTCGGGATCGCGCTCTTCGATCCGCGCAAGGCACGAACGCACCAACTCCTCACAGGTGAGCGC
>CAMBSS010000114.1 GCA_945870465.1 Bordetella parapertussis | reverse complement strand
CCCGCAATTTCGTCTTCCATGAGTAAGTCGATAGGATGACGAAACGGGAGGAAACTGATGTTCAAGATACCGAAGCAGGAATACACGGCGGAGTTCAAGGAACTGGCTGTCAAGCGGGTGAAGGGTGGGCAGGGAGTCGGTCCGGTAGCGCGGGAGTTGGGGTTGGTCGAGCAAACGCTGCGCAACTGGGTCAAGGCCGCCGAGCGTGGCCAGTTGAACCCTCCTGGCGCGAAGGTCATCACGCCGGAGCAGATGGAACTGTCGCGCTTGCGGGCGGAGAACGCCCGGTTGCGGATGGAATGCGAAATCCTAAAAAAAAGCGACGGCGTACTTCGCGAAAGATGTGCTGTGAAGCAGTGCAAATTTATTTCATATAGATCAGTTAAGATGCGTTTGAGTTGTAGTTTTTAATGTTGTAAAAGCCTAATTATGATTAGGTATTTAAATATCAGGGGTGAAATATGATTGAAGTCGTTAAGCTTGGTCAAAATATTGGCGCTGAAATTAAGGGCGTCGATCTTTCTAAGCCAATGAGTAATGAAGTTTTCCAAGAAACTTTTAAAGCATTTTTTGAAAATGAAGTTGTAGTTTTTAGAGATCAAAATTTGCAACCCTCTGATCAAGTCTCATTCACCCGTAGATTTGGTGATCTAGAAAAGCATGTTAGGAAAGAAAGTCTACTTAAGGGGATGGAAGAAATATTTATCATCTCTAATATGATTGGGGATGATGGAAAGCCTGTTGGTGCACAGGATGTCGGTCGATTCTGGCATAGTGATTTATCTTATAAAAAAATCCCCAGCATGCTTTCAGCTTTGTATTCAATTGTTATTCCAGTTGATGCCAATGGCATTACAAAAGGCGACACCCAGTATTCAAGCGCTACCCATGCTTATGCGACCCTCCCTGATGAGCTTAAGCTAAAGTTATCCGAGCTAAAAGCAGTTCATAGCTACAAATATTATCGGACCATAAATCGAGAAGCGCAGAGTATTGATGCTCAGAACGGGGGTAAAAAAGTCATGGAACCACCATTAACAGAGAAAATGTTAATGGCCACTCCCGATGTGAACCCGCCGTTGGTTCGAACCCACCCCGTTACCAAGAAAAAATGCCTATTTATTAATGAAGGGCATACATCTCATGTCGAAGGAATGAGTGCGGAAGAAAGTAAAGATTTATTGAACTCTCTTTATGAGCATATGGTTAAGCCTGAATTTAAGTATGTACATAAATGGAAAAAGGGCGATCTATTGATGTGGGATAACTGTGCTTTGCAACATAAAGCTACATTTGATTATGAGCTGCCTTTGCAAAGATTAATGCATCGAACAACTGTTCGTGGCTCTGAACCCTATTGATTAGCAGTCTTAGAGTAGTCCTGACGGCAAGAGTTGACCGGATATTTTTTAGTCTGCTCGTGCGTTACAATTGCCCGATACCATATCACGCAGTGCACACGCGGTTCATGGGTACCGGCATCCAGAAACTCAAAGTGCATGCCAAGCATCTGAAGGCGCAGCATCCGGATGCCGCTGCCAGCCTGCTTGAAGGATTGGAGGAGTTGTTCACAATCAACCGACTTGGTGTGACCGGCACCCGTACTGAGACCGCACAATGCCGACTTCCATAGCGATCTCCGCGAATCTCGCGCCTGCCACCATGAATTACCAAACCGCACTTGTCTGGTTCCGCCGCGACCTGCGCGCGCATGATCAAGCCGCGTTGGCGCGTGCGCTGGCCGCCGCCCGCCGTGTTTATTGCGTCTTTGTGTTTGACCGCGAGATTCTTGACGCCTTGGCGCGCCATGCGTCCTGACCGTAGGTCTGCTCGACTAATTTGTATTGGCCCTGCAGGTTGCCCATCTCGCGCACTGGCAACTTGGTGGTTTCCCGCCATCTGTCTGTTTTTATAAAATAGTTTTGCGCCTTCCGATTTAATGCGAATTTTATCTAAAAATCCGGTTGCCTTTATTCAAGAGGGACGGAATGAAAAAGAATATTTCTAAGATTTTTTTTTATGCCACGGTTTGTGCTGGCTTAGTCGTAGGTTGCGATGCCTCGATCGCAGATGAAGCGATTCGCCATATGCGCAGAGATGGTCCGCAGGCTATTGGCTTAGGGCAGGGATCTGATTATCCCAGTTGCGTGCAAGCATTGCAGCGCACGGAATGCCGCGTCGGATCGTGGTCTAGCGCTTATCCGGCAGACACTCGCCGTGAGGTCAGCCCTTCAGATGATCCGATGCCTTTGCCGGATCATCCAATGCCACCAAAGATCCAGTGGCGTTGGGGGCTATCCAGCCAATCAATCGATGACTATATGCAGAGCTCTCAGATCACCGGGTTATTGATTCTTCAGGACGGTCGGGTAGTGGCGGAGCGGTACCAATACGATCGCCAGCCGGGCATGCCGATGCGGTCATTTTCCATGGCGAAGAGCTTCACGTCCGTATTAATAGGTATTGCCCTTGAGAAGGGCCTGATTCGATCTTTGGACGACCATGTTAATGATTATTGGCCGGAAATTGCGGCCTCGGCCTATGGCAAAACGACGCTTAGAAATCTGCTACGTATGGCGTCAGGTGTGAGGTTTAGGGAGTTATATACCTGGACGCCGGACGATGACAACTGGGTGTGGGGACAGGTGCTTTATCATTCTCGCAATGCTCGGCAGCCAAACCGAGTGTCGGAGTTCCTGAATGCTCGAGTCGATCGGGAAGTGGAGCAGGGATCGCGTTTCAATTATGCCAGCATCGAGACTGAGATTTTGGGTCGGGTGCTGCGTATGGCGACTGGTCGGAGTGTTACAGAATTGACTCGGGATTGGCTATGGAAGCCGATGGGGGCGCAGGATCCGGCCTTTTGGCTTTATAGCTCGACCGATGGAGCCGAGGGAGTCGCCGGAGGATTCAATGCATCTTTACGCGATTATGGGCGCTTTGGGGTATTGCTGGCCAACGATGGCAAGCGCGGTAAGACTTCTATAATTCCGAGAGAATTCTTGCTCGACGCGACCGAAGTCGGGCGTCAACCTGCTGCGTTTAGGCCCCGGATCGCAACGCCATTTTTGGGCTATGGTTACCAATTCTGGCTGTTGCCCTTGAGGACGCGAACTTTTGCCTTGCAGGGTATCCACGGGCAGACGATTTATGTTCAACCTTCGAGCAAGATCGTGATGGTGCAAACGGCAGTTTATGATGGCGCCAGCGGTCGCCAAGACAACTGGCCTTACCAGATGCGTGGGGCAATGTGGGAAGGAGTATTGAAAAGCCTAGGTGGGTCGCTTGATTAAGGCGTGCCGATGCTCGATCGCCGCTCCCTATTGCTTTTTGAACCGCGATAAACTATTTCTCGAACCGGATTGAATTCTCGGCATCTTCAATTTACTTGAGCAACTCAATGGTGTTGACAGTCCATCGATTCCCCTTAACTGTATTTTTCCGCGGGTGCTCCCCGCTCGACTTCACCGCTGCGAGTAAGCCACTAGCTCCGTCCGCTCGTTGGAAAAAACCTTGCCAGAAACGCTGTTCCGTCGATATATTTCAGTTGCCACAGGTCGCCTAACTCCCGGCGCAATCCAGTATTTCGGTTTGATATTCGATTTGCCAGGGAAATTTCCCGTTGACCATCCATCACCTTCAATCCTGAATGCGTCGAAGGTGCCGGCCGGGACCGTGATCTGCTCTCGAGCGATAACCCGGAATTCCATTTCCGCATCGCTGAACTTCCCCGCCTTGGTCACACGCTAAGTAGCTGTTATCGGAATAAAAGCATGAATTTGCATGACGCTTAGAAAGACCCCAATGGGCACATTTCAGTAGGTCTAGGCATGGTAGCCGCTACGAAATGGAACGTCTGCTCCCGAGCGCCAAAATTACATTTGCCAATTTCCGCTTTGTCGTTAGCAGACGTTCAATCTGAGACGCCACCGTCAGCTTCGCCGCGTTGCGTTTGGCGCCCCCTTCTTGTATATGTAGGCCGGCAGCGGCTTACCGGAGAAAATTATGGCCAAGTTGAGACATATCGCGATGCAGGTGCCGGATCCGCACAAGGCGGCGGAATTCTACATGCGCGTGTTCGGCATGCACAAAGTCGGTGAAACCGACTGGGAAAACGCGCGCGGCGTTTATCTCTCCGACGGCGTCATCAATCTCGCCTTGCTCGATTACAAGACGGTGGAGGCGGCGGGCGAAAAACGCGGCGTTGACTTCGTCGGCATCCATCACATCGGCTTCTGGGTCGACGATGTTGCGGCAACCCGTAAGTCGATGGAAGCGGAGGGCGGGCAGTACTGGATGGGTGAGCCGGTGACGGGCGGTGGCTTCTATGAAGTCAAATATCACGACCCTAACGGCGTAGTTGTCGACATCACGGAGAACGGCTGGGGCGGCGCAGCCAAGGACGTCGTCGCGGCTGGCGCGAAATAAATGGCGAAAAAAAATCGGCGAAGCGTGTTGTTTTTGCGATTCGCAGTACTGTTGTGCTGTTGGAAGAAACACGTGCGATTGAGGCAGACCGCTTGCCAGCACGGGCACGTTCGCGATCGGAAACCGAATCGTAAGTGACGACGCGGAAACGCAGATGATCAAGAACTCCACCGCGACGACTTCACACCCCGCCGCGCAGCCCTGCAAAATTTGCGATCACCTGGCCCCATTCTGGGAAGCCTGCGACTTTTCCACTCACTGCGAACGCCTGCGCTCCCCTGATCTCATCGTCGAGCCGTCTGGAATATCGGTGCCGTACTACCGTTGCGGCAACTGCGGTTTCGTGTTCACGCCCTTCATGGATGCATTCAGCGACGACGACTTTAAGACCCGGGTCTACAACGAGGACTACATCAAGTTCGATCCGGGTTTCGAAGGCGATCGTGCGGCTTATCAGGGCAAGATGCTGGTCGATAGTTTCGGTGCCGAGCCGATCACCCTGTGCGACTACGGCGGCGGTCGCGGACACCTCGCCGCATTCATCAATACCACCAGCGCGCGCATGCGGGCCGTCTCCTGGGACCCGTATTTCGACCTGGCCGAGCGGCCGCCGGCACGTTTCGACATGGTGATTTCGTACGAGGCCTTCGAGCACTCGACCAACCCGCGCGCCAGCTTCGAAGACATGCTGTCATTTTGCGATGACAACCGGGTGCTGTTGATGACGACCCTGTGCCAACCGCCCGACATAGAGAAAATCAGGACCGGCTGGTGGTATTGCGCTCCGCGCAATGGGCATATCAGCCTGCATACCAGGCGATCGTTGCAGTGGCTTGCCGATGAAGCCGGCCTCGGCGTGATGCATCTGGAAGACGGCGTCACCAGCGACGGTGTGCATCTGTTCTACGACCGCATCCCCGCCTGGCTGGCGCCAAAAATAGGATTGTAGGGGAGCATTTCAGGGCAGCGTAATCTGCCCCGGTTGTTCGTTGATCACGCTCGATTTGGCAACGTCAGCGCTTGATCCGTTGACGAGTATCTTCTGCGACGACACCAAGCAGTTTGCCGATATCGGCCTGCAGTTTCGGCAGGCCGGCGGTCGGGCGAAATGTTTTCGTGTCCATGAAAAGTTTCTTGTTGACCTCGATCTGCAGGCTGTCGATGCCGCGCGCGGGATCGCTGTTGCGGCTGATCAGCACGTTGCCGACATAAGGGTTGTTGACGGTGACGCTGTAGCCCATGCCTTTGAGCGTATCCACGATCAGCGCTCGGAATTCCGGCGACGTTGTCTTGCCGTGCAGATCGCCGATGCAGAAATCCGGCCGCGCCTTGCCGGCGTCGGGATGCGTAGGCGCGCCGACTGCCGACATGCAATGGCATGAAATCTGGCGCACCACGCCAAAGCGCGCGTAAAGATCGTCGATGATGCGCTTCAGTTCGGCGTGATATGGCCGGTAGTATTTCGCCAGGCGTACCTCGATTTCCGCGACGGCAAGCTTGCGTTCCTGAAACGGTTCGCCATAGCGCGACTTGCTTTTGATCAGTCCCAAACCTTCGAGCGTGCGCGGCGTGGGTTTCAACGTGACCGGCCAGGCGCCGTCGACGACTGCCGGGTCCATGTCGAGCTCGTCGCGGTTGACGTCGACCCAGGTGTTCGGAAACATGCAGTAAAGCAGGGTCGCTCCAGTTTGCGGCGCGCCCGAATACAAGTCCTCGACGTACATCGACACGTTGTCGTGCACCGTGGTGAACGGTAGCGGCGTGCGGTATTCCTTCGGATATTCGCGCCCGCTGCGCGAGACGTCTACAATCAGCGGCACCGGCGCGGCAGTGGCGGGTTCGTAGCGTAGAAACAGTCCGGGTTGTGCGTGTATCATTGGATTTAAAAATACGGTAATGGGTGATGGGCAATGGGCTGAATTGAGTCTACACATAACCCATCACTCATAACCCATCACTCATCGTGGGCCCTTAGCATACATGAAACCATTTATTCTTTTGGCGGCCCTGCTCGTGCCGCTCGTCGCGGCCGCGTCAGACCCCGCGTCCGGCTATCCGTCCAGGCCTGTGCGCTTCGTTGTGCCGTACACGCCGGGTGCGATCAACGATTTCATCGGCCGTCTCGTCAGCCAGAAACTCGCCGAATTGTGGGGGCAGCAGGTTGTCGTCGATAACCGCGCGGGCGGCGGCACGACCATAGGCACCGACATCGTTGCCAAAAGTGCGCCGGACGGTCACACGCTGTTGCTTACGGCAGTGGCATTTGCCGTCAATGCCACGCTTTATTCCAAACTGCCTTTCGACACGCTGCGCGATTTTGCGCCAGTTACCGAAATCGGCTCGGCGCCCATGATACTGGCCGCGGCGCCGCAACTGCCGGTCAAGACGGTGAAGGAGTTGGTTGCGTACGCCAAGTCGCGGCCCGGCCAGCTCTCGTATGCATCTACCGGCAATGGAGGCTCGGCGCATCTGATGGGCGAGGTGTTTAAATCGCAAGCCGGCATCGATGTCGTCCACGTGCCGTACAAAGGACTGGCGCCTGCTTTGAACGACGTGATTTCCGGGCAATTGGGCTATACGTTCGGCAGCCAGCTTGCGCTCGACGGACAGATCAAGGCGGGCCGCCTGCGCGCGATCGCGGTCACCAGCAAGGCGCGTTCGCGCGGGGCGCCCGATCTGCCGACGATCGCCGAAGCGGGTTATCCCGCATACGACATGACCTCGTGGTGGGGCGTGGCAGTCGCTGCCCGCACGCCGCCGGCTATCGTAAAGAAGCTGCACG
The DNA here is from genome assembly GCA_945870465.1 of Bordetella parapertussis. The sequence goes on along the minus strand of CAMBSS010000114.1, from coordinate 7,190 downwards.
CCGACATCGTGCGCGTACTTAATATGCCGGACGTGCGCGAGCGCCTGTCCGTGCAGGGCGTGGATGTCGCCGGCACCACACCCGCCGAATTCGAGAAGTTTCTGCGCGACGAAGTCGTGCGCTGGGGCAAAGCAGTCAAACAGTCCGGCGCAAAACCGGACTAATCTGCAATCAGGAGGCGTTGATGAGAACCATATTTATAAGTGTATTGCTGATCGCCAGCGCTGCAGGTGCGGCTGACGTCGCGCAGTTTCCGGTGAAACCGATACGCATGGTGGTGCCGTTCGGCGCGGGCAGCAATACCGACATACTTGCGCGCACGGTGGCGGTGCGCATGTCGGAGAGCTGGGGGCAGCAGGTGATAGTGGACAACCGGCCGGGTGCGGGCGGCAACATCGGTACCGATCTGGTGGCGAAAGCGCTCCCGGACGGCTACACCATCGTGCTCGGCCCCGCGAGCGTGCTCGCGATCAATCAAAGTCTCTATTCGCAGATGCCGTACGACAGCAACACGGCGTTCGCGCCGATCACGAACATGGTGAAAACGACCAACGTCCTGATAGTGACGCCGTCGCTGCCCGCAAAATCGGTGAAGGAACTGATCGCCCACGGCAAGGCCAATCCGGGCAAGCTAATTTTTGGATCCGCGGGAGCCGGCGGGACGCAGCATTTGTCGGGCGAACTGTTCAAATCGATGACGGGCGTGGACATGCTGCACATCGGCTACAAATCGAGCCCGCTCGCGCATATCGACATCATCAGCGGGCAGGTGCAGCTGATGTTCGACGGCATGCCTACCGCGTTACCGCAAATCAAGGCCGGCAGGCTGCGCCCGCTCGCCGTCACCACCGCGAAGCGCTCGTCGCAGTTGCCCGAGCTGCCGACCGTGGCGGAGGCCGGCGTGCCGGGTTTCGAGACGGCCGGCTGGTTTGGCTTTGCGGCGCCGGCGAAAACGCCGCGCAATGTGGTGATGGCTCTAAACCGGGAAATCGCGCGCATCATTAATTTGCCGGATGTCCAGGAGCGCCTGGTCGCGCAGGGCGCCGAGCCGGTCGGCGACAGTCCCGAGGAGTTCGCACAGTACATCAGGTCCGAAGCCGCGAAGTGGGGCAAGGTCATCAAGACGCTCAATCTGAAGATCGACTAAACCAGTTGTAACCGCCGATGAACGCCGATGACGCCGATAAGATCAAGAACGAGTTACCATGACCAGATCGGTCAGTCCGCTCTATATATCGTCTGCATTCCCTGTTTTTTATATGTTATCGGCGTTTATCGGCGTTCATCGGCGCTTGCATGATGTCACGCTCTAGAGAGAGGTAAGTCATCGAACGCAAACAAATCGGCCTCGCTGTCGTCGGCTCTGGCCGCATCGGCACGCTGCGCGCGAAGCTCGCATCCACGCACCCGGCGGTGAATTTCATCGCTGTGTCGGATACCAATCTGGGCGCGGCGCAAAAGCTGGCAAAAGAAGTCGGCGCGCAGTTCTCGTCCGCGAATAACGACGAGATCATCGCGAGGCCGGAAGTCAACGCGGTGATAGTCTCGACCAGCGAAGGCGAGCATCTGGCGCCGGTGTTGAAAGCAATCGAGGTCGGCAAAGCGGTGCTCGTCGAGAAGCCGATTGCGCTCAACATCGCCGACGCCGATCGCATCATCGCGGCGGCAGCCAAGGCGAAAGCCAATTTGCGCGTCGGTTACAGCCGGCGCTTCAAAGACCGTTACCTCATCGCCAAAGAGCAGATCATCCAGGGCCGCGTCGGCAAAATCACCGGGGGTGCTGCGCGTGTGTTCAATTCGCGTTCGCAGGCGCTGGCGATGCTGAAGCGCAATCCCGAAGCGACTCCGGTGGTAGATGCGCTGACCTATTACGTCGACCTCATGAACTGGCTGCTGGAAGGCAACGCGCCGGTCGAGGTGTACGCGCGCGGACAGAAAGGCGTGCTCAAAGCCGCCGGCCACGACGTCGACGACGTTAACTGGTCTATTGTCACTTATGCCGATGGCGCCGTGGTGAATCTGGGCGTGAGCTATGCATTGCCGGAAAAATACCCGGCGCTTGGTCATGCAGCGCGCGTGGAAATTCTCGGCACCGAAGGCGTGATCATCCTGGACGATGACCACACCGATCAGCTCATGTACAGCAACAAGGGGGTGCCGCATGTGTACCTGCCGGACCACAACGTCAACATGGTGTTCCTGTCCAGCGGCACGCCCGGTGACTGGGCGCTCGGCGATTTCTGGGGACCGATAGCGAACGAGACGCGCGCCTGGCTCGACCATCTCGCGACAGGAAAACCCTGCGTGCATGCGACCGCACAGGATGCGCGCTGCAATCTTGAAGTGACTTTGGCGATACAACTCGCCGCTGCGAGCGGCAAGACCGTCAAGCTGCCGCTGACGCAATAGCGAGAGGCGAGAGGAGAGAGGTGAGAGAAGTGAAAGTCAAAAGCGTCTTCGCGGTCCTGGCGCTCTGCGGCTGCAGTTCCGCTTTCGCGCAGTCGTATCCCACGAAGCCAATAAGGATGATCGTCGCTTACCCGCCTGGCGGCGGCACCGACATCGTCGGCCGTATGATGGCGCAAAAAATGTCGGAAGACTTCGCGCAGACGGTCGTCATCGATAACCGAGGGGGGGCTGCGGGCAGTATCGGCAGCGAGATCGCGGCCAAGTCCGCGCCCGACGGTTACACGATATTGATGGGCAATGTTGCGCCGAACGCGATCAACGTCAGCCTTTACGCCAAATTGGGCTACGACCCGGTCAGGGATTTCGAGCCGGTGAGTCTGGTCGCTTCGACGCCCAACATACTGGTGGTGCATCCCACGCTGGCGGTGAAGACCGTCAGCGACCTGATCGCGCTGGCCAAGGCCAAGCCCGGTACGCTTAACTATCCATCTGCTGGCCTTGGCAGTTCATCGCACCTCGCCGGTGAATTGCTTGACAGCATTGCCGGAGTCAAGATGGTGCACATCCCGTACAAAGGCGGCGGCCCCGCACTGACGGATTTGCTCGGCGGGCAGATGCAGCTGATGTTCGCAACGATGCCGGCGGCGATGCCGCATGTGCGATCAGGCAAATTACGCGCGGTCGCGGTCACCAGCGCCAAACGTTCGCAGGCGATGCCCGAACTGCCGACCATAGGCGAAACGCTCAAAGGTTATGAAGCCTCGACCTGGTATGGCGTGCTCGCGCCGGCGCGTACGCCGCGCCCCATAGTCACGAAACTGCACGGCGAAATCGTAAAAATTCTCGGCGTGGCCGAAACCCGCGACAAGCTGCTGCTGCAGGGGTTCGAGCCGGTCGGCGGCACGCCGGCGGAATTCGGCGCATACATCAAGTCCGAAATCGAAAAGTGGGGCAAGGTCGTCAAGGCGGCCGGCATCAGGGCCGAGTAAGCGACGTGATTGCTTCCCTGCTCGGCAGGCGGTAAAAATTGTAAATTTATGCCGTCAACATCAGGGAGTTTCTTCATGGCGACTCAGCGAAATTGTCTCTCTGGCATGTTGGGCCTGCTGCTCTCGTGATTCGGCGGCGCGGCGCTCGCGGACGGCGTCGGGCAGGTCGTGCATTTGAGCGGCACGCTGTCCGCGCAGCGGCCGGACGGCACGCTTCGTATTCTGGCGCGCGGATCGGAAGTCAATGCTGGCGATACCGTTACCACGCAGGCCGACAGTTATGGCCAACTCGGCTTCACCGACGGCAGCACGATGACCATGCGCCCCAACACGCGGATGAAAGTCGAGGCTTATGCGTTCAACAAGGATCAGCCGAACGCCGACAACGCGTTCTTCCACCTGCTGCGAGGCGGACTGCGCACGGCCGTTGCGACGTAGTGCGGTAAGCGCCCCTTGTCTCCTCAGGAGAAATAAACCCCCGCCGCGTGCGGGGTTTTTTTGCGCCGTTGGTCGGGAAGAACCAGAAGCAGTCTCTAAAAACAATTTGGAAGCGCCGATAGACGCCGATTAACGCCGACATAATTCCAGGCTTGGCCCCAACCAATGTCAAGTCCGTTGTGCTTATCTGCGTTCATCCGCGGTGATCGGCGGTTGCTTTTTGGTGTTATGTTTTTGAGATGGGTTCTAGTAATATTCTCCTTCTCAGGCTCGCTCACGCATCCCGTTCCAACTCCTTCCAAAAAAAACCGGTTTCAAAGAGAGGATGCCATGGCAGCGCGCGCACCGAACATCAAGAACACCATCGCGATGGCGCCGCCTATTCAGCAGGGCAGGTTGCGTGGCATTGCCCAGATGGGCGAGAAGCGTTCGTGCGTGCTGCCGGACCTGCCGACACTCGATCAACTTGGCATCCACGGCGCGCAGATCGGTGGCTGGTACGGGCTTTACGCGCCGGCGAAATCGCCGAAAGAAGTCGTCGCCAAACTGCACGCCGATATCACCAGCGTGCTTGCGCGGTCGGACATCCGCGAGCGCTGCGGCGACCAGGGCGCCGAATTGGTGGCCGGTTCGCTGGAACAACTGGCGGCGTTTGTGCGCAGGGAAAGCGCGCTCTACGCAAAAATCATCCAGTCGTCGGGCATCAGGGTCGACTGAAAAAAATGAACAAGGAGAAAACCATGAAAACTGCAATGAGAGCTGTGCTGGGTGCGTTGGCTGTGGTGGCTGTTACTGTCACGGCCGCCGATTTTCCGAACAAGTCGATACGACTGATCGTGCCGTATCCGCCGGGCGGCGGCAACGACACGATCTCGCGCCTGCTGGCGCCGAAAATCAGCGAAAGCTGGGGGCAGCAGCTGATCATCGACAACCGGCCTGGTGCTGGAACGACCATAGGCACCACGCTGGCGGCGCGTGCCGCACCCGATGGTTATACCATCGTGATGTCGTCGGTTGCTTCGCATGCGATGGCGCCGCAGCTCTATTCCAATCCCGGCTACGATCCGATCAAGGACTTTGCGGGGGTGACGCTGCTCGCGACCACGCCGATGATGATGGCGGCGAGTTCCAGTCTGCCGTTCAAGTCGGTGCAGGATGTCATCAACGCCGCGAAGGCAAGTCCCGGCAAGCTGACCTATGCGTCCGGCGGCAACGGCACGCCGCCGCATTTGTCGATGGCGATCTTTACCGAGAAGACCGGCATCCAGATGGTGCACGTCCCGTATAAAGGCAGCGGCCCGGCCCTGGTCGACGTCATGGCGGGACAGATCACGATGATCATAGATACCGCGGCTTCTGCCACGCCGCACGTGCGCTCAGGCAAGATGCGCGGCATTGCGATTACCGGCAAGCGCCGCTGGCCCGATCTGCCCGACGTGCCGACTTTCGCCGAAAGCGGGCTACCCGATTACGATTCGAGTTCGTGGTACGCGATACACGCACCGGCCGGTACGCCCAAGGCCATAGTCGCGAAGTTGAGCAGAGAACTGGCGCGCATCGTCAAGCTGCCGGACGTAAGCGAAAAGTTGCGGCTGATGAGCGCGGAGACGATCGGCAGTACACCCGAGCAGCTGGATGCCTTCGTCAGAAGCGAAGCCGACAAGTGGGGCAAGGTCATTAAATCGCTCAACTTGCGGATCGACTGACATGCCAGTTCCGCTGCGTGTCGATGCAAACGATCTGATTGATTTCGCGGCGGCCGTCTACGCCGGGGCGGGTATGCCCGCGGCCGACGCGCGCCTTGTTGCGGATACCCTGGTGCAGGCCGATTTGTGGGGGCATCAGTCGCACGGCGTGCTGCGTCTCGGCTGGTATCTCGACCGCATCCGGAACGGCGTGATGAAACCGGTGACCAAGCCCGAGTTCGTGATCGACGCGGGTACCGTAGCCGTGATCGACGGCCATGATGGCGTCGGCCACGTGGTGACGGAGCTGGCTACGCGCGAAGCGGTCAAGCGCGCGAAGGCGCATGGGCTGGGCGCGGTCGGGGTGCGCATGTCGAACCATTTCGGCACTTGCATGTATTACACGCGCATGGGCGCGCTCGACGGTTGCGCGATGTTTCTCACCAGCAACGGCGGGCCGGCGATGGCGCCGTGGGGCGGGCGCAAGAAAATCATCGGCACCAATCCGTTTTCGGTGGCGACGCCGGCCGGGAAACACCCGCCGTTCTTGATGGACATGGCGAACACCGGCGTTGCGCGCGGCAAGATTTATCTCGCGCGCAACAAGCGCCAGCCCATTCCCGAAGGCTGGGCCCTCGATGCCGACGGCGCGCCGACCACCGACCCGCAGGCCGCGATCGAAGGCATCATCCTGCCGATGGCAGGGCACAAGGGCTATGCGATCGCGATGATGGTCGACGTGCTGTCAGGGGTCCTGACCGGCAGCGGTTTTCTGTCGCAGGTGCACAGCCCGTACAAGACCGCCGAGAAAAGCAACTGCGGCCACTTCATGATCGCTATTAATATCGAAGCCTTCCAGCCGCTGGCGCAGTTCAATGCGCGGATGGAGGAGTACATTGCAGAGCTGAAGTCGGTGCCGCTGGCCAAAGGGCACGACGAGGTGTTTTACCCGGGTGAGATCGAAGCCAATAACAACCTTTCCAATCGGCGCGACGGCCTCGTGCTGCCCGACGACACGCTCGCCGATCTGGCGCGCATCGCGCGCGAGTGCAGGCTGGAGTCGAAACTGCCGTTCGTCCCCTCCAAGCCCGCATGACGGACAACCCGCGCATCCTGATCACCGGCGCGGCCGGCGAAATCGGCAGCGTGCTGCGCGCCGGGTTGTACGATGGCCGCCGCTCGCTGCGTTTGCTCGATATCAAGCCGCAGGCGGCGGCGCGTGCGGGCGAGGAGTGCGTCACCGCGGACCTCGCCGACACTACGGCCTTGCAGCAGTCAGCGCGCGGCATGGACTGCATCGTGCATCTGGCGGGCGTGCCGCGCGAGGGCGCGTGGGAAGCAATACTGCCCAACAACATCGTTGGCACTTATAACCTGTTTGAGGCGGCGCGTATCGCGGGTGTGAAGCGGGTAATTTTCGCGAGCTCGAATCACGTCATCGGTTATTACCGCGCGACACAGCCGGTGGGCATCACGGAGCCCGAGCGTCCCGACAGCCGTTACGGTGTCAGCAAAGCGTATGGCGAAGCGCTGGGCCGCATGTACGCCGACAAGTACGGGCTGGAAGTGGCGTGCCTGCGCATAGGCTCGTTTCGCGCGCGGCCCGGCGATGCACGCCAGCTCGCGACCTGGATCAGCCATCGCGACATGGTCGAACTCACGCGCTGCT
>CAMBSS010000113.1 GCA_945870465.1 Bordetella parapertussis | reverse complement strand
CCAGCAACGAGGTTTCGAGATAAATACCTTCGCCGGTCTTCAGCTTTTTGATGTACGAGCCGAGAATCGCGTAGAGCGCGGTGGTGCCGGCGGCGATGTCGTTCATCGCAATGCCGACTTTCGCCGGACGGCCGTTGGGCTCGCCCGTCATGCGCATGATGCCGCTCATGCCCTGGGCGATGATGTCGAAGCCGCCTTTTTTGCCGTAAGGGCCGGTCTGGCCGAAGCCGGAGATCGACGCGTAAATGACGCCCGGATTGATCTTTTTGATCGCTTCATAATCGATGCCGAGCTTTTTGGTGACTCCCGGACGGAAGTTTTCGACAAAGATGTCGGTTTGGGCAGCGAGCTTCAGGAAAATTTCCTTGCCCTGCGGCTGCTTCAGATCGAGGGCCACGCTCTTTTTATTGCAGTTGAGCACGGCGAAGCAGTAGCTCTCGTCGTTCACTTTCGGATCGAAGCGGCGCGAGCCGTCGCCTTCGGGAAAGGTCTCGATCTTGGTTACGTCGGCGCCCATGTCCGACAGCATCAGCGTGCAATAGGGGCCGGCCATGATGGCGGTGAAATCCAGGACTTTCACTCCATCGAGTGGCAGCGACATCGTTTATTCTCCAGGGGTGATATGGCGTGTTATCGTGAGGCACGATTTTATCTGCTTTGCGCGATCCACGTTGATACCGTGCGCGATTATCCCGATAATGGGCGCCGTTCACGGCAAAAGACAAAGTCGACAGCTTCACCGCAAAGGACGCGAAGGAAAGGCAAAAACAGGGAAAATCGAAGGCGACAAATAGTGACAATGCTCGACAGCAGCTAAAAAATATCAAGGCTTTTTGAAGCATTCACCCTTAGGGTTCCTTTGCGTCCTTCGCGTCCTTTGCGGTTCAAGAATTAAATAATAGGAGGAGTAATTGAAACGCTTACTCGCAATTGTGTCGCTCGCGTTGCTGACTGGCGCAGCAGTGGCCCAGCAGTATCCAAGCAAAACCGTGCGCGTCGTGATTCCGTGGCCGCCCGGCGGCTCCAATGACGTGGTCGGCCGCATCGTGCTGCAAAAAGTCGGCGAACTGATGGGGCAACAATTCATCGTCGACAATCGCGGCGGCGCCGCTGGCAGCATAGGCGCGGACGTGGCCGCCAAGGCACCGCCCGACGGTTATACGCTCATGGTGCATTCGACCAGCCATGTCGGCAACGCGCACCTTTACAAGAAACTTCCGTACGACACGCTGAAGGATTTCACCGGCGTCGCTTTGCTTGCCGCGCAACCGGGCGCACTGACTGTGCATCCTTCGTTGCCGGTAAAAACGGTGAAAGACTTCATCGCGCTCGCGAAAAACCGCCCGGGCACCATCAACTATTCGTCCTCGGGCAACGGCAGCGCTCCGCACCTTTCGATGGCGCTGTTCGTGTCGATGAGCGGCATCAACATCGTGCACGTCCCATACAAAGGCGGCGCGCCGCAGGTCACCGCGCTCGTCTCAGGCGAAACGCAGGCTTCGCTAGCGACAGTGTCGACGGTGCTGATGCACGTGCAGTCGGGACGGTTGCGTACGCTCGGCGTGTCGTCCGCCAAGCGGACAGCTACCATGCCCGAGGTGCCGACCATCGCCGAAGCCGGCGTGCCGGGCTACGAGATGAGCCCGTGGATAGGCGTCTTCGTGCCGGCTGCGACACCCAGGGAATTGATCGTCCGCCTGAACGGCGAAATCAACAAGGCACTGAAATCGCCGGACGTCAGCCAGCTGCTCGCCAGTCAGGCACTCGATGCTTTAGGTGGCACGCCCGAGGAATTCGACGCGCGCATCAAGTTGGATTACGAGAAGTACGCCAAGCTCATCAAGCTGACCGGCGCCAAGGTGGATTAGAAGCAGGAGAGGCGAGAGACGAGAGGTGAGAGGGGTGAAAAAGCATTGGGGCATTAATTCGCCTCTCTCCTCTCACCTTCCGCCTCTCGACTGGTCGACCGCGGTCATGAAGGCTTTGCGGAATTCGAGCGGCTGCGAAACGTTTTTGACTGGGGACTTGTCGCCACCCGTTCCCGAGATGGTGATGGACCCGAAGTCGAAAATGCGGCCGAAAATTCCCTGGTCGACCTGTATGCTTTCGACTTTTTCGAGAAACATCTCCGTCGTGTTGCGCTGAATCAAACCCGCTTTGACGATGATGCGTTTGTTGGTGACCGCCAGTTCGGTCGATTGGTAGATCAGCCAGGCCCACAGCCACAGCAGCAGCCCGAGGCCGAAGGCAGCCAGCAGCAGCACGCCGAAGAATATCCACCAGAAAAACGACCAGACGGTCAGGTGGCCGCGGTACAGCACCGTTTCATCCTTGATCAATACCTGGTCGACGTATGAGCTCATGCGCGTTCTCCTTGCCGGCCATTCTTCTACACTTGCGGCTACAACGCCAGTGCGGCGTCAACAACCGTCAACCGGTCCCCGGGGTAAAATCGGGCAAGTCGTAGCCCGGCCGCACAGTTATATCCATCTGGAGGAAAGAACATGAAATTGTTTGGCTCGCCGTTTTCACCCTATGTGCGCAAAGTGCGCGTGCTACTCAGCGAAAAGAACATTCCGTACGAATTCGTGATCGAAGACCCGTGGTCGGCGGAGAGCAAGATACCGTCGCTGAATCCGCTCGGCAAGGTGCCGGTGCTGCAGATCGGCCCCGAGAAATTTTTGTTTGAGTCGGTGGCGGTCGCGCATTATCTCGACAACCTGGACGGCAAGCCGCTGCAACTGGGAGACCCCACCGGTTACTGGCAATCGCAATGGTGGCAGGCGCTCGGCAACGGCATGATAGACGCGGCGGTCATGCGCGTGTTCGAGACGCGCCGTCCCGCGGACAAGCAGATGCCGGAGAAAATGCAGCGCGAGGAAGCGCGTATTGCGCGCGCATTTGCCGCAGCAGATCACGAATACACTGGCGGCCAGTTTCTGGCGGGAAACCGCTTTTCGCTCGGCGACTTGTCGATGGGCGTGGCATGCCAGTACATAGACCTGCGGTATGCGCATGATTGGCGCAGCCAGTATCCGCGGCTTAAAGAATGGTTCAGCGGCATATGCACGCGGCCTTCGTTCACATCGACGTTGCCGCCGGGATTTACGCCGGTGGGGTAAAGAGGGGGTGATGTGTAATGAGCGATGGGCGATGAGTGAATAAGAACCGATTGAAGCTGCTAACCCCTTCCCCATTCCCCATTCCCCATTTCTCATGAAGCCGACAGCCCTGCCTTTGTACGAGGTGCGTACGCACAACACGCACGCGAGTTCCGAGAACCGCATGCACAGCGACGACGTTGCCGCCGCTTATGGCTTCAAGGGCGCGTTGGTGCCGGGCGTCACGGTGTTCAGTCACATGACGCAGCCGCTGGTGGCGAAGTATGGTGCGGAATGGTTGGCGCGCGGCAGCGCCGAAGTCGAATTTGCCAAGCCGGCTTACGAGGGCGAACTCCTTAGCATCAATACTGCATCTGCCGCCGGCGCGAATTCATATGCGCTGACTTGCGTGAACGAGCAGGGCGTCGAACTCGCGCGCATGTCGGCGCAATTGCACGATGCATCGCCTGTCGCGGACAAGCGCGCCGCGATTGAGCCTGCTGCAGCGACTGGCGAACGTCCGGAGGTCACGTGGGATCTGATGGAAGTCGGTAAGCCGTTCCCGGCACTCGCGTGGAAGCCGACGCGCGCCGACAATCTGCAGTGGTGTGCCGATTCGCGCGACGAGTTGCCCATCTATCGCGAAGGCGCCGCGCCCGTACTGCATCCGGGGTTCGTCCTGCGGCAAGCCAACCTGGTGTTACGCAACCGGTTCACGCTGCCGGCATGGATACACACGGACAGCCGCATCGCATTCCACGCTATTGCCCGCGCCGGTGAGGTATTCGAAGTGCGCGCGATTCCCGAAGAAAAGTGGCAGCGCAAAGGCCACGCGTTCGTCCGCCTCTACGTGTGCATACTGCGCGGCGGGCGTGTGGTGACGGAGATCCTGCATACGGCGATTTTCCGACCGCGCAAAGTGGCGTAACGCTGCTCGCTGTTTTCGCGTCTAGCGGGTGCGCCCGCCTTTCACGAATGCGAGCGAGGTCTGAAACAGCTCGAGATCTTTCTCGTAATCGGCGGCCTCGGCGCGGTTGATCTGTATCCATTCCCGCGTGCTCGCCATGCCGCCGGGCTGAAACGGCACGATATTGTCGCGTGAAAACTGCAGCTCGGTCGCCGTGGCGACGGGCAGACGCAGTCCGACGCCGTCGCCGCTGATGCACGCGAACATCTTGTCGCTGACGAAGTAGGCGTCCAGCTTGTTGATCTTGCCTGCGCTGACGCCCGGGAGCTTGAGCAGTACGGCGTCGATTTGCGCCTTGCGGCTGGAGTCAGGAGTATCGGAACTCATTGGAGGTGCACCATGGTTGTCATAAGCGTGGCATCACAGCACCGGCGGGTGCGTGACGATCGATTTCAGTTCGGGTGTCGGTTTTGTCAGTTTGCCGAGGTCAGGCAGCGGACGCTTGAGCGCGGGCACTGCGTTGAACGCCTGCTCCATCGCGTGCGCGGCACCCAGCAACTCGCGGTCGCCGCGAAACCGTCCTATGACTTGCAGGCCGAACGGCATGCCCTTGTGGTCGGTGCCGCAGGGCAGCGCGATTGCCGGGTTGGTGGCAAGGGTGACGACGTAGGTGAGGGCGAGCCAGTGGTAGTAATTGTTCAGCGGCTTGCCGTCCATTTCGGCGAGATACGATTGCGACCACGGGAAGGGTGAAACCGGGGTCGTCGGCGCCAGCACCAGGTCGTAATCGCGGAACGTCAGCTGGAAGCGGCGGAAGATGCGCGTCTGCTCCAGATGCGCCCACGCCATGTCGGCCAGCGACATTTTCGCGCCTATTTCATAGTTGGCGCGCACGTTGGGGCCGAGGGTGTTGGGGTCTTTCTCGTAAGCGTCGCGATACTTGGCCACGTAGTTCGCGGCGCGGATGACGTCGAAGCAGCGGTCGGACTCCTTGAAATCCAGTTCGACTTCGTCGCACGACCTGAACAGATGGCGCATGGCCTCAACCTTGTCGCGAAAGACTTTACGTATCGTCTTGTCGACCGGGCAGATGCCGAAATCTTCCGTGTAAGCCACGCGCAAAGACGCGAGGTCGCGCAGTTCAGGTACCGCAAATGAAAGCGCATCGACCGGGTAGGACAAAGGATCACAGTCTTCCATTGCCACCTGCGCGGCGAACAACTGGCACGCATCCGCCACGGTGCGGCCCATCGGGCCCACCACCGAGATCGGCGTCCAGCCGAGTCCGCGCCGCTCGACCGCCACCAAACCGGGTGACGGGCGAAAGCCGACGACGCCGTTGATGGCGCCGGGAATACGCAGCGAGCCGCCGGTATCCGAACCGGTGCATACCGGCAGCATGTCGCATGCGAGCGCCACGGCTGAGCCGCCGGACGAGCCGCCGGCGTTAAGCATCGGATTGAACGGGTTGCCGGTCGCACCCCACACCACGTTGCGGCTGTTGGCGCCGGCGCCGAATTCCGGCACGTTGGTTTTGGCGACGACGACCGCACCGGCCTTGCGCACGCGCGCCACTATGGCGCTGTCCTGTTTGGGCACGAAGTCGCGGTACAACTGCGAGCCGAATGTCGTCAGCAGACCGCCGGTTTCCTCGAGGTCCTTGATGCCGGTCGGCAGGCCGTGCAGGAGACCGAGCGTTTCACCGTTCAGCACCGCTTTTTCGGCGGCCTTGGCTTCCTTGCGTGCGCGGTCATAGCAGGTCGCGGTGACCGCATTGACCGCCGGATTGATGCGCGCGATGCGCTCTATGCACGCTTCCAGCAGTTCGACTGGCGAGATTTCACGGGAGCCGATGCGGCGGCGTAGTTCGACGGCGGATGCGGCGAGCAGTTCTTCGTTGGCGGGCATGGCGCTGGTTTCCTCTGAAATGATTCCCGTAGTATGCCAAGATATCCTTTCCAGGGAACCCCTATTAATCGCCATACCCGCGCAGGCGGGTATCCAGAGCAGTTGAATCTCCTGGGTTCCCGCCTGCGCGGGAACGCCGGAAGTGCTGGTTTTTGGAAGTTTTTAAGCTAAAGCCCGACGCGTCTTGGGCAGGAGGAGAGCATGGTCGGTTCTATTCGCATGGCATGTGCAGCAGGGCTGCTGTTTGCCGCCTCGGTTGCGGTCGCAGCTTATCCGGAGCGGCCGTTCCGCTACGTGTTGCCGAGTGCTGCCGGCGGCGGGCCCGATGTGGCGTCGCGGGTCGTCATGGCTGAGTTGAGCAAGCAGACCGGGCAGCAGGTAGTCGTCGATAACCGTCCCGGCGCCAGCGGCATTCTCGGCACGGAACTGATTGTGCGGGCAACCCCCGACGGCTACACCATGGGCCACGGCAACATCAACACGATGGCCATCAACCGCAGCGTATTGGCTAAGCTGCCGTACGATATCGACCGCGACTTACAGGCGGTCATCCTGATGTACAACTCGCCCAATCTGCTGGCGGTGACAGTGTCGCTGCCGGTGAAGTCGGTGCAGGAACTGATCGACTACGCGAAAAAGAACCCGGACAAATTGATATTCGCGTCGACCGGCAACGGCTCCAGTGTGCACGTCGGCATGGAACTCTTCAAGCTCATGACCGCTACGCAGATGGTGCACGTGCCGTACAAGGCGGCGATAGTCGCCATCACCGATCTCACCGCGGGCCGCGTGCAATTGATGGCGGACAACATCCAGTCAATTGGCTCGCACGTGAAAGCGGGCAGGCTGCGTGGGCTCGCCGTTACGAGCGGCCGCCGCGTGCCGGCGTTCGGAGAACTGCCGACTGTCGCGGAAGCCGGCGTAGCGGGCTTTGACGTCAGCGCGTGGGCGGGCGCCATCGTGCCGGCGGGCGTGCCGAAAGCCGTCATTGCGCGGCTCAACGCAGAGATCAACAAAGCGCTTGCGGCGCCCGCTGTGCGTGAGAAATTTCCCGAGATGGGGCTGGAGATCGTCGGCGGCACGCCGGAGCAATACGCGGCGCATATTAAAAGCGAATCCGCGAAGTGGGCCGATGTGGTTAAACGCTCGGGCGCGAAAGTCGACTAGCAAGCGGTCTTAAAAATGCTCCCTCGCCCCGCGTTCGCGGGGAGAGCAAGTGCAACGGCGAGGGGCTGGGCCGGGGTGAGGGGCAGAAAAATATTTGTCGTTCCCGCGCAGGCGGGAACCCAGGAAAGGTTTCTGGATGCCCGCCTGAGCGGGCATGACAATTGTTTGTGGGTGCTTAGAAATGCCGCGCGGCAGTCACCGGCTTTACCGCCGGATCGAGTTGCAGATCGAGCACGGTATTGGCAGCGATAACACCTTTGCTTTGCGCGAGGAATGCGGTGAGCTCGGTTTCGTTCGCAGCGCTTGTGTAGTTCCACCCGTACAGTTTTGCCAGGCCGCTGAAGTCCATCACCGGCGGCTCTATCGTAAATAAATCGAGTTCGTGGCCCGTGATGCGCGCGGCGGCTTCGTTGAGCGTCGCGTAACGCCGGTTCGAGAAAATCACCAGCAGCACGCGCGCGTTGTAATGCGCGGCGCTCCACATCGCTTCGCTGGCGTAAAGTGCCGAGCCGTCGCCAATCAGCGCGACAATAGTGCGTGCGGATTGGCCGATGGCTGCGCCCACCGACGCTGCCAGGCCCCAGCCTATGCCGCCGCTGCCGTTGATCAGGTATTCGCCGCCCGCGACCTGCATCAGCGCTTTCACGTCCGACGTCGAAAGGCCCGACTCGTCGATCAATAGCGCGTTGCCGAAAGATTTCAGAATGGCGTCAACCGCGCGCGTCGGGTGCAGCGTTGCATCTTTTTTGGCTGCCGGAATTTCGAGCGGCGCCCGCATTGCGGTCTTGGGTGCACGCGACGGCTTGGCTGCGTCGGCGATCCGTGCCAGTGCGTGCTTGAGATCGGCAACGCGCGCCAGCGCGAATTCATCCTCGTCCCAGGCGAAATTGGCGTCTACGCCCAGCCACGCTTTCTTTTGCGGCAGCTTGGCATCGCTGAACAGCGTGGTGCGAAAACCATTGCCACCGACCATCAATAACGCGTCGTGGCCGGCCAGTTGTTTGACGATGCTGGCGCGGCTCGGCGACAGATAGCCGGCGTAGGCGCGCGAACTGGCGGCCAGCGGCAGCACGCCGGTATAGGGCGCGACGTAAATCGGCGCGTTGATCGATTCCGCGAGACGCTGCAATTCGCCGCCGGCATTGGCCCAATGCGCGTCTTCGGCTGCTATCAGGGCAGGCTTTTTTGCGTTGCCGAGAAACGCAGCGAACGCATGCACGTCCTCGGATGCGAGGCCGCCCAGCGTCGGTACCGTGACGGCTTGCGGCTCCGCATCGATTTCCTCTTCGAGTAAATCTGGCGGGCAGATGAGCGCGACCGGCCCGGTCGGTGACGTCATCGCAGTGCGGATCGCTTTGCGTATATAGAACTCCGCGCTCGCGGCATCGGTCAACGTGTAGACCGCTTTGGTGACCGACTTGGCCATCGCTTCGAGCGGCCCATGCAGAATAGGTTGCGTGTGCAGAAATCTGCGGTCCTGGCCGCCGACCAGCACCAGCAGCGGCGTGCCGACGATGCCTGCGGTATACAGCGCGCCGCTGCCGTTGCCGAGACCGGGTGCGACGTGCAGGTTGACCACGCCGAGGCTGCGCGTCGCGCGGGCGTAGCCGTCAGCCATCGGCACCGCGGAAACTTCCGACAGTGCGACCACGTAACGCAGTTTCTTGCGGTTCTCGCACATGCGCACGAGCGGGATTTCGGTCGTGCCCGGGTTGCCGAAAATATGGCGTACACCGTTGGCTTCGAGCGTTTGCAGCAGCAGTTCAGCGATTTTCATTGTTTGCGTATCGACGTGCGGAGAACGGATGATAAACGGAATCGGGCCGCCGGCGCAGGCGGCATGGCTACTCGGCTTTAATGTTCGCCGTTTTGATGACCTTGCTCCATTTGGCGACTTCCGACCGCATGTAGGCGGTGAAAGCTTCCGGCGTGGTGCTCGCCGGGTCAGCGCCTTCGCGCACCAGCCTCTCGCGCACGTCCGGCTGAGCGAGTATTTTCACCAGCTCGCCGTTCAGCTTGCTGATTACGGCGTGCGGCGTGCGCGCGGGAACGACGACACCCCACCAGCCGGTGAATTCGTATCCCGGCACGCCGGCCTCGGCGACCGTCGGCAGATCGGGCAGGGCGGACGAGCGTTTGGGCGTGGAAACGGCCAGTGCGCGCAGCCTTCCGCCTTCGATATGCGGAGCCGCCGACAATATGGTCGCGAAGCCTGGCGAGACGCGGCCCGCGATGAGATCGATGAGAGCAGGCCCGCCGCCCTTGTAGTGCACGGCGACCATATCGATTGCCGCCATCTGCTTCAGGAGTTCCATTGCCATGTGGCCGGTCGTGCCGGCGCCGGAACTCGAATAACTGAGCTGGCCGGGCTTGGCCTTGGCAAACGCAATCATTTCCTTGACCGAGCGCACCGGGATCGATGGATGCACGACCAGCACGCTGGGCGAGGTGGCGAGCAGCGAAACGGCGGCAAAATCCTTTTCCGTATCGTAGGGAAGATTGCGCACTAGTCCGGGATTGGTGGCGAAATTGACGTTGGCCATCAGCAGCGTATAGCCGTCGGGGACCGACTTGGCGGCGAGATCGGCGCCGATCACGCCGCCCGCGCCGCCGCGGTTGTCGATCACCACCGGTTGGCCCCACGCTTCCGTGAGCTTGACGCCGACCATGCGCGCGACGATGTCGTTGGTACCGCCGGGAGCGAAGGGCACGATGAAGCGTACCGACTTCGAAGGATAGGGTTGTGCCGTAACGCTGTTCGCGATAAGCAAAAAGCAAATAATCAGTGCGCGCTTCATGCGTGAATTTCTCCGGTGCATGCGTCCCATTCGAGGGCAGGGTCTATTTTAGAGATGCTCTAATTGATCGTCACACCCGCGTAGGCGGGTGTCCAGACATATTCTGAAAATCCTGGGTTCCCGCCTACGCGGGAACGACGAAGGGTTTTCGGTTGTTTCGATGGTCGTGCTTGGCAGACCCGCGTACGCAATACGGGAATTTATTTTCGTTTTTCGTCGTGCCGCACGCTCGGCAGCACGAGCTTGCACATGCTGCGCCGGGTGTTGAAGAACAGCGAGCGCATCTTGGCAGTCCACGGCGTTTTGCGCGCCAGCAGGCCGGCGGGGCTTTCGAATGCATCTTTGTCGGTCAGTTCGTAAGCAGTCAGGTATTTCGGCTTGCCTTCGATCGCGGCGTAGCGTCGCGCGCGCACTACGCCCGGCACCGTTACCAGCCGCGGCAAATGCTCGTTGTCGTACCACTCGTTGTATTCATCGACGATATCGTCGGGGATGTCGGTATGCACGATGTAAAGCCACGGTGTATCCGTGGCCGGCTTCTCGCCAACGTCGCGCATCAGGCGGAAATTCATGCGCTCGCGGTCGTTGCCGTAGAAGCTGCGCACGCGCAATGACCACGGTGTGGGATGGGCAACGACTTCCTGAAAGTGGGGGCCGGGCTCGACCTTCTCATCGACGGCGTCGTACCAGGCGAGGTACTTGGGTTTGGCGTCTTCCACCATGTAGCGGCGGCCGCTGACGAACCCGGGCAGCGCGACTATCTGGTTGATGTGCTCGAGGTTGTACCAGGCATTGAATTCTTCGTCGCGTTCCGGCGGGACGTGCAGCCAGACCGTGACGAGACCTTGAGCTTCAGCCATCGATAAGTTCGCCTTTTTAGAAGGGCACGCTGCCGCGTACTGTCGTGCGGTGCATCAGCCGGCGCAGCGGAAAATCGTAATCGAAAGTTGCTTTGTGCTGCATTTAAAGATTGTGGTGTCGACATAACATCACGCTGCGCATGATGTTAGTCTCCCCCACAATTGCTCTTCCCCGTCAAACGGCTGCTGTGCCGCGCACTGTCGTGCGGTGCATCATCCGCCGCAGCGGCAAATCATAGTCGAAAGTTGCTTTGTGCTGCACCGAGCAATTGTCCCACAACAGCAGATCGCCCGCCTGCCATTGGTGGGTGTATACGAATTCGGGTTTGATGATGTGTTGATACAGTTCGGCGAGCAGGGCATCGCCTTCCGCTTTGGGCACGCCAACCAGCCCCGAGGTGTGGGCTTCGTTGATGAAGAGCCCCTTGCGCTTGGTCACCGGGTGGGTCCGTACGATCGGGGTTTCAACGTCCGGCACCGTCTTCAGTTGTTCTTCGGTCGGCATGTGCTCCTGGATCACGCGGCCGCCGCGCGCGAGCTCTTCTTTTTGCGCCTGCGCGTTCTTGTTGCGGTAGTAGCGGTAGCTGTGCACGTTCTTCAGCCCCCGCAGGCGCGTTTTCAGGTCTTCCGGCAGTGCCTCGTACGCGGCAGTGGAGCTGGCGAAGCTGGTGTCGCCCAGCACCCGGCCGTCTTTGGACGGGACTTCCAATGCATAAAGCGCCGACAACATGCTGGGCTCATGTTTGTAGGAAAGGTCGCTGTGCCAGAAGCGGCCGGCATCCTGCGAGCCGATGGCTTTGCCGTGCTCGTCGAGCACGTTGGAGACGACGAGAATTTCAGGATGTCCCGGCAGGCGGCTTTCCTTGCGCACGTGCTGTTCCAGGATCCCGAAACGCCGCGTGAAAGCGACCTGCTGTGCAGGCGTGATCTTCTGGTTGCGGAAAAACGCCACTTCGTTGTCGAAGAATGCGTCGGCGATGTGCGCAAATGTATCGTCGTCCAGGGGCTGCGACAGGTCGACGCCTGAAATTTCGGCGCCGAGGTGCTTGCCGATGCGCTTGATGGCGAGGTTGGGGCGGGTGGCGGTCAGCATGGCGGATCCCTTATCGGTAGGCCGGATGGTTCCGGAATGGCGGCAAGAGTAACAGCGTCCAGCCATGTAATAAAATACTAAAACTGTATATCGCTATATAGTTATTGTATAGTGAAGATATGACGCTAAAGCAGTTGATGTTTTTGCGCGAGATCGCGCGCCAGTCGCTCAATATGTCGAGCGCGGCGCTTGCATTGCATACCTCGCAGCCCGGCATCAGCCGCCAGCTTCAGCAGCTCGAACGCGAGCTCGGCGTCGAATTGCTGGTGCGGCGCAAGAACCGCGTACTGGCGTTCACCGAAGCAGGGCAGTCGATACTCGCGGCGGCGCGGCGCATGCTGACCGAGGCCGACAACATCCGGATGATCGCCGAAGACCTGCGCAACGAACGCGGTGGGCGGCTCGCGCTGGCGACCAGCCATTTGCACGCCCGCTACACGCTGTTGGCGCCAGTGAAGGCATTCACCAAACGTTATCCCGAAGTCCAACTCCACCTGCTGCAGGCCAACCCTGACGATGTGCCGAGGCTGATCGAAACGAACGAAGCCGATGTCGGTATCAGCACAGACGTCACGGGTGCCCATCCCTCACTCGTTTTTCTGCCAAGCGGCGTCATCCGCCGCAGCGTGATCATGCCCAAGGGGCATCCGCTTGCGGCGAAGAAGCGTATGACGCTGGCTGATCTCGCGCGCTATCCCATAGTCGGTTACAGCGCGCGCTCGCGCGGCGGGCAGATCATCGCAAAAGCGTTCCGCGACCACGATATCGAAGCGCATTTCGTGGTGAGCGCGAGCGACTCCGACGTGATCAGGGCATATGTGGAAGAAGGGCTGGGCATAGCCGTCGTGCCGACGCTCGCAGTCGAAGGCATTTCGGCGAAGGTCCATGTTGCCGACGCGACGCACTTGTTTCCGAAAAGCATGACTTACATCAGTCTGCGCCGCGACGTCCATCTGCGCCGCTACCTGACCGATTTTATCCAGATGCTGGTGCCCAAACTCACCCGCGAGGCGATTCATCGCGCGATGAATGCGCACGATGTTGAAAGCGCGGATTTCGCGCTATCATGATCCATCGCACGGCGGTGACTTAAAGTCACAAGATGCAAAATTGCACGCCCTTGACACCAATAAAAAAATACAGGTTTTTTCGAAATCATGAAACACGACATCATCATCACTGCGCAAGGTCATAAAGGCACTTACGAACGGCTGACGCAGGAATTCTCCGCGATCAGTCTTTTCTCGGCCAAGGATAGAGCCGCGACCCTGAAAGAGGCAGCGTCGAATGTGCGCGGGTTGGCGCACAACGGGCACACATTGGTGGACGCCGCACTGATCAATGCATTGCCCAAGCTGGAAATCATTGCCAATTTCGGGGTCGGCGTGAATCAAATCGATCTCGAGACCGCAAAAAAGCGCGGCATAGTCGTCACCAACGGCGCCGGCGCCCTGAACGATTGCGTCGCAGATTGCGCGATGGCGCTAGTGCTGAATACACTGCGGCAATTTCCGCAGGCGGGCGCTTACCTGCGCGCGGGCAACTGGCAAACGAAGGGTATATATCCGTTTACCACTTCGATCGGCGGCAAGATCCTCGGCATCCTCGGCCTGGGCCGCATTGGCGAAGAGATCGCCAAGCGCGCATTGGCGTTCGGCATGAAGATTCGTTATCACAATCGCACTAAAAAAGACGTGCCTTACGCCTACGACGGCGACGCGGTCGCGCTGGCGAAAAATTCCGATGTTCTGCTGGTGATGGTGCCTGGTGGCGCCGGGACAGAAAAGCTTGTCGATGTCACCGTGCTGGATGCGCTGGGACCACAGGGCTACCTGATCAATCTCGCGCGCGGCTCGGTGGTGGACGAGTCGGTGTTGCTGCGTTACCTGCAGGAGAAAAAAATCGCCGGCGCGGGGCTGGATGTGTTCGTGAACGAACCCAACGTGTGTCCCGCGTTTTTCACGCTCGACAACGTGGTGCTGACCCCGCATATGGCCAGCGCCACCAACGAGACGCGCACGGCGATGGGTGCTTTGCAGATCGAGAACCTGCATTTGTATTTTGCCGGCAAGCCGGTAAAAACGCCGGTGGTGTGATTTGCTGTGCGAGCAGGTTGCGACTGATAATCCCGAGCAATGACCTGTCTGCCGGCCTGCCCCAATGCGTCGGTCGGCAATCCGTGTAGTACTACTGCGTTCGCACGATCCACGCTGACAGCGCGCCCATGACCACGGCAACGCAGCCCAGAAACGCCCAGAACATCGCATAGCCTTTGGAGTCGGCTATCTGTTGCGGATCCGTCATTTCTCCAATGGCGCTGAATCCCCATACGGCGACACCAAAGCAGAGCATGGCGAATATCGCCCCCATGACGACGGCAATTTGGGCGGAAATTTTCATGCCTGTACTTATTGATAATCTTAACGTTTGCGATGACGCGCGCCCGAAAGCGCGTAGCGCTTTCCCCCGTCGCTGTCGATCGTGCGGTTAGACGGCATTTTTCCATACCTTCGAAATGCCAGCGTACTCGAATTCCGCCTGAGCTTTGGCCTCACTCACTGATAAATGCCATGTGTCCGTAAGCACCTGCCACTCGCGATCGC
>CAMBSS010000112.1 GCA_945870465.1 Bordetella parapertussis | reverse complement strand
CGGTCATGCCGGTGGGCATGCCTTTCTTTTCCATGGTCGCGAAATCGGCTTCGATCACGCTGCCGCGTTTGCATTCTTCGATGAAAGCCGCGAGCTGGGGATTTTTCTTTGCGGCATGGGCCGCGAGCGGATGCTCGGCCGCAACGGCGCAAAAAGTAACACCCATGATGGTGTCCGCGCGGGTCGTGAACACCCACAACTTCTCCGGCTTGCCGTCGAGCGTGTACGGGAATGCAAAGCGCACGCCGGTGCTTTTGCCGATCCAGTTGGCCTGCATGGTCTTCACGCGCTCGGGCCAGCCCGGCAGCGTGTCGAGCGCGGTGAGCAGCTCATCGGCGTATTTCGTGATCGCCATGTAGTACATGGGGATCTCGCGTTTCTCGATCACCGCGCCGGTGCGCCAGCCGCGTCCGTCTATCACCTGCTCGTTGGCGAGCACGGTCTGGTCCACCGGGTCCCAGTTTACCGTGCCGGTTTTTTTGTAGACCAGGCCTTTTTCCAGCATGCGCAGGAACAGCCACTGGTTCCAGCGGTAATAGTCGGGCTTGCAGGTCGCAAGCTCGCGCTCCCAGTCGATCGCGAAACCGAGCGAGACGAGCTGCTTTTTCATGTACGCGATGTTGTCGTAAGTCCACTGCGCGGGCGGCACGCGATTGGCCATCGCCGCGTTCTCGGCGGGCAATCCGAACGCATCCCATCCCATCGGCTGCAGCACGTTGAAGCCGCGCAAGCGGTGGTAGCGGGAGAGCGCATCGCCTATGGTATAGTTTCTCACGTGTCCCATATGCAGCTTGCCCGAGGGATAGGGGAACATCGACAGGCAGTAGTATTTGGGTTTAGCGGGCGCTTTAGTGGAGTCGCCTGACGGCTCCGCGGCGCGAAACGAGTGCTGCTCGATCCAGTACTGCTGGGCTTCGCGCTCAATGACGTGGGGGTTGTACTTGTTCTGCATACCGGTCTGCGATTGCGGCAAAGACGCGAATTATACCCGTCCCGCATCCGAAACCCGCCCGTCCCCGTATATGCATGCGTAACCGGAAACCAAGGAGGCCGCAATGAAGATTAAGGCGTTATTTACGGCACTGCTGATGCTGGCCGCGAGCTGTGCCGCGGCGGCAACGCGACCCAATATCGTGGTCGAAGGCGTGCAGATGCCGGCATGGGTCGAGCACGCGAACGGCGCGCGCGACGCGCTGTCGCTGGACATGAAACTCATCAACAAGGACCGCGTCATCACGGGGCCCGGCGCGCGCGCGCTGCTGCGGCTTGCCGACGGCAGCCTCGTCAAGCTGGGCGAGAACGGCATCATGGCGCTCGACGATCTCGGCCAGACCAAAATCAAGTTGAAGGACGTGGTGACAGCATCGCTCGACGTGCTCTCCGGCGCGTTTCGCTTTACCACCCAGGCGCTGTCCAAGTTCCGCGGCGAGCGCGACGTCAAAGTGCGGCTGGTCACCATCACCGTCGGCATACGCGGCACCGACCTGTGGGGCAAATCCGACAAGACGCGCGACATCGCCTGCCTGATCGAAGGCAAGGTCGCGGTGACGCGCGGGCCGGAAGCATTCACCATGGACCAGCCGATGTCGTTTTACGTCGCGCCGAAAGACAAGCCGGGCGATCCGGTCGGCCCAGTGTCGAAGGAGCAATTGGACAAATGGACGCAGGAAACGGAGATCGCGGCAGGCGCGGGCGCGCTGCGCAAAGGCGGCAAGTGGCGCGTGTACCTGGCCGAAGCCGGCGATCAGGATTCCGCGCTCAAAATTTACGACCAGTTGCGCAACGCGGGCTACGCCGCGGAAATCCGGCCGGTCAAAAAAGAAGATGTCACCACGTATCGCGTGCGCATTTCGCACCTGGCGAGCGAGCGGGAAGCCGAAACGCTGGGCGCCAAGCTGAAAGGCCAGATGGGCATCACCGAGCCCAAAGTATCGAAGTAATCCGGTTTATTATTCAAAAAACGGCCAGCATTGCTGGCCGTTTTTTTCGCCCCACGCTTTATAATCGGATGTTCCCACCGAAACATCATTCATGTCGTCGCCTTCCTTTCTCACCGGTCTCAACGAACCGCAACTCGAAGCCGTCACGCTGCCGCACCAGTCGGCGCTGATACTTGCCGGCGCCGGCAGCGGCAAGACGCGTGTGCTGACGACGCGCATCGCCTGGCTGATCCAGACCGGGCGGGCCAGCCCCGCAGGATTACTCGCGGTTACATTCACCAATAAAGCAGCAAAGGAAATGCTCACGCGCATAGGCGCCATGCTGCCAATCAACACGCGCGGCATGTGGGTCGGCACCTTCCACGGCCTGTGCAACCGCATGTTGCGCGCGCATTACCGCGAAGCAGGGCTGCCGCAGCTCTTCCAGATCCTCGACAGCCAGGACCAGCTGGCGCTCATCAAGCGCATGATGAAGGCGGCCAACGTCGACGAAGAGAAGTTCCCCGCGCGACAGATCGCGTGGTACATCAACAGCCACAAGGACGCCGGCAAACGCGCGGTCGACGCCGACGACGACGACGGCTTTTCGCGCCGCATGAAAGAGCTCTACGCGATCTACGACGAGCAATGCCAGCGCGAAGGCGTGGTCGATTTCGCGGAACTCCTGCTGCGCTGTTATGAACTGTTGTCGAAGAACGAGCCCCTGCGCGACCACTATCGCGGCCGTTTCCGCAATATCCTGGTCGATGAATTCCAGGACACCAACCGGCTGCAATACCTGTGGTTGCGGATGCTGGCCGGCAAGGAAAACGCGATATTCGCCGTCGGCGACGACGACCAGTCAATCTATGCGTTCCGTGGCGCGTCGGCCGCCAACATGCAGGACCTGCAGAAAGACTTTGCGGTTGAGAAGGTCATCAAGCTCGAGCAGAACTACCGCTCGCATGGCCATATTCTCGACGCCGCCAACGCGCTGATCGATCACAACCGCAACCGCCTGGGCAAGAACCTGTGGACCGCGGAAGGCAAGGGCGAGCCGTTGCGTGTCTATGAAGCGGGCACCGACATCGACGAGGCGAGTTTTATCGTCGAAGAAGTGAAGTCGCTGCATCACGAAGGCCTGCGCCTGTCCGAAATCGCCCTGCTCTACCGGTCGAATGCGCAGTCACGCGTGCTCGAGCACGCGCTGTTCAACGCCGGCATGTCGTACCGCGTCTACGGCGGCCTGCGCTTTTTCGAGCGCCAGGAAATCAAGCACGCGCTCGCCTACCTGCGCGTGCTGGCGAGCGATGAAGACGATGGCGCGCTGCTGCGCATCATCAATTTTCCGACGCGCGGCATCGGCAACCGCGCGCTCGAGCAACTGCAGGACCTGGCGCGCACCGGTGGTGTCAGCCTGTGGACGGCGGCGTTGGAAAAAACGAAAGACGATAGACGAGAGACGACAGACGGGGTGCCAGGCTTCGCCTCTCGTCTATCGCCCGGCGCCTCTCCTCCCAAAGGCTTGCCAGTCTTTGTGGCGTTGATCGCCGGCATGCGTACGGCATGCACGGGCCTGCCGTTACCTGAAATCATCGAACACGTGATCGAGCACAGCGGGCTCAAGCAGCATTACGCGAAAGAGCGCGAAGGCGCCGACCGGCTCGAAAACATCGGCGAACTGATCAATGCCGCGGCCGGCTTCATTGACGACGATGCGCAGGAGGACACCACCCTCGCGGGCTTTCTCGCCCACGCCGCATTGGAAGCCGGCGACAACCAGGCGCAGGCCGGCGCCGATGCGCTGCAGTTAATGAGCGTGCATTCGGCGAAGGGCCTCGAATTCCATAGCGTATTCATCAGCGGGCTCGAAGAAGGCCTGTTCCCGCACGAGAACAGTCTGTCGGAAGCCGACGGCAAAGAGGAAGAGCGGCGGCTGATGTACGTGGCGCTGACGCGCGCGCGGCGGCGGCTCTACCTGTCGTTTGCGCAAAGCCGCATGCTGCACGGGCAGACGCGCTACAACATCGCGTCGAGTTTTTTCCACGAAATTCCGGAAGGGCTGTTGAAGCGGATCAACCGCGCCAGCGCTTATGCGCCGCACACGCCGGCCGCCGCACGGCAGGCGCACGGCAACTATGCAATGGCGGAGCGCGCGGCGGGCTCGCTCGAAGCGGCTTCGCCCTGGCGCATCGGCCAGAACGTGACGCACCCGAAATTCGGCGCCGGTGTGATCGTCAATGCCGAAGGGCGCGGGAGCGATGCACGTGTGCAGATCAACTTTCACCGCAACGGCACGAAGTGGCTGGCCCTTGAGTACGCGAAGCTGAGCGCTGCCTGACGGTTGATCAGTTTTCGGCCGGCGCCGGCTCGCGCACGAACAAATCCACATACCCCGCGTAAAGCGACGGCACGAGCACGGGCGCCAGCAGCCAGAATCCGATGTCGGGCTGGCGCGTGAGCGCCATGCCGATCTGCATCATCACCATCAGCGGCCCCAGCACTGCAACGCAGTAGATGAGCATGGGCAACGCGTTTTTCATGCAGGCCGACAGACTCAAAAGCATGGCCGGCAACGGTTTGACGTCGTCGAAAAATACGAGCAAAGGCGAAAACCACACCGCCAGCATGACGGGCAGCGCGATGCAGAGGCCGACTGCGACGCCCAGCAGCAGACGCGGCGCCGCCGTGCGCATCGCTGTCACGGTCTCCGCGGTGACCGCGCCCGACGCCATGGTTTTCATGATCTCGGCCAGCGCGTCGCCGGCGACCGTCGTCATCGCCATCAGCATCAGGAAGTGCCCGATTAGCGAGACCCCGCCCAAGGTGACCAGCTGGGCCGCGTTCTTGAGAAACCCGCTCGCGAGATAACCGAGCCTGAGCGGCTTGCCTTGCTCGAGCGCCTGCGCGCCATGCGTCAGGCCGGCCAGGAAATTGGGCGTAATCAGAATCACCACCAGGCCGACGAAAGGTATCGCCAGCAATACGCGGCTGCCGATAAACAGGATCGCGATCAGCATCAGCCATTGTGCCGGGGCCTTGCGAAAGATCGCCAGGCCCTGCACCAGCCAGCGCCAGCCGCGCGCTGCTTCGACGGTGCGGATCTGTATCATGCGGCCAACACCTGCTGCAGTTCGGCGGCGTGCGCGACATGCTGCTCGAGCATACGCTGGAAATAGGCGGGGTCCTTGGCGTGCACCAGCGCGCCCGGGCGCGGCAAATGAAAGTCGTAGAGCCGCGAGACCCAGAAGCGCAGAGCGCCGGCACGCAACATATTGGGCCACGCTGCGCGCTCGCCGGCGGTGAGGGGACGCACGCGCTGGTAGGCGGCGAGCAAGGCGCGCGCACGCGTGGCATCGAGCGCCGGCGCCGGCGTGGTGCACCAGTCGTTGACCGTGATCGCCACGTCGTAGAGCAGCGCGTCGGTGCAGGCAAAGTAAAAATCGATGATGCCGCCCACACGCGCGCCGTCCCACAGCACGTTGTCGCGAAAGAGATCAGCGTGGATAGCGCCGCGCGGCAGCTCATCACGGTTGTGCTGCGACTGGAAACGCACTTCGTCCGCCAGCATGGCGGCGGCGCGCGCGTCGAGGAAGGGCGTCACCTGCGGCGCCGCCGCGCTCCACCATTGCGGGCCGCGCGGGTTCGGCATGGCTGCGGCATAGCTCTGTCCGGCGAGGTGCATTTCGGCGAGCAGTTCGCCAATGGTCGCGCACTGCCGTGCATCGACTTCTTTTACATCGGCGCCGGGCACGCAGGTCACGATGCTTGCCGGCTTGCCGTTCAGCTCGCTCAGATTCTCGTTTTTGAGATTGACGATGGGCTGCGGGCACTGAATGCCGTGGCGCGCGAGGTGCGCCATCAGGTTCATGTAGAACGGCAACTCGTGCGCTTTCAGCTTCTCGAACAGCGTGAGCACGTAGCGGCCGTGCGTCGTGGTGACGAAGTAATTGGTGTTCTCGATGCCAGCGGCGATGCCCTCGAGTTTAACGAGGGTGCCCAGCGAATAGTTCTTGAGCCACGCCGCGAGTTGTTCCGGCGTGACGGTGGTGAATACGGACATTTTTAGCTATCAGTTGTCAGCCGTTAATCTCGCCGCGCGCGGCGCGGATGGTTGGAGCCGAAAACTGACCGCCGAGACCGCCTTACCAGGAATGTATGACCCACATCGGCGGACGCAGGCCGAAATCGAAGGTTTCCTGGCGCGACATTTTGCCGTCGCCTTTTTCATCGATCAGGTAATACGGCCTGCCGGTGGCGGGTGTGACCTTGAGCATGTACAGCTTGCCGCCCACACGGTACTCTTCGACCGTATCGGTGCCGCGTTTGAGAATGGTGACCTGGGGTTCGAGCGCGGGATCGAGTTCGAAGCCGGGCGGCGGCGGGGGCGGATCGGGAATCGGCTGCAGATTGCGCGGCCGGTCCGCGCCCAGCGCGGGCAGCGCGACGCATAAAAGCAGGATAACTAGCAGGTTGCGCATGATTGTTCCTTAGGACTTATGCGTCCTATTATCGGCTTTTCGGCTAAAAATATAAAGGGCGGGATTCAGGACTCAGGATTCAGGATTCGGGATCCAGGAAGGCAAGAGCGGCGGCAAGGTTCAACTGAATCCTGCATTTAAAGCGCCAGCATCGATTCGCGGTCGGCTGCGGTAGGCGCGAAACCGTGTTTTTCGTAATAGTCGAAAATCGCGTTAACCACGTCCTGCGGTTCGTCGATCAACTGCAGCAGGTCCATGTCGCCGGGGTCGATCATTTTTTCGGCGACCAGCCGGTCGCGCAGCCAGTCCACGAGCCCGCGCCAGAACGGCGTGTGCACCAGGATGATGGGCATATTGCGTACCTTGTGCGTTTGCACCAGCGTCAGCGCCTCCAGCAATTCGTCGAGCGTGCCGAAACCGCCGGGTAGTACGACGTAGGCGGTCGCAAAGCGCACGAAGGCGACCTTGCGCGCGAAGAAGTGCCGGAACGACAGGCTGATGTCCTGGTAGGTGTTGGGGAACTGCTCGCGCGGCAGTTCGATGTTGAGCCCGACCGCCGGCGACTTGCCGAAGTAGGCGCCCTTGTTGAAGGCCTCCATCATGCCGGGTCCGCCGCCCGAGATCACGCTGAAGCCGGCGTCCGACAGGCGGCGCGCGATCTGCTCGCCAAGCATGAAGTACGGATGGTCGACCGGCACGCGCGCGCTGCCGAACATGCTGACCGCGGGCTGGATGTTGCCGAGGCGTTCGGCCGCCTCGAAAAACTCTGACATAATGCCGAACATGCGCCATGATTCGCGCGCCCATCCGGGTTCGGATGTTACGCGTGGCGGAACTTTGCTGGAATGGCTCATGTTCGACTCCTCTTTTTCCGTATTCACCTGTGGTTGACGCTGAATGACAAAGACCCTGCTGCTGGTGGACGGCTCATCGTACCTGTATCGCGCATTTCACGCGATGCCCGATTTGCGCAACAGCAAGAACGAGCCGACCGGCGTGATCCGCGGCGTGCTGAGCATGTTGATGCGGCTGCACAAAGAGAATCCGTCCGATTATAGCGCCTGCGTTTTCGACGCCAAAGGCAAGACGTTTCGCGACGATCTTTACCCCGAATACAAAGCCAACCGGCCAGCCATGCCGGACGATCTGGCGCTGCAGATAGAGCCGCTGCACGCGGCAATTCACGCCATGGGCTGGCCCCTGATCATGGTGGCAGGCGTCGAGGCCGACGACGTCATCGGCACGCTCGCGGTTGAAGCGCAAAAGCGCGGCGTGCGCACCGTGATTTCGACCGGCGACAAGGACATCACCCAGCTCGTCAACCCGCTGGTGACGCTCGTCAACACGATGACCAACGAAACGCTCGACGAGGCCGGCGTCGAAAAGAAATTCGGCGTCAAGCCGGAGCGCATCGTCGACTATCTCGCTTTGGTCGGCGACTCTGTCGACAACGTGCCGGGCGTGGAGAAAGTCGGTCCCAAGACCGCGGTCAAGTGGCTCACGCAATACCATACGCTCGACAACATTGTCGCGCACGCGGGCGAAATCGGCGGCGTGGTCGGCGAGAACCTGCGCAAGGCGCTCGACTGGCTGCCGCAGGCGCGCGCTCTCGTGACCATCAAGTGCGACGTCGAGCTGCCGGTCAAGCTGGAAGATCTTACGCACGACAAGCACGACGACGCGAAGCTGGCAGAACTTTTCGACCGCTTTGAATTCAAGCCCTGGCGGCGCGAGATTGAAAGGAAAGGCGAGGAAGGAGAGACGAGGGACGGAAAAACCCCTGACCCGGCGCCACCGGATCTAACCGTCTCTCGTCTATCGCCCGGCGTCTCTCGGGATTACGAAACCATCTTGACCGACAGCCAGCTCGACGACTGGCACGCGAAAATTTCCGGCGCGGCTCTCGTCTCCCTCGATACCGAAACCACCAGCCTCGATCCGCTGGCGGCGCGCCTGGTCGGGATTTCGTTGTCGGTGGAGTCCGGCCGCGCCGCTTATATTCCGCTCGCGCACAACTATGCAGGCGCGCCACAGCAGTTGAATCTGGATACGGTGCTCGTAAAACTGAAATCCTGGCTAGAAAACGCACACCAGCACAAGGTCGGCCAGAATCTCAAATACGACACTCACGTGTTTGCCAATCACGGTATGCACCTCAGGGGTGTCCTGCACGACACTCTGCTGCAGTCGTACGTGCTTGAAAGCCACAAGCCGCACAACATGGACGATCTCGCGTCCCGCCATCTCGGCGTGAAAACGATTACGTTTGAAGAGGTCGCCGGCAAAGGCGCAAACCAGATCGGTTTCGACCAGGTGTCGGTCGAGCGTGCCGCGGAGTATGCGGCGGAAGACGCCGACATCACACTGCAGTTGCATCAAGCGCTGTACCCGCAGATTGAGAAAGACGCGAAGCTCGCGAAAATCTATCGCGAAATCGAAATGCCGGTAATGGTCGTATTACAGAAAATGGAGCGCAACGGTGTGCTGCTCGACGGCGCGCTGCTCGAAGCGCAGAGCCGCGAGCTCGGCATCAAGATGATGGACATCGAGGCGGCCGCGCATAAACATGCGGAGCAGCCGTTCAATCTGAACTCGCCCAAGCAAATCCAGGAAATATTGTTCGGCAAGCTGGGCATCAAGCCGGTGAAGAAAACCCCGACGGGCGCGCCTTCCACCGATGAAGACGCGCTCGAACAACTGGCGTTGGACCACCCGCTGCCCAAGCTGCTGCTCGAGTACCGCGGCATCGCCAAGCTGAAATCGACGTATACGGACAAGCTGCCGCGCATGGTCAACCCGCGCACCGGCCGCGTGCACACCAATTACGCGCAGGCGGTCGCCATTACCGGCCGGCTGGCGAGCAACGATCCCAATCTGCAGAACATCCCGGTGCGCACTGCAGAGGGCCGGCGTATCCGCGAAGCGTTCATCGCGCCGCCGGGCAGCAGGATCGTGTCCGCCGACTATTCGCAGATCGAATTGCGCATCATGGCGCACATCTCGCGGGACGCGAGCTTGCTCAAGGCGTTTGCCGCAGGCGAGGACATCCATCGCGCGACGGCGGCGGAAATTTTCAGTCTCGAACTGCCGGCGGTCGATGTCGAGCAACGGCGTTACGCCAAGGTCATCAACTTCGGTTTGATTTATGGCATGTCGGTGTACGGGCTCGCCGGCCAGCTCGGCATCGAGCGCGCGGCGGCGCAGCAATATATGGACCGCTACTTCGCGCGCTATCCCGGGGTGGCCGAATACATGCGGGTGACGCGCGAACAGGCGCGCGAGCAGGGCTATGTTGAAACGGTGTTCGGCCGCCGTTTATGGCTGCCGGAAATCCGCTCCAGCAACGGCATGCGACGGCAGGGGGCGGAACGTGCCGCGATCAACGCGCCGATGCAGGGTACGGCCGCCGACCTGATCAAACTCGCGATGATTGCAGTCCAGGGTTGGCTCGAAGCCGACCAGCTCAAGTCCAAACTCATCATGCAGGTGCACGATGAACTCGTGCTCGAAGTGCCGGACGCGGAAATGGATGTCGTAAAAAAACGGCTGCCGGAACTGATGGGCGGGGTTGCCGCGCTCGCGGTGCCGTTAGTGGTCGACGTCGGCACCGGGCCCAACTGGGACAAGGCGCACTAAGTACTCTACACGCGCCTGCCGGCGCTGGTCAGTCGTCCATCCAGTTTTTTGAATAGAACTCGCATACCACGCGTTTCTCGGCGTCGTAGGCCAGTCCTTCGCCGGTATGGAGATCGGCGGCGGTATACGAGTGATGCTCGACGCCGAGGTGATTGACGAGCGTCTGGAAGATGTCGTTCAGGCGCATGTCGAGCTTGAATACCCAGCAGTACTTCGATAACTGGCGGTGCTTGGTCGCCTCTTTGCCCAAGGCAACGAGGGCCGCCTTGTAACGCTCGAGCGGTTTGGCGTCCTGGCCCGCGAACGAGAGTTCGACCGTGATCAGGACGTTGCCTTCGGAAGTGATGTTGGACGCCTTCCAGAGTTCTTTTTCGCCTTCGGCAAGGCCGACATAGAAGCGTGGCATGGAATTTTTCCCGCGCGGCTGATTATCTTAAAGCGCCGAAAACTTTTTGCACGATGCTGCTGGCGGCGCCGACGGGATCCTGGCGCAGCGCTTTTTCTTCGTCGGCTATGATGGTGTAGAGGCCGTCGAGCGATTTCTTCGTCACGTACTGTTCTATGGTCGCCTGGTCGGCGTTGACGAGGCCTAGCTGCGCGCCTTTGCCCGCGATCGAATTGTATTTTTCAGCAAGGCCGACTTTGGCGGTCGCTTTTTTTACGACGGGCAGAAATTTCCTGCCCAGCGCATCGGCGCTCGTGCGGCGGAAATAGTCGGTCGCCGAGGTTTCGCCGCCGGTGAGTATGCCCTTGGCGTCCTGCACCGACATTTGCTTGACCGCATCGACCAGCAGCGGCGTGGCTTCGGCCACCGCGGTTTCGGCGGCGCGGTTCATCGCGAGTTCGAGTTCATCGGCCTGGCGCTTCATGCCCATCGCGCGCATCAGCCCTTCCACTTTCTGCAGCGATTCCGGCAGCGGGATTTTTACCCTGGTATTGCCGAAAAAACCGTTCTCGACACCGAGTTTGCCGACGGCCGCGGCGGCACCATCGGTCAGCGCCTGGCGCAGGCCGGAAACGGCGTCCTTATTGGTGATGTCGGCGAGCCCGGCCGCGCTGGCGGACGCTGCGAACAGGTACAGGACAACGGCGGCGAATGTGCGTTTCATATTGGAAATCTTCGTGCGGTACGGCGGATTATGTCACGCCTGCGTCGTGGGCCTGCTGGTCCGCATGATAGCTCGAACGCACCATCGGACCGCACGCAGCGTGGGCGAAACCCAACGCGCCGGCTTGGCGTTCGAATTCCCTGAATATCGCGGGGTCGGCGTAGCGCAATACCGGCAGATGATGCGCCGAAGGCTGCAGGTACTGGCCGAGGGTGAGCATGTCCACGCCGTGCGTGCGCAGGTCGCGCAACACCTGCAGGATTTCTTCGTCGGTTTCGCCCAGCCCCAGCATCAACCCGGACTTGGTCGGGATGTGCGGCAGGCGCGCTTTGAACTGCTGGAGCAGCGCGAGCGAGTTGGCGTAGTCCGCGCCGGGCCGCGCCTGTTTGTACAGCCGCGGCACCGTTTCGAGATTGTGGTTCAGCACGTCGGGCGGAGCGCCGGCCAGAATGTCGAGCGCGATGTCGAGGCGGCCGCGAAAGTCCGGCACCAGCACTTCGATACGGGTCGCCGGCGACAGTTCGCGCACGGCGCGTATGCAGGCGGCGAAATGTGCAGCGCCGCCGTCGCGCAGGTCGTCGCGGTCGACGCTGGTGATCACGACGTAGCGCAGCTTGAGCGCCGCTATGGTTTGCGCAAGATTGAGCGGCTCGCCGGCATCGGGCGGCTGCGGGCGGCCGTGCGCGACGTCGCAGAACGGGCAGCGCCGCGTGCACAGGTCGCCCAGTATCATGAACGTCGCGGTGCCCTTGCCGAAGCATTCGCCGATGTTGGGGCAGCTTGCTTCCTCGCACACCGTGTGCAGCTTGTGCTCGCGCAGGGTGTTTTTGATTTCCTGAAAGCGCCGGCTGTCGCCCATCCTTACGCGTATCCAGTCGGGCTTCTTCAGCCGTTCGACCGGCACGATAGGAATCGATCTCTTGCCGTAAGCGCGGTCGGTCTTGGCCGCGCCTTTTTGTTTGGTGATGACGTCGCTCATGGCGGAATCAATGCGTTTGCAATCGTGTTATCAGGTGTTCAATCAATTTGTCGCCCACTGTGTCCGGCGTATCAGTGATGCCAAGGTCACGCGTCTGCGTCACGGCCAGTCCGGGATAACCGCAGGGATCGATCGCGCGAAAAGGACTCAAATCCATGTCGGCGTTCAGCGCGACCCCGTGATAACAGCAACCGTTGCGGATGCGCAAGCCGAGTGCGGCAACCTTGGCATTGCCGGCGTAGACCCCGGGCGCATCGACGCGTCCGCTGGCCGCCACGCCGTATTCTCCAAGCAAGTCTATCACGGCGTTTTCCATCAGCCTAACCAGCGGCCGTACGCTCAAGCCATGACGTTTCATGTCGAGCAGCAGGTAGACGACGGGCTGGCCGGGACCGTGATAGGTGATCTGTCCGCCGCGGTCTGTTTTGACGACGGGAATGCCATTGTCGATACGCGGCAGGTGCTGCACGCGCGCCGCAATGCCCAGCGTGTATACCGGCGGATGTTGCACGAGCCACAGTTCGTCCGGCGTGTCAGCGGTGCGCTGCATGGTGAAATCGCGCATCGCCTGCCAGGTGGAGGCGTAGTCCACGCGGCCGAGCTGCCGCACGGCGGGAGAGGCGATAGACGATAGACGAGAGGCGTGGCTCTGCGTGCCGCTGTGCGGCGCGTGCGCGCTCTTCATTTCTTCCGTCTCTCGCCTCTCGCCCCGCGTCTCTCTTCTCATAGCACCATCACAACCATCGGGTGGTCGCACAGTTCCTGGTACAGCGCGTCCAACTGTTCGCGCGAGGTCGCGTTGATCGTGCACGTGATGCTCAGGTATTTGCCGTGCTTGCTCGATTTCATTTCGAGCGTAGAGCCGTCGAAATCCGGCGCGTGGCGCTGTACGACTTCGAGGACGGCTTGCGCGAACCCGGCGCGCGTCGCGCCCATGATCTTGAGCGGAAATTCGCACGGGTATTCGAGCAGCGACGAGTCTTGCCTTTCGGGCATGCTAAGAGTGCCTGACTTATGCGGCGCGGCGCATCACCGTTTGTTTGAAGTCCTGGTATAGCGTGTGCATGCGGCGGAACAGCGCGCCGGGCTTGCCTTCGCCGACCGGTTCGTCATCGAGCATGGTGACCGCCAGCACTTCCTTGGTTGATGAGGTGACAAAGATTTCCTCGGCGGTCCTGACCTCGTGTTCCGATATTTCGCGCAGTTCGAGCGGCATTTTGTTGGCCCTGGCGATTTCGATCACGACGTCGTAGGTGATGCCGGGCAGGATCAGGTGGTTTTTCGGCGGCGCCAGCAGCACGCCGTTGCGCACGATGAACACGTTGCTGGCAGAAGCTTCGGTCAGGTAGCCGTCGCGGAACATCAACACTTCCGCAGCGCCCGCATCGACCGCCATCTGCTTCAGCAGGCAATTGCCGAGCAATGACACCGACTTGAGATCGCATTTGAGCCAGCGGAAATCGGTGGCGGTGATGCACGGCACGCCTTTTTCGAGCTGTTCGCGCGGCGGCGTCACCAGCGGATTGCTCATGATGAATACCGTCTGCTTCACGTTCAGCGGAAACTCGTGCGCGCGCGTGGCCGCGCCGCGCGTGACCTGGTAGTAAATGGATTGGTCGTCGCCGTCGTTGCGCTTGATGACTTCGTGGGTGAGCCGCGTCCATTCTGCGTCCGTCAGCGGATTGGCCAGCCGGATGCCGTCGAGGCTGTTTTGCAGCCGCTTGAGATGCTCGGCAAGCCGGAACGGATGGCGCGAATAAGCGGGCACCACTTCGTAGACGCCGTCGCCGAAAATAAAACCGCGGTCGAGCACCGGCAGGCGGGCTTGGTCAATCGGCATGAATTCGCCGTTCAGGTAAACGATGTCAGTAGCCATATCTGCTCCCTACTTGAATAAAAGTCTGATCGAATCCCAGCCGCGCCCGAGAATTCCCGCCAGCGCGACGTCTTCGAGCGCCACCACGGGCAACTCGGCATACGGCTTGCCATCGAGGGTCAGTTTGATCACGCCGATTTTCTGTCCTGCGGCAACCGGCGCCAGCAGCGGCTGGCGGCTCTCGAGGTTCGCTTTCATCTTCTCGGCCTGGCCCTTGGGCAGGCTGACGTACAGATCGTTGAGAAATCCCGCTTTCACGCTATTCGAGGCGCCTTTCCAGATCGGCAGGCTCGCGACCGCCTGGCTTTTCTCGTACAGCTTCACGCTATCATAATACTGAAACCCGTAGTTGAGCAGCTTCTGGCTTTCCGTCGCGCGCGCCGATTCGGAAGCGGTGCCGACCACCACCGAAATCAGCCGGCGTTCGCCGCGCTTCGCCGAAGTAATGAGGCAGTAACCGGCGTTCTCCGTGTAGCCGGTTTTCATGCCGTCGA
>CAMBSS010000111.1 GCA_945870465.1 Bordetella parapertussis | reverse complement strand
TAGGCGTTGCGCGGCACGCCGATGCGCGTCGTGCTCGATTCGAACAGATGGCTCGCGTCCAGAGCGCGTAAATTGGTGTCGCGCACCGGGTCATACGCCATATGCGCGACGATGCCGATGCCGAGCCCGAGCGCTACGTAGGTCTTGATAACGTCTGAATCAATCGCCGTCAGCACCACGTTGGGCGTCAATCCGCGTGTTTCAAATGCGTGGTTGATCTGCGAGCGCCCGGTAAACGCAAAGTCGTAAGTGATGATGGGGTATTTCGCGATGGCTTCGAGCGTCAGCGATTTTTGCTTCAGCAGCGGGTGGTCGGGCGGCGTGATCACGCAGCGGTTCCACGCATAGCACGGCAGCATCACGAGTTCTTTGAACGTACCGATCGCTTCGGTGGCGATGCAAAAATCCGCTTGTCCCGCCAGCGTGTACTGGCAAATCTGCATCGGGTTGCCCTGTACCAGGCCGAGTTTGACTTTCGGATAGCGCTGGGTAAAACGCTGCACGACGGCGGGCAAGACGTAGCGCGCCTGCGTGTGCGTGGTGGCGATGGTCAGCTTGCCGCTGTCTTCATCGGCGAAGTCCTGCGCGGCCTGCTTCAGGTTGTCGGCTTCGTGCAGGATGCGTTGGGCTATCGCAATGATCGCCTTGCCCGGCGACGTGACCGCGGTCACGCGCTTGCCGTTGCGCACGAAAATTTTAACGCCCAGTTCGTCTTCCAGCAGTTTGATCTGCTTACTGATGCCGGGCTGGGACGTATGCAGCTTCTCCGCGGCAACCGACAGGTTCAGCCCCTGGCGTTCTACTTCAGTTAAATAGCGTAATTGCTGCAACTTCATGATTGTATTGTTGTAATTATTAATGGTTATATCATCGTAACATAATAGTCGTTCTTGATATAACGAAGTCTTGATAGCATGCGGTTCGCTTAAGAAAACCTGCAAAGACTTCATGTACTTATACGACGAAATCGACCAACGGCTGGTGGACGAAAGGGTCTCCCAGTTTCGGGATCAGACCCGCCGTTTTCTCGCCGGTGAACTCTCAGAGGATGATTTTCGTCCGCTGAGGCTGCAAAACGGTCTTTATATTCAGCGATTTGCACCTATGCTGCGGGTCGCCATCCCGTATGGTCTATTGGCGTCGCGTCAACTGCGCGCACTTGCTTACATTGCCCGCAAATGGGACCGCGGCTACGGGCATTTCAGCACCCGCCAGAACATCCAGTTCAATTGGCCCAAGCTCGAAGATGTGCCCGACATATTGGCCAAGCTCGCTACCGTGCAGATGCACGCGATCCAGACCAGCGGCAACTGCATACGCAATACGACGACCGACCACTTTGCCGGAACCGCGCCAGACGAAATCGTCGATCCGCTGGTGTGGTGCGAAATCATCCGCCAATGGTCGACGTTTCATCCGGAGTTCGCCTACCTGCCGCGCAAGTTCAAGATCGCCGTGAGCGGCAGCGCGGCCGACCGCGCGGCCACCCAGGTGCACGACATCGGTTTGCAGGCACGGCGCGATGCGGCGGGCAATGTCGGTTTTCGCGTGCTCGCCGGCGGTGGTCTCGGCCGCACGCCGCTGATTGGCGCAGAGATGCGCGAATTCCTGCCGTGGCAGCATCTGCTGACGTATGTGGAAGCCATACTGCGCGTCTACAACCGCTACGGGCGGCGTGACAACAAATACCGGGCGCGCATCAAGATACTGGTCAAGGAACTCACGCCCGAAGTTTTCCGCGCGCAGGTGGAAGAGGAATGGCAGCACCTGCAGGGCGGACCTTCTACGCTGACCACTGACGAAGTGCAGCGCATCGAGCAGCGCTTTACGCGTCCGGTTTATCGCAAATACGACGCGCCGTCGTCGGGTTATGTGCAGGCAATTGCCCGCGACAAGGCATTCAGCAACTGGGTGAAGCGCAACGTGCAGCCGCATAAAGTCGCGGGCCATGCCGCGGTCACGCTGTCGCTCAAGAAAACCGGCGTGGCGCCGGGCGATGCGACCGCCGATCAGATGGATGCGGTGGCCGATCTGGCCGACCGCTACAGTTTCAGTGAACTGCGCGTGTCGCACGAGCAGAATCTGATTTTGGCTGACGTGCGCCAGGCTGACTTATATGACGTATGGAAGGAAGCCAAAGCGCTCGGTCTGGCCACGCCGAATATCGGATTGCTGACCAACATCATTGCCTGCCCGGGCGGAGATTTTTGCTCGCTCGCCAACGCCAAGTCGATACCGGTGGCCGAGGCGATCCAGCGCCGCTTCGATGATCTCGACTACCTGCACGATATCGGCGAACTGGACCTCAACATTTCCGGCTGCATGAACTCGTGCGGCCATCATCATATCGGCCACATCGGCATCCTCGGCGTCGACAAGCAGGGCGCGGAGTATTACCAGATTTCGATTGGCGGCGCGCAGGGCAACGACGCCGCGCTCGGCAAAGTCATAGGTCCTTCGGTTTCGCAGGCCGAAGTGCCGGCTGTGATCAAATGGCTGATCGAGCTTTATCTCGAGCGGCGCGAAAGCGAAGCAGAACTTTTCGTCGACGTCGTGCGGCGCATCGGCGTTGAACCTTTCAAGGAATATGTTTATGGCAATCATCATCAGGCAACGCCGGGTCGTCGCCGACAACTGGCAGCTGCTTAAGTCTGTCGCTGACGGCAGCCTGGCAGTCCCGGCGGAGGGCGATGTCATCGTCCCGCTCGGCGTTTGGTGCGCGCAACGCGATACGCTGCTGAAACGCACGGGAAAGCTCGGCGTGTGGCTGGACAGCAATGAAGATCCGGCACTGATTGCCGATGACCTGCGGCATTTTGAATTGATCGCGGTCAATTTCCCGCAGTTCGTGGACGGCCGCGGCTATTCGATTGCCCGCCTGCTGCGCGAGCGTTATGGCTGGCGCGGCGAGTTGCGCGCAATCGGCGATGTGCTGCGCGACCAGTTGTTTTATCTCACGCGCTGTGGATTCGATGCATTTGAATTGCGCGCGGGGCAGGACGCACAGGCGGCGCTGACCGCGTTGGCAGATTTCAGCGAGGCTTATCAATCGTCGGTCGAGCGCCCACAACCGTTGTTTCGGCGCCGCGTTGCAATTTCGTCCGGCATGGAGCGGGCGTGAACAAAGCACCGGGTGTAGTACATCTGGTCGGCGCCGGTCCCGGCGCGCCGGATTTGATTACGCTGCGTGCCGCGCGCCTGCTCGCGCAGGCCGACATCGTGTTTTACGACGCGCTGGTGCATCCGGAAACGTTGGCGCTGGCTGAGCGCGCGGAAAAGATTGCCGTCGGCAAGCGCTGCGGCAAGCACTCGACCCTGCAGCGATTCATCAACAAACGCCTGATCGATGCGGCGCGCAAACATGCGGTCGTGGTGCGGCTGAAAGGCGGAGACCCGATGTTGTTCGGCCGTGCGCAGGAAGAGATCGATGCGCTGCGGGCAGCCGGTATCCGCTGCGAAGTCGTGCCGGGTGTTACTGCGGCGCTGGCGGCGAGCGCCGAGCTGCAGATCTCGCTGACCAGGCGTGGCATGAGCCGCAACGTCACCTTTGTTACGCCGCGCGTCGGCGCCGGCGAAGAGGCGAGCGATTGGATCAAAAGCATTTGCAACGCCGACACCGCGGTCATGTACATGGCGGCAGGGCAGTCGTCGGCGATCGCAGCCAACTTGATTGCCAGCGGCTTGACTGCCGATGTGCCGGTGGTGATCGTCGAAAACGCATCTCTGCCCGGCATGCGGCAGACCGCGACGACGCTGGGTGAATTGCAGAACACCACGGAATGCCTGACTCATGGCGGCCCCGCGTTGCTCATGATAGGACGCGTTTTTGCGCAGGCGAAAAGAGCGGAACTTCCACTTGTGGACCAGGCTGTAGTGCAGGAAGCCCTGGCCGCAGCCCTCTTCGCCTAGACCATACCTTACAAAACACGCTAGAATTCAAGCTTTTAGCTTGGGTTCTGACCTCTAATGCGTGTTTTCCGCTCCCTGCCAGTTGCCGCTGCAAGCCCGGTTGCGCTGACCATCGGTAATTTCGATGGGGTGCATATCGGCCATCAGGCGATGCTCGTGCGTCTGAATGATGCTGCGCGTGAGCTTGGAGTGCCGCCGTGCGTGATGACGTTCGAGCCGCACCCGCGCGAATTTTTCGCGCCGGACAAAGCGCCGACCCGCCTTACATCGCTGCGCGAGAAACTCGAATTGCTGGCGCGTTTCGGCGTCGAGCGCGTGCATGTCTGCCGGTTCAATTTCGAATTCGCGAAAACCACGCCCGAGGATTTCATAGACCGCATCCTGCACCGCGGCCTCGCGGCACGCTGGATACTGGTGGGGGATGATTTCCGCTTCGGCGCCAGACGCGGCGGCGATCTTGCCATGTTGAAGCAGGCCGCAGGCCGCTGCGGATTTGAAGCTCACGCGATGGCCAGCGTAATAGTGGATGGCGTGCGCGTGTCGAGCACTGCAGTACGCGAAGCGCTGGCTGCAGGCGACATGCGGCGCGCGCAACGCTTGCTGGGGCGCCCGTACAGCATCAGCGGCCGGGTCGTCAGCGGCGACCGCCTCGGCCGCAAGCTCGGTTTTCCGACGGCCAATGTGCTGATGAAGCACAATCGTCCGGCTTTATCCGGGATATATGCAGTCGAGGTCCATGGGCTGGGCGCAAAACCGCTGCCGGGCGCGGCGAGCCTGGGCGTGCGCCCGACTGTCACCAGCATTCCGCGACCGTGTTTGGAAGTCCACTTGCTGGATTTCGATCGGGATATCTACGGCGCGCATTTGCAGGTCAATTTCCTGCACAAGCTGCGCGACGAGGAAAAATACGCCGACGTCGAAACTCTTCGGCGTCAGATCGCTGTCGACGTGGAAAATGTGAGTAAATACTTCTTGACCGCAAAGGCGCAAAGGCGCGAAGGATGCGCGACATAGTGATGGCAGCCCTTTCCGTTGCTGAACTGAATCGAATAAGCAATCTGGTCGTTGGTTCGGCGATAGAGGTTCATCGCATACTTGGCCCTGGATTGCTTGAATCGGTGTACGAACAATGCCTCGCATGGGAGCTGGAGCAGCAGAAGTTAGTGGTGGAGCGGCAAGTAGATTTGCCATTACGCTACAAGGACACCTTGATTCAGTCGGTGTATCGGCTGGACTTGCTGATACAACGAGAATTGATAGTCGAGGTAAAGGCGGTTGATGCACTACAACCGGTTCACACAGCACAATTACTGAGTTACCTGAAACTGAAGCCGGCCCGTCTCGGGCTGTTGTTGAACTTTAACGTCGATGTGCTGCGTAAAGGCATCAAGCGAGTCGTCAATGAATTGTAGTAAATTTTCTCTTCAATTTTCTTTGCGCCTTTGCGTCTTTGCGGCTATGTTTGCTTGATCATGGCTGATTACAAGAAAACACTGAACCTGCCCGATACGCCGTTTCCGATGCGCGGTGATCTGGCCAAACGCGAACCGCTGATGCTGAAGGCTTGGCAGGAGCGCAAGCTCTACGAGCGTATCCGCGCGGCGAGCCGCGGGCGGCCGAATTTCATCCTGCACGACGGCCCGCCGTACGCCAATGGCGACATCCACATCGGGCACGCGGTCAACAAGATACTGAAGGACATCATCGTCAAGTCGAAGTCGTTGTCTGGCTTCGATGCGCCTTACGTGCCGGGCTGGGATTGCCACGGCATGCCGATCGAAGTGCAGATCGAAAAAGAATTCGGCAAAACGCTGTCGGTCGAGGAAGTGCAGCGCAAATCGCGCGCCTACGCCGCGGAGCAGATCGAGCGCCAGAAAAAAGACTTCATCCGCCTGGGAGTCTTGGGCGAATGGGACAATCCGTACAAGACGATGGATTTTCGCAACGAGGCTGATGAAATACGCGCGCTCGGCAAACTCATTGCCAAGGGCTATGTTTACCGCGGCCTGAAGCCCGTGAACTGGTGTTTCGATTGCGGTTCGGCGCTGGCCGAAGCCGAAGTCGAGTACATGGACCGCAAGGACATCGCAGTCGATGTTGGGTTCTCTTTTGCCGAACCTGCCAAGGTGGCCAAAGCTTTCGGGTTGAGCAAGTTGCCCGGCGATACCGGCTGGATAGTGATCTGGACGACGACGCCGTGGACGATACCCGCGAACCAGGCGCTTAACGTGCATCCCGAATTCAACTACGACCTGGTCAGCACTGAGCGCGGCCTATTAATACTGGCGACGGATTTGCGCGCAGCTTGCCTCGAGCGCTATGGCTTGACGGGCGAAGTGGTTGCCACCTGCACCGGTAAACATCTGGAAAAAATCGGGTTCCGGCATCCGTTCTACGATCGCCTGTCGCCGGTTTATCTCGGCGACTACGTGACGCTGGAACAAGGCTCCGGTATCGTGCATAGCGCACCCGCGTACGGCATCGAAGACTTTAACTCCTGCCGCGCGTACGGAATGAAAGACGATGAAATCCTCACGCCCGTGCAGGGTGAAGGCCGCTATGTGGAATCGCTGCCTTTGTTCGGCGGGCTTAACATCTGGAAGGCCAATCCCAAAATCGTCGAGACGATCAGGGAACATGGTGCGTTGTTTCACACCGTGCCGTTCGTGCACAGCTATATGCATTGCTGGCGGCACAAATCGCCGATCATCTATCGCGCGACCACGCAGTGGTTCGCGGGCATGGAGGAGGTAGCCGGCTACCGCGGGGCGAAACCGGCCGAGTCTTTGCGCAAAACGGCATTGCGTGCTGTCGAGG
Source organism: Bordetella parapertussis (assembly GCA_945870465.1). Next base: position 7,818 of record CAMBSS010000111.1, on the reverse strand, counting down.
CGACGACGTTTTACCCGGGATGGGGCCAGGCGCGGCTGCACGGCATGATAGCGAACCGTCCCGACTGGACGCTGTCGCGCCAGCGCCAATGGGGCGTGCCGATGCCGCTTTTCATCCGCAAAGAAACGCGCGAACTGCATCCACGCACTCTCGAATTGATCGAGGCCGTTGCGAAGAAAGTGGAGCAGGGCGGCATCGAAGCGTGGCAGCAGATCGATGTGCAGGAACTGCTCGGCGCCGACGCCGATAAGTACGAAAAAATCAAGGATACGCTCGATGTCTGGTTCGATTCCGGATCGACGCATGAAACGGTGTTGCGCGGTTCGCACGCGGAACAATTGCAGTTCCCGGCGGATTTGTATCTCGAAGGCTCTGACCAGCACCGCGGCTGGTTCCATTCGTCGCTGCTGGTGTCATGCATGCTGAACGGCGTTGCGCCTTACAAAGGGCTGCTCACGCATGGTTTCGTCGTCGATGGCCAGGGACGCAAGATGTCGAAGTCGACCGGCAACGTAATAGCGCCGCAGAAGGTGCTGGATTCCCTGGGCGCCGATATTTTGCGCTTGTGGGTTGCGCAGACCGACTACGCGGGGGAGTTGTCGATTTCGGACGAGATTCTCAAGCGCGTAGTCGAATCGTACCGCCGCATTCGCAATACTTTGCGCTTTTTGCTATCGAACATCGCCGATTTCGACCCGGCGCAGCACTCCTTACCGATTGCGCAGTGGCTGGAAATAGACCGCTATGCCTGGGTGATGACTGCCGACTTGCAGGCGGCGCTGGCGCCGTCGGAACTGGGCTCGAAATCGCCGCAGTCGCCGGGGCATTACGGCAAATATGAGTTTCATGACGTCGCGCAAAAATTGCAGGCCTTTTGCTCGGAAGATCTCGGCGGGTTTTATCTCGACGTTCTGAAAGACCGCCTGTACACCGCGGCTACCGACTCGCGCGCCCGGCGTTCGGCGCAGAACGCGCTTTATCATATGACGCAGGCGCTGGTGCGCCTGATGGCGCCGGTACTTTCGTTTACGGCGCATGAAGTATGGGAAACACTGAACGGCAGCGAGAGCACCGTTTTCGAGCAGACGTGGTATCAGCATCCGCTGCCGGACGATGCCGATAAATTGAGAGCACGCTGGCAGAAACTGCGCGGACTGCGTGGCGATGTGCTCAAGCTGCTGGAAGAACTGCGCGCCGGCGGCAAGATCGGTTCATCGCTGGCCGGTGAGGTCGATCTTTATGCGAGCGGCGAGAACTACGCTTTTCTGCAGTCGTTTGCCGACGATCTGCGCTTTGCGTTTATCACGTCGCGTGCGACCCTGCATGACGGCGAAGACCAGAATGCAGCTTTGCCTTCGTCGCTTGCAGGTGTCGGCATCAAGGTCAGCCCGACCTCCCAGCGCAAGTGCGAACGCTGTTGGCATTACCGCAGCGACGTCGGTGCGGATCCGGCGCATGCCGATATTTGCGGGCGGTGCGTGGCCAATCTCCACGGCAGCGGAGAGCCGCGCGTTTACGCATGATCCGCTGGCTGGGAATTGCCGGGACGCTGGTCATACTGGACCAACTGACCAAGTTCGCGATTACACGCTCGCTCGCGTACGGCAGCGGCATCGAAATCACGCCGTTTTTCAACCTGGTACTCGTACATAACAAGGGGGCGGCGTTCAGTTTTTTGTCCAGCGCGGGGGGCTGGCAACGCGGATTTTTTATTGCTATCGCCGTCGTCGCCATAGTGTGGGTCGTGTATTTGCTGCGCAAGTATCCGCGCCAGACACTGTTTTGTTTTGCGTTGGCGCTGATTCTGGGCGGCGCCATCGGCAATGTGATCGATCGAATATGGCTGGGCGCGGTGATCGATTTTCTCGATTTTCACGTGGCCGGCTACCACTGGCCCGCGTTCAATGTGGCGGATTCGGCCATCACCTGCGGCGCGGCCCTGCTGATATGGGAGAGCCTGTGGCCGGGGAAAACCGGTAAGGACTAGCCGCAAAGGCGCGAAGGCGCAAAGGAGGGCTCAACGGTCAAATTCCGGCGATCATTTAAGTGGTTAAAAAATCAGCCGCAAAGGCGCGAAGACGCAAAGGACGGCTCAACGCGTTCGTGGCATTCAGTTCCCGGTAAGGACTAGCCGCAAAGGCGTGATGGCGCAAAGGAGGGCTCAATGGTCAAATTCCGGCGATTATTTAAGTGGTTAAAAAATCAGCCGCAAAGGCGCGAAGGCGCAAAGGAAGGCTTAAAGGTCAGGTTCTTGGTGCTGCCTTCGTTCGTGTTTTTCCCGTTCCTATTGCTTTCCTTTGCGCCTTCGCGCCTTTGCGGCAAAGATTTAGATCTACTGCACGGGTTCGAGCCTGTGCGGCAAAGATTTAGATCTACTGCACGGGTTCGAGCCTGTGCGGCAAAGATTTAGATCTACTGCACGGGTTCGCGCCTGTGCGGCAAAGGTTTATAATCCTACCCTTTCGAAGGTGTCCCAAATATGCAAGTGCTGCTCGCCAAACCCCGCGGCTTTTGCGCTGGCGTCGACCGTGCCATCGAAATCGTCGAGCGCGCCCTGCAGATCCACGGCGCGCCGATTTACGTGCGCCATGAAGTTGTGCACAACAAATTCGTGGTCAACGACTTGCGCACGAAGGGCGCGGTGTTCGTCGAAGACCTCTCCGAAGTGCCCGCCGGCAGTACTGTGATTTTCAGCGCGCACGGAGTATCGCAGGACGTGCGTCGCGAGGCCGACGCCCGGCAGCTCAAGGTTTTTGATGCGACCTGTCCGCTCGTGACCAAGGTGCACGTCGAAGTCGCGAAGATGCGCGAACTCGGCCGCGAGATCGTGATGATCGGGCACCACGGACACCCGGAAGTCGAAGGTACGATGGGCCAGTCGCGGGGCGGCATGTACCTGGTCGAGACGCTGGATGATGTTGCCTTGCTCACGGTTGCGGACGAAAGCAATCTGGCATTCGTCACCCAGACCACCCTGTCGGTCGACGATGCCAGCCAGATGGTGAGCGCGCTCAAAAAGCGCTTTCCGACAATCGTCGGCCCGAAAAGAGATGATATCTGCTATGCGACACAGAACCGCCAGGATGCAATCAAGGTGCTGGCCCAGCAATGCGACGTCGTGATCGTGGTCGGTTCACCGAACAGTTCGAACTCCAACCGCCTGCGCGAAGTAGCGGCCAATCAGAATGTGGCCGCCTACATGGTTGACAATGCGGGCGAGCTGAAACCCGAATGGGTCGCAGGCAAAGCGCGTATTGGCGTTACCGCCGGTGCATCTGCGCCTGAAGTGCTGGTGCAGGAAGTCGTCTTCCGCTTGCGGGAACTGGGTGCGACCGAAGTCTCGGAGCTGGCGGGGATCACCGAGCGCGTGACGTTTCCACTACCCAAGAATCTGGCCACCGAAGCTTCCTGACCCGGCCTCACCGGGGGGGAGTCCCCGGCTCAATCTCCACAGCACGCGTACAAAAAAATCCCTGCCGCAAGGGCAGGGATTTTAAGAGTTGCCTGACCGCTTACTGCTCGGGTTCCAGGTACCAGTAGATCTTGGTCGGTGCGCCCAAGGTGCCGATCTGGGTGCCCTGGCAATTCGCGTCCGCACAGTTGAACTGGTAGATGACTTTGGTGCTGCCCACGCCTCCGCTCGGCAAAATCAGCAGCTGGGTGCTCGACATATAACCTCGCGACAGGAAGCCCGTATACCAGCGTTGCGGTCCCGCGGCGGCGCCGTTGATCGCCAGCAGGTCTCCGCTCAGCGAGTCGATTTCATTCAATCGCCCTTCGCCCGGCGGTGTGCAGGCATTCAGTTGTACCAGCGGCGCGTAGGTGCCGAACCGCAGCCGGCTGATTTGCGCCTGCAGCTTGAACACCGTCGATGCATTGATGACTTTCTCGCCGTTCTGCAGGCGGCGCGACCAGCCCTGCCGTCCCTTCAGGCTGTTCGCGGTGCTGGTCAAAGACGTGGCGTCGGCGCCGGTCGTCGAGACGTCCGCGATATCCACGAGCGTCCCCAGCACGATAGGCGTCGCCAGTGCCGAGGGGCCGCCGGTGTCAGGCGTGCCGCCACCCGAATTCAGCGTGGGGTCGTCCATCAGCATGAACATGCGGTCATCGGTGGTGGGCGGCGTGGTGCTGCTGGTCAGTAGCGGGTGTTCCTTGTCGCCCGAGCCGATATAAACCGCGTGGAAGTTGAACGGATGGTCCTGCGGCGCCACCGCCGGCGGGAAGAAGAACTTGCGTTTTTCGCCCGCGGCGTTAGACAAGCTTGCCAGCAACTCGCCTTTCCAGTTACCCGGAACCGCATCATCTACGTCAAAGCGCCAGACGTTGCCGCCCATGTCGCCGACATAGAGCCGATCGACGTAATTCTGCGCATCGAAGTCGGTATTGATGGCGGTGACGTCCGACGGCACTGCATAAGTGCTGAGCATGTTGGCGGTGCGGAAATCGGCGGCTATGTTGCCCTGTCCGTTGCCGAACGCCTTGACCACTGCACCGGTGTCGCCGTTGACGACATACACGGCGCGGCCCATGGCGCGGGTGCCTGGCGGCACGGTGTCTTCCGCCGGATCGTAACCGCCGCCGAATATCAGCGCAGGCGGACTATTCGCCACGCCGAACAGCGCTTTGATCTTGGCGATATTCGGCGTCGACCATGTCTCTCCCATCTCCGTGTACGCCGGAGTTGCGGCGCAGGTGCTGCTGGCGTTGCATACCTTTCCAGACAGTGGGCTACCGACGGTTTCCACCCGGGCGTTGGCGACCGCGGTGCTGGCGCTGGCGCCCAGCGTCATTTGCGTGCTGGTGAGCGAACTGATGGTGGTGACCAGGTCGGCGCCGCTCGCGCCTGCACCGGCAACCCGTATCTGCATCCCGGCCGCGAAGTTGGCGGTCCAGCCAACGTTCAGAGTGCTGCTGCCAGCGGACATGCTGCCAGTGACCGACGGCTGCTCGGAGGTGGCTTTCCACTTGAAGAACGGAGTGTCCTTCTGCGTAATGTCGAGCGCGTAAAGCGCGCGGCCGCCGCGCCGCAGACCGAAATAAAGCCAGACACGGTCGCTGCCGTTGATGATGCCGTCGCCGTTCGCATCGTCGTAAAAAACCGCGGGGCTGCCGTCGGCCGCGTAAAGCTCGGGACCGTTGACATTGGCTTGCATAGCCGCGATTTTCGGCAAGGCCTCCTCGACCATGAACGACCATTTCTCCCGCCCGGTGTTCGTGTCGACCGCGGTCAGCATGCCGTTGTTCTGCACGTAATACATGTACTGCACCGGGGGACTGGTCGAGCTGTCGTAGTTGATGATGACCGGTTTAGAGTGCTCGACGGCGGAATGCGGCCACGTCGACCAGGTCGAGCACAGCGTGCCGGTACTGCCGTCGGTGCAATTCGTATCGCCGGTGTTGCCGCCGCGGATGAAGCTGAGCAGCATTTCCTTGGTTGCCAGGCTAATGCTGGGCGAGCCTGTGCAGGCTCCGGCGTCACCCATCCGGCAGCGCGTGACGTTGCTGCCGTTGGTGATGTAGTCGACCGCATTGGTGACATGCGTGAGGTTGGTGGTAGACGACTTGGTCCCCGCGGTATAGAGCGATACGCTGTCCGTGAGGAATGTATAGATCTTGCGTTGATCGGGTGTGTAACCCGCCGTATTGATCAATACATGTCCGGTGCCGCCCTTGGTGGGCAGCGCGCCGTCCTGCACCGTGGCTGCATACCAGGCGCTGCCGGGCGGATGGAGCAGATCGTTAGGACCGCTGGTCGCCGTCGGATCGACGACGGACGCCCCGGTGACCGGATCGACGGTCTGGATGTTATACAAACCGTTAATCTGCGTTTGGCCGATCAGACATAGCGGTATTCCGGAGCCGCAATCGCTTGCCAGCGTGCTGATCTGGTATTTCTTGACGGTTCCCGGCCATGCCGAAGCGACTGACGGCCCAAAGAACGCGAGGTACACGTCGTGCGAACTCTCACCCCGGTTCAGCGACGAGATCGGCACCGTCGCTGCTGCCGCCGTCGGATTCCAGTTTCGGATCGCGATAAACGCGGCCACCAGGGCTGCCTGCAACTGCTGGGCGTTTTGCGCGATGTAATAGATGCCGCCGGATACCACCGCCGCATTCTGTACCACGGGAGCGCTGATGCCGGCGAAACCTATGGTGTAGGTAATGATGGACTGGCGACCTGTGATCAGATCAGTCGTGGTCGGCCCGTTGCACGTGTAGCCCGGCGCCACCGGATTGGTGCAAGTGGTGTGTTCAGACTGGAAATTCGCACCGCCCGGGCTCACGTCGGCCTGCGACATGAAATAACTCAGTTCGTCGAGCCACACGTAGCCGCCGTCAGCCGTCGTGCCGGCGGCGTCGGTCGGGCCATAGGGATTGCCGCCCGCAACGGTCGGGATCTGCCGGTAATCGGGTGCGCCCGCATTGTTGGGCGTCGCGCCTGAAGTGCTGTAGTCAGTACGCGGTGAGACCGTCGCACCGGTGCCCGCCGCATAGGCCATGGTCTTGATGGCGGTGTTTGCGGTGGAGTCCTCCTCCGGCTGGCCGTTGGTGATCATGACGATGTAGTTTTTCTGGCAGTTGGCCGGACCCGCGACATTCGGGTTGCTCATCATCGGCGAGTTGTAAAATCCGCCCGCGTTGGTCACGTAAACGTTGCCGTAAACGTTGACCGGATCGGCGTTGGTGCCGACGCTCGTTTCCCGGGCGGCGGATACGGTGCCGCCGACCTGCGCCACCGTGGCAAGGGTGCCGAAGACGGGTGTGCGGCCGGAGAAATACCGGTACGCCTCGTACAGGGTTTCCGTCAATGGCGTGCGCGAAGACGCGACGACGCCCTGGATCGCCGTGATCAGCGACGCGCGGTTGTTGTAGGCCGGCAGGTCGCTTGAATTGCCACCCATGCGCCGGATCGCGTACGCGATGTTGCCGCCTTCGCTGGCGGTCGTGGTGTCGGTCTTGTTGTAGACCATCAGGCCGAGGCGCACGCCGTCCGTCGTAGCGACGAGGCCGGACAAGGCGTCCTTCGCCACCTGCAGGCGCGTCTTGCGCGCAATCGGGCTGCACGTTGCGCCGGCGGGCGGCGTGCTGACCGGGCTCACGGTGATGAGCGCGCCGGCAGAATCGCGGCACGCCTTCGCGCCGTACAGGAAGTTCAGGTAATTGGTCGAGTAGACGTCGATGTTCTTCGTCGCATCGGCCGTGACACGCTGCGCCGCCGAGGCCGACGTCGTGTAAGCCGCAGTCAGGCCGGAGCTGGCCGCGACGGATGCGTTGGGCGTGGCCGCTGCACTGAAAGCCTGTCCGAACGTGCGCATGAACGACGTCGGATAGCCGCCGCTCGGATTGTTGCCGGGCCCGTCATCGGCCAGGCACTCGTGAACGAAGGCCGTAGTAAACTGCGGAGGGGAAGCGGCCAGCTGGTTCTGGTACGCCTGGTACCACTGGCCGGTGGCGCCGGCGGCGACGCTGTTGGTGCGGTTCGGGCAGTTGAGCGCCGGCGTGCTGTTGGGCACGCACGAAGTTCCATACCACCCTGCGCACGAGTTCACGTTCGAGTAATTGTTGTTGCAGGCCTGATTGTAGGTCTGCACGCCCGTGTTGCGGATATTGAGCGCGCTGCCGCCGGACGGCGCGGCGCAGACCGCGGCGCGGGTGCCGACGGGATTCGGCGCGGAGCCTATCGTCTGGCGGGCGGCCGCCGGGAGGGCGGGCGCGGCGTTGGGCACCGGCGGAACGGGAAACGCGCCGGGGGTCTGCGAGTTGTTGAAGGTGGGCATCTGGTAGACGACGCCGCCGCTGCAGGCGCCGCCGTAGCGG
>CAMBSS010000110.1 GCA_945870465.1 Bordetella parapertussis | reverse complement strand
AGGCGGAGATGTGGGCGCATTATCTCGGCCGCCTCGCAGCGGCCGGCGCCAGCCGCAACAAAAAATGACGCGGGACATTCCATAGCGCCGTAATTGCGAACTGACGGACCGTGAAACCTCCTGCTCCACGCGAATGCCATCCCTGCACGGCCTGCTGCGAAGGCTGGCTGAAGATAGATGTCGAAGCCGCGCGCGCTTACCTCGGTTCGCCATGCGCGCATTGCCAGAACGGCGGCTGCAACGACTACGACAACCGGCCGGTCCACCCGTGCCGCACGTTCGTGTGCGCCTGGCGCGGCGACGCCAGCCCCCTGCCCGACTGGCTGCGGCCCGACAATTGCAAAGCCATCGTAATGTTCGACCGCCTGACCTGGCGCGGCCAGCCCGCGATAGTCGCGGTCGCGGCGGGCGCGCGCATTCCGCCGCGCACCCTGAACTGGCTGAAACAATACGCGCAGGACACGCAGCGCCCCCTGCTCGGCGAGGAATACGAAAAAATAGACGGCGCATTTACCGGCAAGAAGCGCATAGTGACGCACGGACCGCCGGACTTCATGCAGGAAATGGCGGAGCGGTTTCGCCGCGGCGAGAATCTTTGGTAATCTGGCCGCACACAAAATGACTACCGGCAAGCGCGTGACGGAACATCCGGCACGCCTGCATAAAATAATGGCTACGGACACAACATCATGACCGGCACCACCGACTTCGGCTTCGAGAAAATCGCGGAGGAAGACAAGGCGCGCCGGGTGGCCGGCGTGTTCGAATCGGTCGCGGCGCGTTACGACCTGATGAACGACCTGATGTCCTCCGGGCTGCACCGCCTGTGGAAGCGCTTTACCGTCGAGCAGAGTGGCTTGCGGCCCGGGCAGCGCGTGCTCGACGTCGCCGGCGGCACCGCAGATCTTGCAATCCAGTTCGCGCGCCGCGTCGGCGCCAGCGGCGAAGTCGTGCTTACCGACATCAATCCCGCGATGCTGGCGCTGGGACGCGACCGCATGCTCGACGCCGGCATCATGGCGCCCGCGGTGCAATGCGACGCCGAACATCTGCCGTTCGCGGACGCGCATTTCGACTGCGTGAGCGTTGCGTTCGGGCTGCGCAACATGACCCGCAAGGACCGCGCGCTCGCCGAAATGCACCGCGTATTGAAACCCGGCGGACGCCTGCTCGTGCTCGAATTCTCGCGCGTGTGGCAGCCGCTGCAGCCGCTTTACGACGCTTATTCGCTCAAGATATTGCCGCTCATCGGCAAGCTCGTCGCCAACGACAGCGACAGCTACCGCTATCTTGCCGAATCCATCCGCGTGCACCCCGGCCAGGAACAATTGAAGTCCCTGCTGGAACAAGCAGGGCTGGAACGGGTCGAATACTTCAACTTGAGCGCCGGAGTCGTCGCACTGCACCGCGGCTACCGGTTTTAAAAAAGCAATTGGGTGCGGCAACGCCCAAGGGAGGCCATCATGTTAAAGGTATCTGCATCGATTTTCGCCTGCAGCCTGCTTGCGACCCTGGCAACCAGCGCGCCGGCCGCGACCGGCGACGCGTACGTGTATCGCATCTCGAACGGCTACAACAACGAACTGCGCGGGAAAATCAGCTACCGCGTCGACAAGACGGAAGCTGATCGCATCGAAGTCGCGGTGACCACCGACACACCGAGCGCAGGTGTCGCGCGCACCGAGGTCTACACGAAGAACGGCAACTGGCTGCGTCACCCGCTCGCCAGCCACGATCAGTTGCGCGACTTTGAATTCACCACTGCATTGCCGGTTTATGCGCCGCCGGGCGACGCGACGGGCTCGTGGTCGGTGCGCGTCAACGCGCTCGATCCCGCAACCGGCAAACACAACAGCGTGCGCGTCGACGGCGAAGTGCTGGGCAGCGAACGCATCACCGTGCCCGCCGGCACCTTCGATACCATCAAGATCATGCGCCGCACGTATGCGGGCGACTGGGACGGTTTCCGGCTGGAAACCACCATCGTGGAAATCGACTGGTACGCGCCGGCGCTGGGCCGCCCGGTCAAAAGCGAGAGCAAATCCTCGTGGCTGGACGTCAGCCGTTGCACGCGCGGCGGATGTCCGACTTTTCGCGGCGACTGGAACATATTAGAACTCGCCGAAATCAGCTCCGCCAAGCCCTGATCCCGCGTCAAATACGGGCGGAACAGCGGTTTAAGCCGTCAACTTGGCATCTTGGACGGCTTTTGCGCTGCGGAAGATTGCAAAGCGTAATAGTACTAACCCTTAGTATTGGTAGAATGATACCTTGATGTACACATTCGGACCGGAGGAAATTATGAACAAGTTGATGATGATATTTGCAGCGGTGTTGACCCTGGGCCTGATCGCTCCCGACGCGGATGCCAAGCGCCTCGGCGGTGGCTCCAGCGTAGGCAAGCAACGCACCATCACGCAGCCCGCGGCCAAGCCGCCGGCACAGCAGGCACAAGCGCCGGCCGCCACTCCCGCGACCCCCGCGCCGCAACCCTCAGGTATGAGCCGCTGGCTCGGGCCATTGGCGGGGCTCGCCATCGGCGCCGGGCTCGCCTCGATGTTCATGGGCAACGGCCTGGGCGGCTTGGGCGGCGCATTCGGCAGCATCTTAATGATACTGGCGCTCGCCGCCGCGGCATTCTTCGTATTTCGCATGCTGCGGTCAAAGCAGCAGACCGAGCAGCCGCTGCAGTACGCGGGCGCGGGCGCCGGCGCCACGGCCGCACCCAGCGCGCAGCCGGATCTTTCGACCGGCTTCGGCGGTGCCGCGCCAGCAGCGCCAGCAGCCTTGGCAGCCAGCCGCTTTCCGCCAGGATTCAACGCCGAGCAGTTTGCGCACCATGCAAAATTGAATTTCACGCAGGTGCAGGCCGCGAACGACAAATGCGATCTTTCGACCATGCGTAGTTTCATGGCGCCCGAGCTGTATGCCCAGATCGAAGCCGAAATCAAGGCGCGCGGTGTGACGCCGCAGAAAACCGATGTCGTCACGCTCGAAGCCGAAGTGCTGGAAGTCGTGCCCGAAGGCGACGTCTATGTGGCGAGCGTCAGTTTCAGCGGCATGATCCGCGAACAAAGCGATACCGCGGCAGCGCCCTTCAGCGAAATCTGGCACCTCGAAAAGCCGCAGAACGGCAGCAGCGGCTGGCTGATCACCGGTATTCAGCAAAACTGATCCATTCGGATGACCGGGCCGGCCCACGAGCAAACACGCGCCGGCCCGGGTTTCGCCTTCGCGCCGCCGACCGCGGCCGCATTCAACCACCTGCTTAAAAGCGCGTCATGGGCGCGCGAGCGCCTGCGGCCGTTCGCGGGCAAGCATGCCCGTATCGCGCTCGCGCCGTTTACCGTCACGCTGACCATACTCGATTCCGGCGAAGTCGCGGACGCGCCCGCTGCCATCGCGGCCGACGCCACGTTTACTCTCACGCCGGGCGTCGCGCTGCGCGTGCTGGCCGCCGACCCCGCCGCGTGGCAAAAAGTCGAAGTCGCCGGCGACACCGCGCTCGCGCGTGAAATTCTCTACCTCGCGCAAAACCTGCGCTGGGACGCCGAAGAAGATCTTAGCCGCGTTTTCGGCGACATCGCCGCGCATCGCATGATGAATGCCGCCGATGGCGTGAAGCGCTGGCAACGCGCCACCGCCGACAGTTTCACGCGCGCTGCCGCCGCCTACTGGACCGAAGAGCAGCCGCTGATCGCCGCCAGGCAGGATGTCGAGCGCTTCGTGCGCGACGTCGACAGCCTGCGCGACGATGTCGCGCGGCTGGAAAAACGCATCGAGAAAATGGCCCGGAAAGACGCGGGGCGATAGACGAGAGGCGGAACCCGTCTCTCGTCTATCCTGACTCTTCGCCTCTCGGCGAGGCATGTCTATCGCTTGGCGTCTCTCGCGTCTCTTCCCGCTGGCAGTTACAATCCGCGGATGCGTTTGTTCCGTCTCGCGAAAATCATCGCCGTCAGCCTGCGCTTCGGGCTCGACGAATTCATCCTCGGCCATGAGCGCGTGCGCGCGCTGCGCTGGCTGCTCGCGTTTCTGCTGTTCTGGCGCCGGCTGGAAGCGCCGCGCGCGGTGCGGCTGCGGCTGGCACTCGAAGCGCTGGGCCCGATATTCATCAAATTCGGCCAACTGCTGTCCACGCGCCGCGACCTCTTGCCGGCCGACATTGCCGACGAACTTGCGAGGCTGCAGGACCAGGTGCCGCCGTTCGCGCCGGAACTTGCATACGCGGCGCTCGCGCGCGCCTACGGCAGGCCGGAACGGGAAGTGTTCGCGGAGTTCGACCCGGTCGCCATTGCCAGCGCCTCGGTGGCGCAGGTGCATTTCGCGCGGCTGCACGACGGCCGCGAAGTCGCCATCAAGATATTGCGCCCCGGCATCGCGCCCATCATTCAACACGACGTCGCGCTGCTCGACGCCGCCGCCAGCCTCATCGAATTTTTGTGGGCGGACGGCAAGCGGTTGCGCCCGCACGAAGTCGTTGCCGAATTCGCCAAGCACCTCGATGACGAACTCGATCTCATGCGCGAAGCGGCGAATGCGAGCCAGTTGCGCCGCAATTTCAGGAATTCACCGCTGTTGCTGGTGCCGGAAATCCACTGGGACTACTGCGCGACCGAAGTCATGGTCATGCAGCGCATGCACGGCACGCCGATCTCGCACATCGCGAGCCTGCGCGAGCAGGGCCTGGACCTCAAGCAGCTGTCGCGCGCCGGGGTCGAGATTTTTTTCACGCAGGTGTTTCGCGACGGTTTTTTTCATGCGGACATGCACCCGGGCAACATCCTGGTGGCGCCAAGCGGCCACTACGTGGCGCTCGACTTCGGCATCATGGGCACGCTGACGGCACTCGACAAACATTATCTCGCGCAGAATTTCCTGGCGTTTTTCCGGCGCGACTACCGGCGCGTCGCCGAGGTGCACGTCGAATCCGGCTGGGTGCCCAAAGACACCCGCATCGACGATTTCGAAACTGCTATCCGCGCGGTGTGCGAGCCGATTTTCGCGAGGCCGCTGAAGGACATCTCGTTCGGCCGCGTGCTCCTGCGCCTCTTCCAGACCGCGCGCCGTTTCAACATGCAGGTGCAGCCGCAGCTCGTGCTGCTGCAAAAAACCCTGCTCAACATCGAGGGGCTGGGACGCGAACTCGATCCCGAACTCGACCTCTGGGTGACCGCCAAACCGTACCTCGAGCGCTGGATGTCGGAGCAAATCGGCTGGCGCGGTCTCTTGGAGCAAATCCGCACCGAAGCTCCCTACTGGAGCACGCTGCTGCCGCAACTGCCGCGCCTCGTCGAGCGGTTTCTCGGCAATGAGCGCGCCGAACGCCTGCAGCAGGAGCTGCGTGGACTGGTCGAGGAAAACCGGCAGCAGAATACGCTGCTGGCGATAATTGCGGTCTCCCTCACCGCGATTGCGGGGTTGCTGCTCTGCCTGGTGCTCTGAGGCGCGGCCGGCTGCTCGACACGGTAATCGCGCACCGTATAATGCGCCATCTCCCACGCCACGTGTAACGCCGCCCGCACGCCGCTGACATGCTGATCTGGTTTGTAGTCCTCTACATCGCCGTCTCGGTCGCCATCGGCCTGTATGCTTCGCGGCGCGTCAAGAACACCGCCGATTTCGTCGTCGCCGGCCATCACCTGCCGCTGCCTTTCATCATCGCCACGGTGTTCGCCACCTGGTTCGGCTCGGAAACCGTGCTCGGCATCCCGGCCAAGTTTCTGAACGAAGGCTTCAAGGGCGTGGTTGCCGATCCATTCGGCTCCAGCATGTGCCTGATCCTGGTCGGACTGTTTTTCGCGCGGCCGCTGTATCGCATGAACCTGCTGACTATCGGCGACTACTATCGCGCACGCTATAACCGCGGGGTCGAGCTCGCGACGTCCATCTGTATCGTGATTTCGTACCTGGGCTGGGTGTCGGCGCAGATCACAGCACTCGGGCTCGTGTTCTCGGTGCTCACCAACGGCGCCATCGCGCCGTGGCAGGGCATGGTGATCGGCACCGCTATCGTGCTCGTGTATACGCTTGCCGGCGGCATGGTCTCGGTCGCTTTCACCGACTTGTTCCAGATGGGCGTGATACTGGCCGGCATGGTCTATATCGCAACCGTGGTGAGCGGCATTGCGGGCGGCGCCGAGGCCGTCGTTACGCACGCCGCAAATGCCGGCAAGCTCGAGTTGCTGCCGGCGTTCACCGCGCGCGACATCATCGCGTTTGTCGCGGCGTGGATAACCATGGGCTTCGGCTCGATCCCGCAGCAGGACGTGTTTCAGCGCGTATCTGCCGCCAAGGACGAAAAAACCGCCGGCCTGGGTTCCGTGCTCGGCGGCTGCCTCTACTTCTGCTTTGCGTTCATCCCGATGTTCCTCGCTTATTCCGCGCTGCTGATCGATCCGGCGATGGTGGCCAAGCACAGCGGCAATGACTCGCAATACATACTGCCCAACCTGATCCTGGCGCATACGCCATTGTTCGCGCAGGTGATTTTTTTCGGTGCCCTGCTGGCGGCAATCATGAGCTGCTCGGCCGCGACTTTGCTCGCCCCGTCCGTGACTTTCGCCGAGAACGTGCTGAAGCCTTTTCTGCCCAAGCTCGCCGACTGGCAGTTCCTGCGCCTCTTGCGTTTCATCGTGTTCGCGTTTGCGCTGGCGGTGCTGGCGTTCGCGATGGGTTCCGGCGCGACCATATACGGCATGGTCGAGAGCGCCTACAAAGTGACGCTGGTGGCGGCCTTCACACCGCTTGCATTCGGACTTTACTGGAAGCGCGCCACGACGCAGGGCGCTGCCTGCGCCATCGCCGGCGGACTCGGCGTATGGATAGTCTGTGAAATCCTGATCGCGCAACAGATGCTGCCGGCCGAACCTTTCCTGCCGCCGCAGTTCGCCGGCTGGCTCGCGAGCGTCGTCGGCATGCTCGCCGGATCTCTGCTGCCCCAGTGCTACGGCGTGGCGAAGCCGCACCGGCACGCGACGGCTGCCTAGCGCGGCAGCCGCGCGCGCGTCATTACCGTGACTGCAGCCGGCCCAGCCTCGCCGTGGTACGGCGGATTCAGGATCGCGGTATTCGCGCTGCTCGCCTGCAATACCGCTTACTACCTGTACGCAGGCACGCTGAGCAAAGGTCTCGATGCCGCGGCCTGGCTCGTGCTGTTGGCGCTCTTCGCGCTGGAAACCGGCTTTGCCCGGCACTTGCGCGCGCCGCGCGCCGCCGTCACCATCAGCGCGGTCAGGCTGGTCGCGGCGGCCGGCGTATGCGCCGCCGGTATCGGCTATGTCATCGAGCGCAATGGCCTGGACGCTATCAACACCATCCTGTGGATCGCCGTCGTCGTGTTGCTCGAACTCGAAGTGCGTCGCCCACAACGCGTTGCCCGTCACCGCCGGTGGTTTACCGCGGCGGCGGTCACGCTGTACGCGGGGCTCGCCCTGCTGGTGCTGGCGTGGGCGTGGCGCGGCGAATGGCTGGACGCGTACGACGCGCTCTTGTGGCTCATCGCATTCGCGACCATTGAAATGGACGTCTTGAAGATGAACCGCCGCGAAGCTGCCGCTTAGCTAATAGCGGCGTTTTCGTTTAGTATCGAATTCGACTGCCACACCACGGAGACCGCCATGCTGCACCGAATACGCTGGTTCGCCACTCTCATGCTGTTTTGCGCGGGTGCAGTGCACGCGCAGTCGTACCCGGCGAAAGCGGTGCGCGTCATCGTGCCGTTTCCCGCCGGCGGCGGCCTCGATATCACCGCGCGCGCTTTCGGCCAGAAGCTTGCCGAGTACTGGGGCCAGACGGTAGTGATCGAAAACCGGCCCGGCGCGAGCGGCATGATAGGCGCTGAAGCGGTGGTGCGCGCGCCGAAAGACGGCTATATCCTGCTCATCTGCTCGCCCGCGGAAATCGCGCTGAATCCCGCGCTCTACGCCAAAATGAACTACGACCCGTTCAAGGAACTCGCGCCCATTTCACTCGCCGCAACGTACCCCAACATGATAGTGGTGCATGCCTCGGTGCCCGCGAAGACGGTCAAGGAATTGATCGCGCTCTCGAAAAAAACGGCGGGTGGTTTGCCGTTCGGCTCCAGCGGCACCGGCAGCACCCAGCACCTTGCCGGCGAGTGGCTGAAAACCAATGCCGGCATCAACTATCTGCACGTTCCGTACAAGGGCGCGGCGCCCGCCGTCACTGATCTCGTCGGCGGCCAGATCCCGACGGCCATCCTCGGCCTGGCACCCATCATTCCGCATATCAAGTCGGGCCGCATCCGCGGGCTCGCCGTCACCTCGGCGAAACGCAGCGCGGCCTCACCCGAGACGCCGACTCTGCATGAAGCAGGCATCGATTTCGAATCGACGCAGTGGTTCGGTTTTCTGGCGCCCGCCGGCACGCCGGCCGACGTGATCGCGAAAATCCAGGCTGACGTCAAACGCGCCGCCGCGGACGCGGGCGTCAAAGACCGGTTGATCTCGCTCGGCGGCGACCCGACCAGCAATACACCCGACGAATTCGCCGCCTTCATCAAGGCCGAGAACAACAAATATGGCAAAGTCATCCGCGACGGCAATATCAAGGCCGAGTAACTTGCAAAGTTGGTTTACAGTGGATTTTTGCTAATACTCCACTGCGTGTACACGACTAAAAGCGCAAGTCTTTAACCGCAAAGGACGCGAAGGACGCAAAGGAAAATCAAAGGAATTCAAAAAAAGTCGTTGAGTTGATTCCAAATTGCCTCACTAAAATTTCTAAAAATCGATTCCCCTCACCTTCTGAAGCTTCCCTTCGCGTCCTTCGCGTCCTTCGCGGTTCAAGATTGAATAGCTAGTACCTAGCCGTACGCTTTATCGAACGCCGCCACGAACCGCTCGTATTCGCCCGCGGGCAGCACGTCTATTCCCGCCGCGCCCTGCCGGCCGCCGCCCGCGAACTGCCGGCATAACTCGTCGGCGCCGCGCGGCTGCGCCACCGGCGCGCGCACGCTGACTGCGTAAGCATCGCCACGGGCCGTCAGCACGGCATGCGCACGTTCGGGATTCCCGGCCGCGAGCTGGTTGCCGAATGTACCGCTGACGCGCCGGCTCCATGCAACGTCCGGCAATACGTAGATTGCACCGCGCGCATTTTCCAGCGCCGGCTCGAGTTCGCTCACACGAAACAGGTCGTCGGCACGTGCGGCGCGCAGAATTTCGAACACGGGTTCGCCGGTGATGAACTGGAAAGGGTCGGGATAGCGCGCAAGCGTCTCGTACAAATCGGCCGGATGGTAATTCAGGTCTTCGACGCTCTCGCCGTACGCGTTGTAATTGATGCATTCCCCGAGTTCCTGCAACTGCGCGAGCTGGAGGTCGTTCAGGTTGAGCGGAGCGGCCGCGCTCGACGCCGCCGCGGCGAGATTGTCGCCGAACGCCGCGACCACCGCCCAGGCGCGCTGGCGGCCGCCGAGATAGCGGTCGACCAACAGGCTCGTACACACATCCGGCGCGGTATCGATATGCGCCTCGAGATTCTGATGCGCCGGCACCTCGCCCGCGAAATGATGGTCGAAGTAGCGGCAGTGCGCGCCGCGCGCGAGCAATTTTTGCAGCGCGGCAATATTGCGTGCCAGCGAGATATCGAGCACGGTGACCGTGTCGCCCGCTTGCGCCTCGACGCGTTCGAGCAGCGCGATGTCGCGCTTGACACCGGTGACAAGCACACTTGCGCGAGGTTCTGCCAACCGCAGCTGATGCAGCGCGCAGATACCATCTGCATCGCCATTGAAAACGTCATAGAATACTGTCATGTCGCGTGGGCCCAAGCTTGCCGGATACATAGCGCTAGCTTACACACTGGTCATCGTGTATGCCAGCTTGCAGCCGTTCGCCGGCTGGCGCATGCCGCCCGATGAAGTGCTGCGCTTTCTGACAGCACCTTGGCCGCGCTATATCACCGCGACCGACATCGCTCTGAACGTGGTGGCCTATCTGCCGCTGGGCGCCATGCTGTATTTCGCGCTGCGCCCGCCGCTGGCACCCGCCGCCGCTTTCGTGATTGCCACGCTGGTCGCCGCAGTGCTGAGCCTGCTGCTGGAAAGCGTGCAGATGTTTCTGCCGGCACGCATAGCCTCGAACGTCGATCTGCTTTCCAACAGCGCTGGCGCCGTACTCGGCGCGCTCGGCGCGCTGCTGCTGACGCTCTGGAACAATCCGCTGGCGGCATTGCGCCAGCGCATGGTGCGGTCGGGCAGGCTGGGCGACTGCGGCCTGCTGGTGGTGGCGCTGTGGGTCGTGATCCAGTTTCATCCGTCGCCGCTCGCGTTCGGCAGCGGCAATCTGCGCGAGGCGTTAGGTATCACACCGATGTTCATGCATTCGTCCCAGGCCTATCTGCTGGCGGAAGCTGCCGTGGTGACCCTGACGGTGATGGCTGTGGGCCTCATCGTCTCACTGCTGATGCAGTCGCCGCGTTATGCGTTGCGCGCAATGGTGGTGACGCTGCTGCTGAGCATGGCCGCCAAATCGATAGCCGCGATTGCTTTCACGCGCGCTGCCAGCGGTCTGCAATGGCTGACGCCCGGCGTGGGATCGGGTCTCGCGGCCGGCGCCGTAGGCGTGGCGTTACTGTACTGGCTGGCGCCGTGGGCGCGTGCGGCGCTCGCCGCTGTCTGTGTGGTGGCCGTAGTAGTGATCGTCAACATCACGCCCGACAATCCGTACCAGACGCTGCCGGTCTTCACGACCAGCGTGCAGACTACGCACCTGGCCAATTTCGGCGGCATCGTGCGCATTCTTTCACAGTGCTGGCCGTTCGTCGCAATCCTGCTCCTGATCGGACTCTTGCGTGCCGGCCCTGCCCGCCGCGCGCGCTGAACCACTGCATTTCAAGGAAAGCCCATCCATGCCCCGACAACCTGCCACCCTCACCGGCCTGCGCGATGCGCTGCGCCGCTTTGCCGCCGCGCGCGACTGGCAGCAGTTCCACACACCGAAAAATCTCGCCATGGCCTTGAGCGTAGAAGCCGCTGAGCTGCTCGAACATTTTCAGTGGCTCACACCTGAGCAAAGCACGCGTTTCGACGCCACGGGAAAACGCGCGGTCGAAGACGAAATCGCCGACGTGCTGCTCTACCTCACACGGCTTGCCGATGTGCTCGATATCGATCTGCTGGCGGCGGCGCGGCGCAAGATGCGTGTGAATGCCCGCAAGTATCCGGTGCGGCGCGCGAAGGGCAACGCCCGCAAGTACAACGCGTTCTGATTAGTCATTAGAGCGGCTTTTGCAGTACCATACAGACCCGATTAAGTCCGTCATTGCCTCACGTCGCCAAAACCATAATTTATGAGCTACTACAAGCACCACGTTTTTTTCTGCTGCAATCAGCGCGATGGCAGCCGCGTCTGCTGCAATGACCGCGGCGCGACGGAAATACGCGACTACGCGAAAGACAAAATAAAATCGCTGGGGCTTTCCGGCGCCGGCAAGGTGCGCATCAACCAGGCGGGTTGCCTCGACCGCTGCGAAGAAGGCCCGGTGCTGGTCGTCTACCCTGAAGAAGTCTGGTACACCTACGTGGACCGCGAAGACATCGACGAAATCGTCAGCGAGCATTTGCAGAACGGCCGCGTAGTCGAACGCCTGAAGATTTGAGACCTGCGACGACAGAAAATCTGCTGCTCGACGGGCCGGCGGGCAAGATCGAAGTCGACGTCAGCGATCCCGGTGACAGCCGGCGCGCCATCGCGCTGATCGCGCACCCGCATCCGCTGATGGGCGGCACCAAAGACAACAAAGTGGTGACGACCCTCGCGCGCACGTTTTACGCGTTGGGTTTCGTTGCGCTACGGCCGAACTTTCGCGGCGTCGGCGCCAGCACCGGAATTCACGACGAAGGCCGCGGCGAGACCGCCGACCTGATTGCGGTCGTGCGTTACGCACAGGAAAAATACGGGCAGTTGCCGCTCACCTGCGCCGGCTTCTCGTTCGGCAGTTTCGTGCAGACACGCGTCGCCAAGGCGCTTAAGCCCGACCAGCTCGTGCTGGTGGCGCCGGCGGTGAACCGCTTTGCGACGGAAGAAGTCGCCGCCGGCGCGCTGGTCATCCACGGCGAAGTCGACGACGTGGTGCCGCTGTCAGCAGTACTCGACTGGGCACGGCCCCAGAACCTGCCGGTCGTGGTGGTGCCGGGCGGCGAGCATTTTTTTCATGGCCGCCTGCATATCATCCAGCAGATCGTGACGCGGCACTGCCGATGACTTATCTCGTCACCCGCGACCTGCGGAAATCGTACGGCGCGCACGAAGTGGTGGCCGGCATCGATCTGGAATTGAAGCCGGGCGAATGCTTCGGCCTGCTCGGCCCCAACGGCGCGGGCAAAACAACCACCTTGCGGTTGTGCCTCGGTCTTACCGAACCCGACGCCGGCACCATCAGCATGTTCGACCTGCCGATTCCGCGCGAAGCGCGCAAGGCGCGCGCGCGGGTCGGCGTAGTGCCGCAAATGGACAATCTCGATCCCGATTTCACCGTGCGCGAAAACCTGATGGTGTACGGCCGCTACTTCGGTCTCACCGCTGCCTATATCAATGCGCGCATACCGGCGCTGCTCGAATTCGCAGGCCTTGCCAACCGCGCCGACGACAACATCAAAGCGCTGTCGGGCGGCATGAAGCGGCGGCTCACGCTGGCGCGCGCTCTCATCAACGATCCCGACCTGATTTTTCTCGACGAGCCGACCACCGGCCTCGACCCGCAGGCGCGGCATTTGATCTGGCAGCGCCTGCGCCAGCTCGCGGCGCAGGGCAAAACGATTTTCCTGACGACGCACTTCATGGACGAAGCCGAGCGCCTGTGCGACCGCCTCGCCATCATGGACCATGGCCGCATCATGGCGAGCGGCACGCCGCGCGAACTCATCGGCGCGCATATCGAGCCGCAGGTCGTTGAGGTGTTTGGCGACGGCGCTGAAGCATGGGCAGCCGCGCATGGCGGCAAGTTGTGCGAACGCTGCGAGCAGACCGGCGAAACGGTCTTTTGCTATGCGCACAATGTCGAACCGCTGCTGCACAACCTCGAGCAAATGCCCGAGTTGCGCTACCTGCATCGCCCGGCGAACCTCGAAGACGTATTCCTGCGCCTCACCGGCCGCGATCTGCGGGATTAACAACAATGCGGAACCGCCGATAAACGCCGATGAACGCAGATAAGAACACGATGAATTGGCGCTTGATACAGAGGAAGCGAGGGAAAACAGCATTCGCTATTTTCTCGGATTATTTATGCACACCGTCATCTGAATTATCACTTTTCATCCGCGTTCATCGGCGTTTATCGGCGGTTGCTTGGATTTTTTGATATGAGTCCCGCAAAAATCTGGTCGTTACCCCGGATCAGCCTGCGTTTCATACACGTGTGGCGGCGCAATATGCTGGTCTGGCGCAAGCTCGCGATTCCGTCGATGCTCGGCAACCTGGCCGACCCCATGATCTACATGCTGGGCTTCGGCTATGGCCTGGGGCGCATGCTGCCCGATACGTTCGGCACTTCGTACATCGCTTTCCTCGCCGCCGGCACGGTGTGTTCCAGCACCATGATGAGCGCGTCCTTCGAAGCGATGTATTCCGGTTTTTCGCGCATGCACGTGCAAAAAACCTGGGACGCCATCATGAACGCGCCGATCACGCTCGATGACGTGCTGGTCGCCGAACTGGTGTGGGCCGCGAGCAAAAGCTTCATGGCGGGCAGCGCCGTGCTGGTGGTGTCGATAGCGCTCGGCTTCGCGCAATCGGCGCTGGCGCTGTGGGTGCTGCCCGTCATGTTCGTCACCGGCCTCGCGTTCGCCAGCCTCGGGCTCATCATCACCGCGCTGTCCCCGAGCTATGACTTCTTCATGTATTACTTCACGCTTTTCATCACGCCTATGATGATGTTGTGCGGGGTGTTTTTCCCCGCCGACCAGTTCCCGCCGGCACTGCAGCAGGCGGCCCTGTTCCTGCCCCTGACGCACGCGGTCGCGCTGGTGAGGCCGCTGATGAACGACGCGGTGCCTGCCGCGTGGGCGGCGCATGCCGCGGTACTGGCGCTGTTCGCGATTGGCGGGTTTTATGTGGCGCTGGCTTTAACTCGGCGTCGTCTCCTAAAATGAGTTATGTCGGGACGCCCCCGCAAAGGGGCGCCGACATAACTGTGCGAATAGGAGCGGACGGTGAAACCGCCGCTCAATTCGCACATAGGGTGCAAGGGGAAGGAAATATGGTGCTCTGGATAAAAGCGTTTCACATCGTATTCATGGTGACCTGGTTCGCCGCGCTGTTTTATTTGCCGCGGCTCTTTGTCTACCACGCGATGGCGGACGACGCCGTGGGCATCGCGCGTTTCAAGATCATGGAGCGGAAATTGTTTTTCGGCATCATGACGCCGGGCGCGGTGTTGACGCTCGTCTCCGGCACATGGCTGTGGTTGGGCTACGGCTTTAACGGTGGCTGGCTGCATGCCAAGCTGGCGCTGGTCGCAGTCCTCATCGCCTATCACGTGTATTGCGGCAAGCTGATGATGGACTTCAAACACGACTGTAACCGTCATGGTCACGTGTTTTACCGCTGGCTCAACGAATTGCCGGTCGTCATCCTGATCGCAATCGTCATCCTGGTCGTTGTAAAACCTTTCTAGTATTACCTAAGTAATATCTCCGCAGCCCCGCCCCGCGCGTTTACAGGGGCATGAGGCGCTTCCTGCTGATGCTTGGACTCCTGCTTGCCGCACCCGCCAGTCCGGCGGAAACGGCTGTGCACATGGTCGTGCGCAACTCGCCGCTCGCCGGCTTCCGTTACAATGACGGCCGGCGCGTATGGGATGAAATGCGCGTGGGCGACGCGCT